>JBAUOE010000107.1:0-5919 GCA_049579585.1 Solirubrobacterales bacterium | reverse complement strand
ATCGCCGCTGCGGACACCAGGCCGGTCTGCGCGGCAGATGCCCCGAAATCGTGGGCAATCAGGGGGTTCGCGACCCCGATGATGAAAAAATCGAAACCGTCAAGCATGATTCCGAGGGCTGCCAGCAGCCAGAAGCGTCGATGAAGCTTGCTGAAACTGGACCGGTCAAGGGACTCGCCTAGCGAAGGCGTTGAGGCTGGGACTGTGGCTGTGGCATTAGCCGGCGCGTTCATTCACCTGCGCACGTTATGACCGCCCGGGGCCGTTCATGTTGCCGCCGGGTGAACGCCGACCGGTCAGGCCGGGTGGATCAGAAGGCTGAGGTCAAGCGAGGACGCTGAATGGGTCAGGGCGCCGATGGAGATGAAGTCAACTCCCGTCCCGGCAACTTCGGCGACGTTGTCGAGGTCGATGCCGCCCGATGCTTCGAGCTTGACCTCCGGTCCATCCTGATCCCGGATCGTCACGGCCTGCCGGAGCATTTCCGGTCCCATGTTGTCCAGCAGGATGCGGTCAGCGCCCGCTTCGATCGCGGTGCGGACTTCGTCCAGGTTTTCGGCCTCGACCTCGATCAACAAACCGGGAGATGCCTGGCGTGACGCGGTCACGGCTTCACTCACGCCGCCGGCCATGGCGATGTGGTTCTCTTTGATCAGCACCGCGTCGAAAAGGCCGATCCGGTGGTTCTGGCCGCCACCGAAAGTGACCGCCCGTTTTTCGAGCAGTCGCATCCCCGGGGTCGTTTTCCGGGTGTCAAGGATCTTCGTTCCCGTTCCACCGACCTCATCGACGAAACGCGCAGTCAGGGTCGAGATGCCGGAGAGGTGACCAAGGAAGTTGAGGGCCACCCTTTCACCAGCCAGCAATGCCCTCGCCGGCCCGTGGATCAATGCGATGTCCCGCGGCACCGAATCGTGCCAGTGGCCTTCGATCACGGTTCGATCGAAATCATCGACCCCGACCCGACGGAATACCTCTTCGGCGATATCGAGTCCGTAGACAACCCCGGGCTGCTTCTGGATCAGGTGTGCCCGTCCCTGTGCTTCTGCCGGAACCGTGGCTTCCGCGGTGATGTCACCGGAGCCGAGGTCCTCTTCGAGGGCCCGCTCGATCAGCTCGATGGTGCCATTCGGTAGATCCGCCATCAGCCAACCTTATTCGCCTAAAGTTGACGGTGGATGCCCGGAGAGTTCCAGCACATCGCTTTCGACACCGAATTCGGTCCGGTTGCGCTGGCCGCCACCGAAAAAGGCGTGATCCGTGTATCGCTGCCCGGATCGGATCCGGATGAACTGGTCGAAGAAGTCTCCGCCAGAACCCGCCTCAGGCCGGTCGAAGGCGGAGACCTGGCCGATTATGCAGCCGATCAGGTTGAAGCGTTTCTGGCTGGCGAAGCCACCGGGTTCGGCCTGCCTCTGGACTGGCAACTGACCGGTGGTTTCAACCGCAAGGTGCTGAAGGCAGTCGCCACGATCCCGTACGCCGAAACCCGCAGCTATGGCGATGTCGCTGAAATGGCCGGCAGCGCCGGAGCCGCAAGGGCGGTTGGCACAGCGATGTCAATCAACCCGATCGCACTGGTCATCCCCTGCCACCGCGTGATCAAAAGTGACGGCAGCATCGGTGGCTACGGAGGAGGCAAAGAAGGTACGCGCCTGAAAAGAAGGCTGCTCCAGATGGAGAACCCGGACGCCCCCTTCTAGGTTCAGGCTGTCCGGCTCGTAAGGTGGCGCGCATAAAGGACGCCTGGTGTCCCTAAACCGCGCCGGTTTACCAGCGGACCCTGCCAGGCCATCACAGTTCGGGTTCAGGCAGTTCGGTTCAGGTACTCGCGGATGAAACCATCGATGTCGCCGTCCAGCACCTTCTGCGCGTCACCGACCTCAAAGTCAGTCCGGTGATCCTTGACCATCGTGTACGGGTTCAAAACGTAGCTGCGGATCTGCGAACCCCAGGCAACATCCTTGACTTCACCACGTTCGGTATTTACCGCTTCGGTCCGCTTGCGTTCTTCCAGCTCGATCAACTTCGACCGGAGCATCTGCATCGCCTGGGCCTTGTTCTGGGTCTGGGACCGCTCGTTCTGGCACTGGACCACCACCCCGGTCGGCAGGTGAGTGAGGCGCACAGCCGAATCGGTTTTGTTCACGTGCTGACCACCGGCGCCGGAAGCCCTGTAGGTATCCACCCTTAGCTCGGTTTCATCTATTTCCACGTCCACGGTTTCGTCAACGACCGGGGCAACATCGACCTGCGCGAAACTCGTGTGGCGGCGGGCTGACGAATCGAAAGGTGAAATGCGGACCAGGCGGTGAACCCCACGCTCAGCGGCGATCAAACCGTAGGCGTTTTCTCCGCTCAGCTGGAAGGTGGCCGATTTCAGGCCGGCTTCGTCGCCTTCCGAAGCTTCTTTCATCTCGACCTTGAAACCCCGGCGTTCTGTCCATCGCAGATACATGCGAAGAAGCATCTCGGCCCAGTCCTGGGAGTCGGTTCCACCAGCCCCAGCGTGAACGGTGACCAGAGCATCACCCTGGTCGTATTCGCCGCTGAAAAGGCGGGCTTCTTCGAGTTCCTCGAGCCGGGACTCAACCGAGGCGAGCTGGAGCTCCAGCTCTGCTGCCATTTCAGCGTCGGATTCAGCCATTTCGGCCATCTCGACCAGGTCTTCCGCTTCCCGCTGGAGCCCACGAAAACTGGTCAGCTTCTTCTGCGTGCGTGAATGATCAGCCGAGACCTTGGCCGCTTTGTCCTGGTCATCCCAGAAACCGGGCTGCTGCATCTCGTCTTCCAGCCGGTCCACTTCGGTCTGGAGTCCGGTCGGGTCGAGGTAATCATCGAGCAGGACGAGGTTGTCCTGAATTGCCGTGATTCGCGCCGGAACTGATTCGATGTTGACGGCTTCGGCCATTGACCAAGCGTAGTTGATGGCGACCGCGCGACCATCGTCGGCACCGATGGGGACAATTGGGTTGATGACGGCAGCAGACGGGACAGAGCGGCGTCGCAGGCGCCTGATCAGAGTCATCTCGATTTCGATCGCAGCAGCGATCTTGACGATCTCGATGAAGACGACCGCCTGGCTGCTCACCGGATCGGTCGGGCTGCTTTCCGACGCGGCCGAGTCCGTCGTGAATCTGGTGGCCGCTCTCGTTGCTCTGGCGGTGATCCTCTGGTCCACCCGTCCCCCCGACGAAGACCATTCTTATGGCCACGAAAAGGCCGACTACCTTTCGGCCGGGTTCGAAGGCGGCCTGATCCTGCTGGCGGCCGTCACGATCGCCTATGCGGCGATTGGACGGCTGATCGACCCTGCCGGGCTGACCGACGTGGGGGCCGGCCTCGCTGTCTCGCTGGCCGCGACCCTGGTCAACCTGGTCGTCGGCCGTTACCTGCTGAAGACCGGCCGGGAAGAAGATTCAATCACCCTCGAGGCCGATGGCAAGCACCTGATGACTGACGTCTGGACGTCGATCGGGGTGGTCGTCGGCATCGCCCTGGTCTACCTGACCGGCTGGGACCGGCTCGACCCGATAATCGCCCTGCTGGTCGCCGCCAACATCGTCCGCACGGGCCTCGCGCTGATGCGCGGCTCAATGGCCGGACTGATGGACAAGGCCCTGCCGGACAACGAACTCGCGGCCGTGACTGGGGTGCTCGACCGGCACGCATCGGAAACGATCCAGTTCCACGCGCTACGGACCAGGCGGGCCGGACGCCGCGTGTTCGTATCAATCCATGTACTGGTTCCCGGCGAATGGTCGGTTCAGCGCGGTCATGATTTCGCTGAAAACGTCGAAGAAGAGCTACGCGACGTTTTCGACCAGGCAACGGTCTTCACACATCTCGAACCGATCGAAGACCCCGTTTCGTTCGATGACACCCAGCTCGACCGGCCGGTCGGCTTCCAGACGCCACACAAAGAACCCGAAAGCTGATCGGCCTCAGACGGCGCCGAAAGCTGCGGTCGCCTCGGCGGAATCAGCGAACGGTCGCCAGGAAGTGATCCGGCCATCACGCAGCCGGAACAGCCAGGCCATCTCGTCGCTGCCAGCCAGGGAACCATCCTCATCCCAGTGCCAGTCGCGCCGGATCCCCAGGAGGACCTCATCGCCGTGCGTTTCGACCTGATTGATCACCACTGTCTGCTGGGCACCTCCCGGTGCCCGGTCAGCCCATTGGCGCGCCGCGTCAACCCCCTGGACCAGACCCTTCATCGAATGAAGTTCGACTGCCGGGTCCAGCGTTTCAGTGAAAGCGTCCAGATCCCGGTCGTTGAAGCTGCGCACGAATTCGCGCGCCACGGATTCCATCTCGTCGGGCCCCACCGGTTCCTGATCGCTGACGGTCAGTTGGTGGTCAGCTCCCGTGGCATTTCTTGAACTTCTTGCCCGAACCGCACCAGCAGGGATCGTTACGTCCGATGTTCTCCTTGTCGGACTTGACCTTGGTAGCAGTAGCACCACCGGTCAGGATCGTGGACGAGCCTGCCTGGAACCCGACCGGGTTCTGGCCACGCGGCGCTTCATCTTCCATTGCGGTTTCGGTCAGGGCAGACGGCTGCGATTCGCTTGTTCCGCCGGCATAGTCAAAGTTCTGTGGCTCATCGACCGGTGCCGCGAAAGCTCCCGCCTGCTCCGGTTCGATTTCGATCTCGACGTTGAAGACCAGCTTGCTGAACTCTTCCCAGATCGCATTCATCAATTCCGAGAACATCGAGTAGCCCTCGTTCTTGTACGCAACCAGGGGATCGATCTGGGCGAAACCACGAAGGTGGATGCCTTCACGGAGGTAGTCCATGTCGTAAAGATGTTCCCGCCAGCGTGAGTCGATCACCTGCATCAGCAGGGTGCGTTCGAGGTAACGCATTACTTCGTCGCCAAGTTCGCTTTCGCGTTCGTCGTAAGCCTTCTGGGCGTCTTCGACGAGTTTCGCTTTCAGGCCTTCACGGTCAACCGATTCGGGCGCCATGCCTTCAACGTCGATCGCGCAGGGCCAGATCAGGTGAAGCTGGGTGTCGAGTTCCGGCAGGTCCCAGTCTTCGATCAGGTCGCCGGGGGTGTACTCCTCAACCAGACGTCCGATCACGCCGGAGAGTTCATCCCGGGCAATGTCCGACATGTCGCGGCCTTCGAGGATCTCGCCGCGGTACTTGTAAACCACGCGGCGCTGTTCGTTCATGACATCGTCGTATTCGAGGACGCGTTTACGAATCAGGAAGTTCTGTTCTTCGACCTTCTTCTGGGCGTTCTCGACTGTCCTGGTGAGCATCTTGGCTTCCAGGGGCATCTCTTCACCGTCGTCGCCGACCGGACCGAGCCGGTCGAGGATCTTGTAGATGCGATCGCCGGCGAACAGGCGGATCACGTCATCTTCAGCCGACAGGAAGAAGCGGGAGGCACCAGGGTCGCCCTGACGGCCGGCACGGCCGCGGAGCTGATTGTCGATGCGTCGTGATTCGTGACGTTCGGTGCCGCAGATGAACAGCCCGCCAAGTTCCCGCACTTCAGCGGCTTCGGCTTCGCACTGTGGTTTGAATTCCGCTGACGCTTTTTCAACGGCTTCGTTGTAGCCCTCGTCTTCAGGATTGAGCCCCTGCTTGACGACCAGCGGGTGGGCCATGCCTTCAGGATCGCCACCGAGCTTGATGTCGACTCCACGACCGGCCATGTTGGTGGCGATCGTGAGTGAACCCTTGCGGCCGGCCTGGGCGATGGTCTCGCCTTCGCGTTCGGCATATTCGGGCTTGGCGTTCAGGACTTCGTGGACGATCCCCTGTTCCTTGAGGGCATTGGAGATCATTTCCGAGGTTTCGACCGAGACCGTTCCGACGAGGATCGGCTGCCCGGTTGCGTGACGTTCGGTCAACTCCCGGATCAGCGCTTTCCATTTGCCATCGCGCGTCTTGAAGATCTGGTC
>JBAUOE010000106.1:0-25367 GCA_049579585.1 Solirubrobacterales bacterium | reverse complement strand
GTACAGCGAGGATCAAACCCCAGATCAGAGCGAGGATGCCACCGACTATCGAAAGCCGGATCGTCCACCAGAAACCCTCAAGGACGTCACCGAAATACTCGCCCATGAGGTTGAAATCAAAATATGTGGTGAAAAACTGCTCCAAGAGTCTCCCCGCCTGTTTGAGCGAAGCATGTCAGCAAGAGGGGGTGCCGGCAAGGCACCCCCTCCGCTGCATGCGAATTACCTACGGGTTGGTAGTGGTCCCGTCGAGGACGTCCTTGGGGGCGTCGAACTTGAACCACTCCTGGTACAGATCGTTAAGCGATCCGTCTTCCTTCATTTCGGCAAGAGCACCGTTCACTGCGGAAAGCAGTTCGGGGGTGTTCTTGGCGAGGGCGAATCCGTAGAGCTCACCGGTCGGGATCTCAGCTGCGATCTCGAATCCGGTCTGGCCCTTGTCGATTGCGTCAACTGCAACCGGCTGATCGATGATCGTTGCGTCGACCTGTCCGTTCACAACGGCTTCAATCGCGGCCGGACCATTCGGGTATCCCTGAACGGTGCTGGCGTCGGTTTCATCTTCGGCGTATGCCTTACCGGTGGTGCCGTTCTGGGCGCCGACCGTGGCGTCAGCCAGATCTTCAACTGTTGCGATGTCAGAACCATCGGGCACGATCAGTGCCTGCTGGGCGCTGTAGTACGGGTCCGAGAAGTTGACCGTTTCCTGACGCTCCGGTGTGATCGTCGCGGCGGAAGCAACCATGTCGAACTTGCCCTGCGCAACGTCGGTGAAGATCGTGTCGAAGGAAGTGTCCTGGTACTTGGTCTCGACTCCGAGCTTCTCGGCAATGGCGTTGACCAGGTCGATGTCGAATCCGTCGTAGTCAGGTGCCTTTCCGAACTCGAACGGCGGGTACGGGGTGTCGGTGCCTACCAGCAGGATGCCGTCAGTATTCAGCTCAGATGAGAACGAGCTGCTTGTGGCGGTGCTGCTGGAATCACTGCTGCTGTCGTCATCGTCGCCTCCACAGGCGGCAAGGACAAGCGCTGACATGACGACCAGGGCCGTCATGAGTACAACCAAACGAGACTTCTTCATGCGTACATCCTCCGAACAGGGTTAGCTTGCATTGGACTTGTGATCCCGTGAGTATCGCACGTCTTTGCGGCTTTTCCGCTGCCGGATGTTCAAGGCACTACACTTTCTAAAGTACCGTTGGATAAAGCCCCCCGTCTGAGACCATGAGCCCTTACTACGACCTTCTCAATAAGCCCTGCGGTGGAACCTTCACCGATATCGTCGATTCGATCGGAAATACGCCGCTGGTCGAGCTGTCCACGCTCTCCCCGAATGAGGACGTGAAGATCTTCGCCAAGCTCGAATCGGCCAACCCGACCGGTTCGGTCAAGGACCGGGTCGCCCGTTCGATGATGGCCGCCGCCGAAGCCGAAGGCGCGATCGGCGAAGGCCAGACCATCCTTGAGCCCACCTCGGGCAATACGGGGATCTCGCTGGCAATGATCTGCCAGCGCAAGGGTTACAAGCTCAAGGTCGTGATGCCTGACAACGTCACCAGCGAACGCACCCAGCTGCTCGAGATGTACGGGGCTGAAATCGTTTACTCAGAAGGCGCCAAAGGGTCGAACGGTGCGGTCGAGGTCGCCCTCGAAATGTCCCAGGATCCGCAGTACTTCATGCCGTACCAGTACGGCAACGAAAACAATCCGCTCGCCCATTACAACGGGACAGCGGTTGAGATTCTCGAGGAACTGGATTCGGTCACCGCTTTCGTCGCCGGGCTTGGCACCGGCGGCACCCTGATGGGTAACGGCCGCCGGTTCAAGGAAAACGATCCGAATACGCAGATCGTGGCCGCCGAACCAATGCAGGGCGAACTGGTCCAGGGGCTCCGTTCCCTCGACGACGGTTTCATCCCGCCGATCATCGATCTTTCCGTCCTCGACCGCAAGATCATGGTCTCGAACCGTGACGCGATCGTCTGGACCAAACGGCTGCTCGAGGACGAAGGAATCTTCGCCGGTGTCTCATCTGGTGCGGTTGCCGCAATCGCAGTCCGTATCGCTGGTGAGATCGACAGCGGCAACATCGTTTTCCTGATTCCTGATGGCGGCTGGAAATATCTCTCTTCCGGGGTTTACACCAAGACCCTCGAAGAACTGGGCGACATTGACGCCACCAACTGGTGGTAGTGAAGTGAAACTCAGCCAGGCCCTCCACGACGAGATGATCGCCCACACGATCGCCGACGACCCGAATGAATGCTGCGGGCTGATTGGCGGCAACGGGGACGAAGCGAAGTCGATCTACCGGATGGAAAACACGGCACACAGCCCCCTTCGTTACGAGATGGATCCGATGGAGCAGTACCGGGTCTATACGAAGATCGAGGAGGAAGGCCAGGAAGTTGTCGGGATCTACCATTCGCACACCCGGACTGCCGCATATCCATCGCAGACCGACATCAACCTTGCCGGTGGCTGGCCGGATGCCGTCTATTTCATCGTTTCCCTCGAGAACCCGGATGAGCCGTACGTCAAAGGTTTCATGATCCGCGGCAACGAAGTTGAAGATGTCGATTTTCAAGTCATCTAGGGAGCGGGAGCCCGAACCGGTGAAGGTCGCTTATGCGGCCAATCGGACCGAGGCCGAACTGATCCAGGGCATCCTGCGTGAAGAGGGAATCCCCAGCCTGACCCGCAAACCGAACGGCACGTTCCTGACTGACCTGTTCGGCATCGGCGCCCGCAACATCGTGGTGCCGGCCGCAGCCGAAGAACACGCCCTCAAGGTGCTTGAGGACGTCAGCGAAACGGAACAGCTGACCGATGACTCAATCGGCGGGGAATCCGGCAACTGAGGTCACGGTCGAAGCAATATAAGCGTGGCCAGGACTTAATGCCTGCAATGAAAAGGACCGCCCCGGGCGGTCCTTTTCACTGCATCGAAATGTTTCCGGGAATCAGGCGCCGCCAGCCATCGCCGGCAGGATCATCACTGTGTCCGAGTCCTTGACCGCGGTGTCGAGGCCGTCGAGGACCCTTACGTCTTCGTCGTTCAGATAGACGTTGACGAAGCGGTTCAGCTCACCTTCTTCCGAAAAGAGCTGCGACTTGGTTTCGGGGAACTGGTCCGCGAATGCGTTCAGCACCTCCCCCACTTTCGATCCGGTGACGTCCACATCGGTGGCGCCGCCGGTGTGCTGGCGGAGTACTGGGGGAATCTTGACTGACGGCATGGCTTGATCCTATCGGTATTGAGTGCGGCTTCAGGAGCCGACGTGACCGCCGCAGAAGGCGTCGTAATCGGGGAACTGGCCCATCTCGGATTCCGGGATTTCGGCGGCGTCCGGACCGCAGATCGGGCATTCCGGATCACGCCTCACCTTGAGTTCGGTGAAACGGGTGCCGAGCGCTTCGTAGAGCAGCAGACGGCCGATCAGCGGTTCGCCGATTTCGAGAACGAGCTTCATCACTTCGTTTGCCTGAAGCAGACCCATCATTCCGGCCATCACACCCAGGACCCCGTTTTCGGAGCAGCTCGGTGCGAGTTCCGGCGGCGGCGGGCTCGGGTAGAGGCAGCGGTAGCAGGGACCGTCGTAAGGCATGAAGGTCGAGATCTGGCCGTCGAACGAAAGAATCGAGGCGGAAACAACCGGGATCTTCAGGCGTACGGTCGCGTCGTTCAGCAGGTAACGCGTCGGGAAGTTGTCGGCGCCGTCAACGACGATGTCGTAGTCCTTGATCACGTCAAGGATGTTGCTCGCATCGAGGCGGAAGTTGTATTCGACGACCTCTACGTCCGGGTTCAGGTTCTCGATCGCTTCACGGGCTGAACTCGATTTCGGAGTGCCGACCGTGGAAAGCTTGTGGATTACCTGACGCTGGAGGTTGGAAGCATCGACGATGTCATCGTCAACGATGCCGATCTTGCCAATTCCCGCAGCAGCGAGGTAGAGCGCGGTCGGCGCGCCAAGGCCACCGGCGCCGAGCAGCAGCACCTTGGCGTTGAGCAGCTTGGCCTGCCCGTCCACGCCGACTTCCGGCAGCAGGGTGTGCCGTGAGTAGCGTTCGCGCTGTTCCGGGGTCAGGTTCGCGTCGGATGCGGTCGGCAGGCCCTGGGCCTCCCATTCCAGAATTCCTCCGGCGACGTTGACCACGTCTTCGTACCCCATCGCCATCATGTTTTCCACGGCAGCTGCGGACCGGGCACCGGAGCGGCAGTGGACGAGGATCCGCTGTGACTTGTCGGGAACCGCTGCTTCGATCTGCGCGACGACCATCGCCGGCGGGATCAGTTTCGAGCCTTCGATGCGGGTGTCAGCGTATTCGTGGGGTTCGCGGGTGTCCAGAAGGAACGCGTCGGATGACTGCAGTTCTTCGAACGCTTCCTGCGGGGTTATTTCCTGAACTGCGAGCTGGTTTTGCGGAGTCATCGGCCCATTCCCTTGAATCTTGATCTGGATTTGGTGGTTACTTCAAAAAGTATAGCGCGAAGGCGCTTTTTCCGACTTGGAACCCAATGTCCACCGTTCTGGAACGGATATTTCGGAGATAGGGCAAATAAACGAGCCAGAACGCATCCACCCGCCTGGCCGAATCGTTCTGGGTCGGCAAAGACCCCAAAGGGGGGGCAAAACCGACCCGGAACGATACCGCCGCTCGCTCCCCGTCCCTGCAATAGAAAAGGCCGCCCAAAAGGACGGCCTTTTCGAAAATCACAGCGTCAGCGACGCGGCAGCATCAACCCGCCTAGAGCGACGGGCGCATCTGGCGAAGACGCTTGACCCGCTCTTCGATCGGCGGATGGGTCGAGAAGAGGCTCTTCAGGCCCGATCCCTTGAACGGCTTGACGATGTAGAGAGGCTCTGACGCCTCGTTTACATGTCCTTTCATCGGGATCGCTTCAGCGCCCTGCTCGAGTCGCAGCAGTGCGCTTGCGAGCGACTCCGGGTTCCCGCAGATCTGGGCTCCTCCGGCGTCAGCTGCGTATTCACGCTGGCGCGAAACTGCGAGCTGAATGATCGAAGCGGCCAGCGGGGCCAGCAGGACCATCGCCAGCGAGCCAACCAGGCCGAGCGGTGAGTTGTTGTCGCTGCCGAACCACAGCAGCATGTAGCCGATGTAGGTGATCGCGGCACCGATTGTTGAAGCGACTGACTGGATCAGGATGTCGCGATGCTTGATGTGGGCGAGCTCGTGGGCGACAACGCCACGAAGCTCATCAGTCGAAAGCAGGCGAGTGATGCCGGCAGTGACCGCAACCGCGGAGTGGTTGTAATTACGGCCGGTCGCGAATGCGTTCGGCTGGTCCTGCGGAATCACGTAAAGGCGGGGCATCGGAATCTCGGCTCGCTGGCAGAGTTCCCGGACCATCTGGAAATAGGCCGCGTTCTCTGATTCGTCCATCAGCTCCGCGCGGCTCATCTTCAGGGCGAGCTTGTCGCTGAAGAAGTACGAGAAGAAGTTCATCGCCACGGCGATGCCGAGGAACATCAGGGCGGTCTGAGTGCCGCCGACGGCGAAACCGATCACGACCAGCAGACCTGAAAGTGTTGCCAGAAGGATGGTGGTTCGGAGCGTTGCGCCCCAGGTTGAACCCTTTGTGGTGGTCATCGAAACTCCTTGTAGAAAACGGGTGGTGAATGGCAGTCTGCCGGTTTTCCGGAATTTTTCCATAGGGGCAATCCCCCGATCGGTCGCAGCCAGCACCCATAAGGGTCGTTTCGCCCGCATCGCCTGCCACGATGGAGAGGTGAAGCACCGGCCGCTTTTCACCGAAGTCCTGACCCTGAACGCGATCATGGTTGCTTTCGCGACGGTCGCAACCGCAATCGTGACCGGTCTCGACTGGGATCACGCTGAGGCGCTGATCCCTCTGGTCGCGGTCACGGCTGGCGTTACGTGTCTCCTCAACGTGGCTCTTTTGCGCCGCCGTTTCAACCCGCTGGAACACCTGATCGATGAAATGGAGAAAGTCGATCTGAGCCAGCCTGGTGCGAACCTGCCCCCCGGCATCGACGGCAAAGCCGAAACCCAGGAAGTTGCACGGCTCGAACTTGCATTCCTGAGCATGATGCGCCGCCTCGAGGCAGAACGCCGCCGCAGCTCGAGCGCTGCCCTGAATGCCCAGGAGGAAGAACGGGCCCGTGTCGCCCGCGACCTCCACGACCAGGTGAACCAGTCCCTGACCGGAGTTCTGCTCCGGCTCGAGGCTGCCCGCGCTGCGGCCCCTCCCGAACTTGAGCAGGAACTCGTTGACACCAGCACGCTTGCCCATCAGGCGATGGATGAACTGCTTACCGTGGCCCGCCAGTTGCGGCCGACCGCGCTGGATGACCTCGGCTTGAGCGCCGCGATCGCCGGCCAGATCGAGCAGCTTGGCCAGAGCGAAATCAAAGCCACTTTCGAAGTCGACGGAGATGTGAGCGGGGTTGATCCCGACATCCAGCTGGTGATCTACAGGGTTGCCCAGGAAGCCCTCGGCAACGCGATTCGTCACAGCCAGGCCGATTCGGTCCAGGTGAAGCTCGGTCGGCTTTCCGACCGGGTTGAGCTGGTCGTGACAGATGACGGCAATGGCTTCACTTTCGCTGAGTCGACCTCGGGCCTGGGTCTGGGCGGCATGCGGGAGCGGGCAATCCTGGTTGGCGGCGATCTCCAGATCCAGTCGAGGCCGGACCATGGCACGGTGGTGAAACTGGTCGTCCCTGACCGGTTCGGGGTTGCCCCGCCGTCGGAAAGGTCAAACTCCCTCACATGAAGATCGTGATCGCTGATGACCACGGCATCGTGCGCTCCGGGATCAAGCTGCTCCTGGAGCGTCAGCCTGATCTGGAGGTAGTGGCTGAAGCCGCTGACGGGATCGAAGCCCGGGATCTGGTGATTCAGCGCCGTCCCGATCTCGCGATCCTCGATGTAAAGATGCCGGGTCTCACCGGCCTGCAGGCAACCAGGGAAATCAAGGCCCAGGCGCCTGAAGTGCCGGTCCTGATCCTCTCGATGCATGACGACGAGCGGTACCTGTTCGAAGCATTGAAGGCCGGCGCTTCCGGATACGTGCTCAAATCCCAGGCTGACACCGATCTGCTGTCCGCGATCCGTTCGGTGGAACGCGGAGAACCTTTCCTTTCCCCCACCGCCCAGCAGGCGTTGATCAGGGATGTGTTGGAGCGGGGCGACCATGATCACTCGGAATTAACACCGCGCGAAGAAGAGATCGTCAAGCTCGTCGCGGAAGCCAACACCACCAGAGAGATCGCCGAATTACTTCACCTTTCCGAAAAAACCGTAGAAAACCATCGCGCCAACGCGATGAAGAAGCTTGGCATGCGCGACCGCGTGGAATTGGTCAGATACGCAATAAGACAAGGTCTCATCGAGCCATGAACACGAGCTGGGAAAACGAAAGGGTCACCCTCGCGCCGGGAGTCGAGGTGATCGTCAGGCAGATTCAGCCGACCGACAAGTCCCTGCTGGCTGCTGCTTTTCAGGCTTTGAACCCCGCCGGGCGTTACCAGCGGTTCTTTGCCCCGGTCGAACGGCTGAGCGACAGCGACCTGGCCTACCTCACCGAAGTTGATCATGAGAACCATGAAGCCCTGATCGCAATCGATCCGGAGGACGGTTCACTGGTCGGGGTTGCGAGGTACATCCGCACCAACCGCAATGAAGCCGAGGTCGCAATTACGATCAGCGACCTGTGGCAGGGCCGCGGACTTGGAACCGCCCTGCTCAAACGCCTGGTGCAGCAGGCAGCGGATAACGGGATCGACTATTTCCTGGCCCTGGTCCTGGCCGACAACAACGCGGCCAAGGAACTGTTCGAGAACCTGGTGCCGGACATGTCGCGCACAGTGCGTGGGGCCCCCGGGCAGGTGGAGATCAGGATCGAGCTTCCCGGCCCCGGATCTTTCCGCGGTTCGCTCCTGGCCCGCACCCTGGGCTCGTCTGCGGGCGGCACTCTCAAGGTGTCCCCGTGGCGCCGTTTGCGCCGCCGCATGGCCCGAAACCGCCGGGTGCGGGAGAAAGCCCGACCAATGGCGTAGGATATGAAGCAATGCTTTTCTCGACTAAAGCCGAGTACGGAGTTCGCCTGATGGTGGAACTCGGTCGGCAGCCCAACACCGGTCCTGTTTCCCTCAATGCTGTTGCCGAGGCGGAGCGCCTTCCGCTCTCTTACCTCGAGCATCTGGTTGCGAAGCTGCGCAAGGCCGGCTTGGTCACTTCGACCCGCGGAGCCCACGGCGGTTACAGCCTGGCCCACCCGGCCGAAGAGATCACGATGGTTGAGGTAGTTGAAGCCCTCGAAGGACAGATCGCCCCGATGGAGTGTTTCCATGAGGCGCCGGAAGGCAAAGTGCTCTGTTCGCACGAAGGCAACACTGATCGTGCCTGCGCGACCAAGCTTCTCTGGACCCGGGTCCAGAGCGGCGTCAACCGGGCACTCGCCGGCACTACATTGGCCGAACTGGTCGAGTTTTCACGGCCGGCCGAAGAACGCCAGCCGGCCGGCAGCGCAATTTAACGCGCTGCTTCCCGACTTCCCCCCAGAACCACAGAAACGGAGCCATCTCTTGGCAGAGCTAGAGATCAAAAACCTTCATGTAAGCGTCGAGGACAAAAAGATCCTCCGCGGCCTTGACCTCAAAGTCGAACAGGGCAAAGTCCATGCCTTGATGGGACCGAATGGTTCCGGCAAGTCAACCCTCGCCAACGCGATCATGGGCCACCCCGCTCTCGACGTGACCGAGGGCCAGATCATCTTCAACGGTGATGACATCACCGAAATGGCGCCGAATGAGCGTTCCCAGGCCGGTGTCTTCATGGCTTTCCAGTACCCGGTTGCGATCCCGGGCGTGGCAGTCAGCAAGTACCTGCGTCAGATCCTGAACGCTCAGCGCGACGCCCGTGGCGAGAAGCCGCTGAAGATCAAGGAGTTCGCAGCGCAGGCCCGTGAGGCCATGGACCTGGCGAACATCCCCCAGGATTTCTCCAGCCGTTACCTCAACGACGGTTTTTCCGGCGGTGAGAAGAAGCGCATGGAACTGCTTCAGCTGGCACTGCTCAAGCCACAGATGGCGATCCTCGACGAAACCGATTCCGGCCTCGACATCGACGCCCTGCGTACCGTCGCGGACGGCATCAACAAGTTCACCGGCCCCGACATGGGCGCGCTGGTCATCACCCATTACCAGCGGCTGCTCCACATGGTCAAGCCCGATCGCGTTCACGTCATGTTCGAAGGCCGCATCGTGAAAGAAGGCGGCTCCGAACTCGTTGATCAGCTCGAAGCTGAGGGTTACGGCTGGATCAAGGACGAGGTCGAAGCAGCGGCATGAGTTCTCCGGCGACTTCGACTCCGGCCCTGCCCAGGTCGCTGGAGTCGATCCGCGCCGAATTCCCGATCCTTCACCGTGAGGTCAAAGGGAAGCCGCTTTCATATCTCGATAACGGCGCGACGGTTCAGAAACCTGACCGTGTAATCGAGGCAATGGACAGTTATTACCGTGAGCACAACGCAAATGTTCATCGTGGTGTGCACCAGCTCTCGGAAGAAGCGACCGACCTGTACGAAGGTGCCCGCCGGGCTGTAGCGGCCCACATCAACTCGTCCCCACGCGAGGTAATTTTCACCCGCAGCGTGACCGGCGCGATCAACCTCGTCGCGCAGGCCTGGGGCCAGCAGAACCTCAAGGCGGGTGACCGCATTCTGCTGACCGAGATGGAGCACCACTCGAACATCGTCCCGTGGTACCTGATCGCGGAACGTACCGGGGCCGTTCTCGAATATGTCCCGGTAGACGAAGATGGACGTCTCGACATGGCCGAGCTTGATGCGGCGCTCTCCCGGGGTCCGAAGGTGTTCGCTTTCACCCATGTCTCGAACGTTCTGGGCACAACCAATCCGGTTGCCGAAATCGTCGCCAAAGCGAAAGCTGCCGGGGCGATGACTTTGATTGACGGGGCACAGTCAGCCCCGAAGATGCCGCTCGACATGGCCGCGATCGGCGCTGATTTCTACGGCTTCACCGGCCACAAGTTCTACGGCCCGACCGGCATCGGCGTGCTTTACGGCCGCCGCGAACTGCTCGAAGAAATGGAGCCTTTCGAAGGCGGCGGTTCGATGATCGCCAAGGTCACGAAAGACAGGATCACCTGGGCAGCGGTTCCGGCGAAGTTTGAGGCGGGCACCCCGCCGATCGCCGAGGCGGCCGGACTTGGCGCCGCGGTCGAATGGGTGAACGGGATCGGACTCGATGCGATCGCCGCCCACGAACGTGAACTCACCGAATACGCGATCCCGAGGCTGCTTGAAGTTCCGGGCCTGGAGTTGTTCGGCCCGAAGGACGTGGTTGACCGCGAGGCCATCCTGTCATTCGAACTTGAAGGCGTCCACCCCCATGACATCTCGGAGATCCTCGATCGCCACGGAGTTGCGGTGCGGGCAGGCCACCACTGCGCCCAGATCCTGATGAAACGACTTGGAGTGCCAGCCACCACCAGGGCCAGCTTCGCGGTTTACAACACCAATGAAGAGACGGACCGCCTGATCGAAGCGCTTCACGACGCCCGCCGCATCTTCGGTCTCTGACCCAGTCGATCAAGGTCCCGGCCTCTGCCGGAACTTCAAGCTTCAGAAATCGCACCGGCGATCGGCGACTACCTGGCAGGCGACGTCTCCGATCTTGAACTTCATGTTGAGCGCCCTGTCCTCTTCCTCACCGGACAGACCCTTGGGGTAGTCCGCAACCCAGTAGAAAACTTCGTCGCCACGGTTGAACCAGACCGCCCGGTCCTGTCTGGCTGGTTCGGGCAGGGTCTTTTCCGGGGCCGGACCGAAATCGAAAACGAAGTCGAGAGCGGTGCCGTTCCTGGTGGCCGCCCTGCCTACGACCAGACCGGGACGGGTTTCATCTTTTGGTTCCATCCGGAACACGACACCCGTCTTTTCGAGGTTGTCCCTGAACTCATCCGCGTTCTCTTCCTGAGTCATCGACCCGCACCCGGCCATAACCAGCACGGCAGTGGCGATTCCGGCCAGGGCTGTCGAACGGGAAAACATCAGTCCCCGACGAGGGTCGGTTCGTAGCCCTGGAAAAGTCCTGATTCGACAACGCCGGTTATCGATTTGATCCGTTCTTCGAGATCGCCTTCGATCCCGTCGAAACGGCAGTCAACGATCACGTTGCCCATCTCGGTGATTACCGGCCCGTCCTTGCCGGTCGCTTTGCGAATCCCGACTTCCGTCGGAGACAGTTCCTGCAGCGCCGGCAGCACCACGGGCAAAGCCAGCGGCACCACCTCGATTGGCACCGGGAACTTCGAGCCCAGCTTTTCGACCCGTTTCGATTCATCGACGATTACCCGGCGGTCCGGTGCCGAGCAGAACAGCATCTTTTCGCGGAACAGTGCCCCGCCGCGCCCCTTGATCAGGCTTCCTTCAGGATCGACTTCATCGGCTCCGTCGAACAGCCAGTCCGGTGGGCCGGCAGCAAGGTCACCGACTCGCAGCCCAAGATTCGCGATCGTCAACTGCACCTCGATCGAAGTCGGGATCAGGGTTACACCGTCGATCGCGCCAGCGGCGAACCGCTCGGCGATCGCGTGGATCGCGAGGAAAGATGTACTGCCCGAACCCGCCCCGACCGTCTGGCCCGATTCAACCTGTGAGGCCAGTTTCCGGGCAACCACCAGCTTCGATTCGTAGTTCGAAATAGAACCTTGGTTAAAGGTCTCGAACGGCACGGCCGACGCCGCTGGCTGCTGTCGGTTCACTCTCATCCGCGACAAGCATGGCAAGTTGCCGGAAAAACCGTTCAGATACGCTGCGCAGAGATGGAAGAGCTATATCGCGAACAGATCCTCGAGCACTACAAACGGCCCCAGAACTTCGGTGCCCTGGAAGACCCGGATCTCGAGTTCGAAGATACGAATCCTTTCTGCGGCGACGAGCAGCACGTGACGATCAAGCTCGACGACGACGGCAAGGTTTCAGAGATCATGTTTGACGGCTCCGGCTGCGCGATCTCGACCGCCGCGACCTCGATGCTGACCGACGAACTGATCGGCAAGACCCAGGACGAGCTGATCATGCTGCCGAAGGAATTCGTGCTCGAACTCCTCGGCATCGACATCTCCGCAACCCGAATGAAATGTGCCCTGCTCGGACTGAAAGTAGTCAAGGGCGCCGGGCTCGGTAAAACCGCCGACTGGGACGATGAAGGTTCGGACGGCGACCCCTCCCGGGCCGACGAGATCTAGCCGCTGCGGCAGCATCCGTAGTTTTCCGCAGCATGGCCCGGTTTTCCGCGTTAGGGAGCCCTAAACACGAGGGCCCGGGCGGCCAAACGGCTAGAATCTAATTCCTAGCAGCAAACTCGGCTTAAGTAGCGAGTGTCACTAATTATGAGCACTGAAGAGACAACAACAATTTCCGTCTGCCCGGTCTCCGAACTGGCACCCGGCGAGAAGATCATCATCGAACACGATGGTGAACCAATCGCCGTTTTCAACGCTGCCGGAGAGTATTACGCGATCGAAGACCGCTGCTCGCATGACGACGGTCCGCTGGCCGAAGGTGAGTGGTACCCGGCCGACTGCACCGTTGAATGTCCGCGACACGGTTCGCTTTTCGATCTTCGCACCGGCAAGCCGAAGACCCTTCCGGCGTTTGAGCCGGTCCGCACTTTTCCAGTCGGGATCACCGACGAGACCATCACATTGGAGGTTTGAGCATGGCATCAGCTGAAGCACTAGCCGAGAAAAAAGCAGTCGAAGGAATCAACTCCGACTACAAAGAGAAATTCGGTTTCAGTGACTCTGAAGCGGGCTATGCGTACAAGGCCCCGAAGGGACTGAACCGCGAAATCGTCGAATCGATTTCCGACTACAAGAACGAGCCCGCCTGGATGCGCGAGTTCCGCCTGAAGGCCTACGAGACTTTCGAGAGCAAACCGACCCCGCAGTGGGGTGCTGACCTCGACCAGATCGACTTCAACGACATCCATTACTTCGTCCGGGCGTCCGAGAAGAACAGTCGTGACTGGTCCGAAGTCCCCGATGACATCAAGAACACCTTTGATCGTCTCGGCATCCCCGAAGCCGAGCGCAAGTTCCTGGCTGGTGTCGGAGCTCAGTACGAATCCGAAGTCGTTTACCACCAGGTCAACGAGAAGCTCGAAGCCCAGGGCGTGATCTTCACCGACATGGACACCGCGCTGCGCGAGCACGAGGACCTGCTGCGCGAATACTGGGCAACGATCATCCCGCCCGGAGACAACAAACTGGCCGCCTTGAACTCGGCCGTGTGGTCCGGCGGATCCTTCGTTTACGTGCCCAAGGGCGTCAAGGTCGAAATGCCGCTCCAGGCCTATTTCCGGATCAACACCGAGAACATGGGTCAGTTCGAGCGCACCCTGATCATCGCCGAAGAAGGTTCCGAGGTTCATTACATCGAGGGCTGCACCGCCCCGGTCTACTCCTCGGACTCCCTCCACTCCGCCGTGGTCGAGATCGTGGCCAAACCCAGCGCCAAGGTTCGTTACACGACTGTCCAGAACTGGTCGCAAAACGTCTTCAACCTGGTTACCAAGCGAGCGATCGCCGAAGAGAACGCGACCATGGAATGGGTCGACTGCAACCTCGGTTCGAAGGTCACCATGAAGTACCCGGCGATCTACCTGACCGGCAAGGGTGCCCACGGTGAAGTGCTTTCGATCGCTTTCGCCGGCGAAGGCCAGCATCAGGACGCGGGCGCGAAGATCATTCACGCCGCCCCCGATACGACGTCATCGGTCTTCTCCAAGTCGATCTCGAAGGACGGCGGACGCTCCACCTACCGTGGCCTGCTCGACGTAGCCAACGGCGCGACCGGCACCAAGTCAAAGGTTGTCTGCGACGCCCTGTTGCTCGACGACAAGTCGGAGTCAGACACCTACCCGACGATCCGCATCGATGAATCAGACGCCGACATGGGTCATGAAGCCACCGTTTCCA
Source organism: Solirubrobacterales bacterium (assembly GCA_049579585.1). Lineage (GTDB taxonomy): Bacteria > Actinomycetota > Thermoleophilia > Solirubrobacterales > 70-9 > 67-14. Next base: position 11,369 of record JBAUOE010000106.1, on the reverse strand, counting down.
AGGTCGGAGACGACATGCTTTTCTACCTCCAGTGCCGCGGTCTGAACGAAGAAGACGCCTCGAAGATGATCGTCAACGGCTTCATCGAACCGGTGACCAAGGAACTGCCGATGGAGTACGCGGTTGAACTCAACCGACTGATCGAACTTCAGATGGAGGGAAGCATTGGCTGAGGCAACCATCACCGAACCAGGCTGGCTGGCCGAGCGCCGCCAGAAAGGCGCCGAGCTGGTTGAAAGCCTGCCGCTGCCCGACAAGAAGACGAAGGGCTGGGAGTTCACTCCCCTGCGCAAGCTGAAGCTCGATTCCTACGAGACGGCCCCGGCCGACGTGGAAATCAGCGGTGGCAGCGACGAAGTCGTCGTGCTGCCACTTGGCGAAGCGCTCGCCGACCACTCCGAACTGATCAGCAAGCACTTCGGTTCGCTGGTTCCAGCCGAAGAGTTCTTCGTTGCCCGCAACGAAGCCGGCTGGACCGATGGCGTGCTCGTCCATGTGCCACGCAACGTAGTCTGCGATGAGCCGATCAGCATCCAGCTGAACCTCGACACCGATGGCAGCGCCGTCAACTGGCGCACCCTGGTCGTGCTCGAAGAAGGCGCCCAGGCTGAAGTCTGGGAGAACTACGTTTCGGCATCAGACGACACCGATGCGATGCTGAACACCGTGGTCGAACTGGCGGTCGGACAGAACGCCAACCTCGATTACATCGCCACCCAGGATCTCTCCGAGAAAGCCTGGCTTTTCTCGTCGCAGCGGTCACAGGTTGAACGTGACGGCACCCTCGACTGGACGGCCCTCGGTTTCGGTGGCGGCAGCGGCAAGGTACGCATGACCACCAACCTCGCCGGTCAGGGCTCTTCCGCCCGGGTCACCGGCGGTTACGCCAGCGGCAACAGGCAGCACATCGATTACGACACGCTTCAGGAGCATGCCGCGGTCGACACTTTCTCCAACCTCGCATTTCGCGGCGTATTGACCGATGATTCCTCAGCCATCTGGCGCGGAATGATCAAGGTCGATGAAGGAGCCCAGCGGACCGATGCTTTCCAGGACTGCCGCAACATGCTGCTCTCCACCACCGCGCACGCGGATGCCATTCCCGGCCTCGAGATCCTCGCCGATGACGTTGCCTGCACCCATGCTTCAGCTATCGCGCAGGTCGACAAGGACCAGCTCTTTTACCTCAACTCACGGGGACTCGATGACGAGGGCGCCAAGACCCTGGTGGTCGAGGGTTTCCTCGAAGCACTGGTCGAGCGAATCGCCGAAGGTCCGGTCCGCGACGCGGTCAGCGAAAAGATCCAGGAACGGCTCGCCGAGATCCTCTAGTCAGGAAAAGACGCCTTTGGCCCACCTGCCGCGGAGGGATACGAGGATGATCACGGATACGGAAAGCATGATTACCGAGAGGGTGATCGCCGCATCCGGATCTGACTGCATCGTCGTATAGGTCGCGATTGGCATGGTTCGGGTCTCCCCCGGCAGGTTGCCCGCGAAGGTGATCGTTGCACCGAACTCCCCCAGTGCCCGGGCGAAGCTGAGCACAGCACCGGCGACGATCGCCGGGCGCAGGATCGGCAGGGTCACCTTGCTCATCACCGCCAAAGGGTTCGCCCCGAGGTCGAGGGCAACCTCTTCGATGCTGCGGTCGACCAGTCTCAAGGCACCTTCGACCGAGAGCACCAGGAACGGCAAGGCAACGAAAGCCTGCGCGATCACGACCGCGCTGGTCGTGAACGGAAGCGAGAAGCCGGTGAGGTCATATGCCGGTCCGCCGAGCACACCTTTCCTGCCCAGCAGGAGAAGCAGGGCGACACCGCCGACTACCGGCGGCAAAACCAGTGGAACCAGCACCAGCGCCCGAAGGACCCGGTATGCGAGGTCCTTTGGTCGCTCCGAAAGCCAGACCAGCCACCAGGCGAGCGGCACCCCGACCAGCATGCAGATGACGGTCGCTATCGCCGCGGTACTGAGCGAAAGCCCCAACGCCTGCAGTGTCTCCTCCCGGGACAGGATCTCCCGCAGCGATCCCCATGGCACCCGGATAAGCAGCGCTATAAGCGGCAATGCGAGAAAGCACACCCCCAGTGCCGCCGGTACGAGTAGCGCGCCGGGCGGACGGGTGTGACTGGTGGTTTTCACGGGTCCAATGCCAGGGTCACGGACTCTGGAACCCAGCCCTTTTCAGCTCTGCCTGCCCGGTCCGGCTCAACACCAGGTCGATGAACTCCTGCCCGCCGGACTGATTCCCGCCTTCTTTCAGCAGGGCTATCGGATAAGTGTTGGTTGCCTGCGCAGCGTCGGGGATAAGTATCGATTCGATCGTGTCGCCCGCGGCCACGACGTCGGACCGGTAGACCAGTCCGGCGTCGACCTCTCCCAGTTCCACTTTGGTCAGAACCGCCTTGACGTCGGCTTCGTAGGTGTCGATCGAACCTTCGACCCCGGTCGCCTCAAAGAGGGTCCCGGTCGCGTTGCCGCAAGGGACTTCCGGTGCGCAAACCGCCACCTTCAGATCCTTCCGCCCCACGTCGGCCAGCTCTTCAACCCCTCCCGGGTTGCCATCAGGTACCGCGATTTCCAAGACATTGCTGGCGAAATCCTCCGGCTTGCCTTCGACCATTCCTTCGTCGACCACCACCTGCATTCCGGCTTCATCCGCAGATGCGAAGACGTCCGCGGGTGCACCGGAGTTGATCTGGGCGGCCAGCTCAGAGGACCCGGCGAAACTGAAGGTCACTTCGGATCCGGGGTTTTCCGTTTCGTAGATCTCTCCCAGTTCGACAAAAGCTTCGGTCAGGGATGCTGCGGCAAGCACTGTGAACTTCCCGGAGGAATGGCCGCTATCGCCGCCACAGCCCGAGATCGACAAAGCCAGTGTCAACACGGCGGCGCCGCCCAATGCCGTCCAGCTATCGAACGCTCGAAACAACTTCGACCCCGACGTTGGTCGCTTTGGCGGTGGCCAGAACCGCCATGCCGACCTCAAGACCAAGGTCTTCCAGGGCTTCGCTGCTGATCAATGACACCAGCCTGAACGGACCGGCCTGAATATCAACCTGGGCCATCACCCCGTCGGCTTTCACCCTGGTCACGATTCCGCGCATCCGGTTACGGGCCGAGAACGTGCCGGTGCCTTCAGCCCCGGGTTCGTTCGCTACTTCCACGGCCAGCGCAGCGAGTTCTTTGCCCTCCACGACTTTCACTCCAGCCTGGTCCTGCTTGAGGCTGAGACGGCCATCGCTGGCCCAGCGCCGGATCGTGTCGTCGCTCACGCCGAGTAGTACAGCGGCCTCCCCGACCCTGAAAACGGTTCCTGACATGTCTGGAAACTATCAGAGAAGTAACCGCATCCGCGGATGATTCTTCGAGTTATCACCGTAAAGCAGGATCTAGTGATAAATAATGACCGAGTATGCGGTAGCAGTCGATGCGGCTGGCCCGGGACTTCAGGTGGCTACAGGCCGCCCGGCTGGAACCCGTTCTGCGCCGGGTTCGATCCTGACAATCACTTCCTTGTAGGCGGGGGTGTTGCAGAACTCGGCCACGGCCTCGCGATGGACCAGTTCGTTTGCCTCCGGGAAGTACATGGCAACACAGCCGCGTTTGGTCGGATACGAAACGGTGCGGTACCCCCTGAGCACCCGGTCATCCTCACCGGGATACTCGCTGAACACATCGACTGTCTGGCCATCCTCGAGTCCCAGTTCCGCCAGATCCTCGGGCGCGACGAATACGACGAACCTTCCCTGCCTGATCCCCCGGTAACGATCGTTCAGGCCGAGGATCGCCGTGTTGTGCTGATCGTGGGCCCGCATCGTCTGAAGCATCAACCGGCCTTCCGGCACCTCGAGACGGTTCGACTCGTGAACGGTGAACTGCGCCTTTCCTGACGGGGTCGGGAAAGTCCGACTGTCCCGCGGGCCGTGCGGCAACAGAATGGTTCCCGCCTCTTCCAGCCGCTCGTTGAAATTCTCGAAGCCGGGCACCACCCGACTGATCGAATCACGGATCGAACCGTAGTCGGACTCGAAAGCTTCCCAATCGATTCCGGGACTGTTGAGGGTGAGCCGCGCCAGACGGGTCACGACTGACACGTCGGAAAGCAGGCCGTCGTCGACCGGATCCATGTTTCCTTTGCTCGCGTTGACCTGACAGACCGAATCTTCAGCGGTGACGACCTGGTCCCCGGATGCCTGGGTATCCCGCTCGGAGCGTCCCAGCACCGGAAAGATCAAAGCTTCTTTGCCGGTAACCACATGCGACCGGTTTAGCTTGGTCGACACCATCACCGACATGCCGACCTGGGCCATGCCGGTTTCGGCCCGGGAAGAATCAGACACGGCCGCGATCAGATTGCCGGCCATGCTCATGAAGAACCCGACTTCACCGCGTTCCATGGCGTCAACACATTTGACCGTGTCCAGACCATGCTCCCGCGGCGGTTCGAATGCGAACTCCTTGCCGAGAGCATCGAGGAACGGGTCACCCATCTGTTCCCAGATCCCCATTGTGCGGTCACCCTGGACGTTGCTGTGTCCACGGATCGGTGACGCTCCCGCCCCGGGCCGCCCGATGTTTCCCCGCAGGAAAAGCAGGCTCATGATGTCGGCAACGGTCGCCACCGCCCGTCGCTGCTGGGTCAGACCCAGTGCCCAGGTGATCACCGTGCCGTTCGACTGGATGTACCGGTCGGCCAGCTCATCTATTTCCGCTTCGTTCAGGCCGGTCGCGGCCAGAACTTCCTGATCGTCGATCGCCAGGATCGCTTCCCGGTACCGCTCGAAACCGTCGCAGTACCGATCGATGAAGTCATGGTCAAGAACCGTTCCCGGCGCAGCCGCTTCGGCCAGCAGCACCCTTTTCGCGATCGCCCGGATCAGGTGCTGGTCGCCACCTACCCGGATGTGGACGAACTGATCGGAAATCACTGTCCCTTTGCCGAGCAGCCCGCGAGGTTTCTGGGGGTTCCTGTACTGGAGCAGGCCGGCTTCTGGCAGCGGGTTGACCCCCACTACCTGACCGCCATGAAGCTTTGTTTCTTCAAGGGCGTTCAGCATCCGTGGGTGGTTTGTCCCCGGGTTCTGCCCCATCACGATCACCAGGTCGGCGTCTTTGAAGTCCGAATACCTGACCGTGGACTTGCCCACCCCGATCGCCAGCCTCATTCCAGTGCCGGTCGCTTCGTGACACATGTTCGAGCAGTCGGGCAGGTTGTTGGTTCCGAAGGCCCGCGCGAAAAGCTGAAAGAGAAAAGCCGGTTCGTTCATGATGCGGCCCGAGGTGTAAAAGACCGCCTCGTCCGGCGAGCCCAGCGCTTTCAGGCTGTCGGCGGCGATCGTCAGGGCTTTCTCCCAGCTAACTGGTTCGTAGTGATCGCTGTCGGCAGCTTTGTAAACCGGCTCCGTGATCCGGCCCTGTCGGCCGAGCCAGTACTCCGATTTGTCCCGCATCGAGGTGAGGGAGTTCTTCGACCAGAATTCCTTCGGGACAGTCACCGGTGAAAGCTCGGAAGTCAGGGACTTCAGTCCGTTTTCACAGAAGTCCAGGAGAGGCGGGCTGTTTTCAGTGATCCAGGCGCAACTGGGGCAATCGAAACCGTCAGTGTGGTTCATGGTCACCGAAGCTTTGGCGCTGCGCAGGGGACCCACATGACGCAGGGTCGGCAACAGAGCGTGTCCGATTGACGGCAGGCCAGCGGCGTAACGTTTCGGCGGGCGGATCTTTATGCCGGCGTCACTGAAGTCGTGCTCGAGCGGTCTGATCCCCCGACTCATCTGGCGAAAACCTTTACGGACTCGTTTTCTTCGGGGCCCGTTTGCCCGTCTGCGGCGGTCCGGATCCGGTCCATCCGGCTGTAAACCACCATCGAATCTCCCCGGACAAAACCAGCCAGGGTGATTCCGGACGCGACCGCAAGGTCGACCGCGAGCGACGAAGGTGCCGAGACCGCAGAGAACACCGGCACCCCGGCCATCCGCGCTTTCTGGATCAGTTCGAAACTCGCCCTCCCGGAAACCTGAAGCACACATCGCTCCAGCGGCAGACGGTTCTGCATCAGCGCCCAGCCGATCACCTTGTCGACCGCGTTGTGACGGCCGATGTCTTCCCGCACCACAAGTTTTTCGCCCGTAACCGCATCGAAAAGCCCGGCCGCGTGAAGTCCACCCGTACGTTCAAATACGTTCTGGCTTTCCCGCAGGCGGTCCGGCAGGTCGACCAGCAGGCTGGACTCAACGAAAGTCCCGATTGCCGCGACGTCATGGGGTGACACCGTTTCGACCGCTTCAATGCTGGCTTTCCCGCAAACCCCGCACGAACTGCTTGTGTAGAAGTTCCGGGCGATGTCAGGTGATGGTTCTGGTACTTCCGGAGCCAGGGTCACGTCAAGGACATTGAAGCTGTTCTCATCTCCGTCTCCGGGACAAAACCGGGCCTGCCTGAAATCACTGCCGCGGCGGATCACCCCCTCGGAAACCAGAAAGCCTGCCGCGAGTTCGAAGTCATGTCCCGGGGTGCGCATCGTGACTGCCAGGGCCCTGCCACCAACCCTGATCTCCAGCGGTTCTTCTCCCGCCAGCACGTCCGATCTGGTCCGGGGTTTCTCCCCGACTGTAAGCCTGGTGACCGTGCGAGTGGCGAGTATGCGACTCATGTGTCGAGTGTATTGAGTGGGCAGGCACGGCTACCATGGTTTCCGTGATCGACATCGCCCAGCATCTCGCCCGGATCATCGACGCAGTCGAACCGCTTCCGGTCATGACGGTCCCGATCGCCGACTCGCCGGGCCGTTGCCTCACCGAACCGGTCGATGCCAGGTTTGAGGTACCGCCATGGACGAACTCCGCCATGGACGGTTACGCACTCCGGCATGCCGACCTGAAAGGAAACAGCGAAAGCGGTGCTGTGAAATTGCGGGTAGTCGGTGAAATCGCTGCCGGAAGCAGCGACGATCCGGCGCTCGGACCGATGGAAGCGGTGCGCATCATGACTGGCGCCCCGCTGCCCTCCGATGCCGACACCGTGGTCCCGCAGGAAATGACCGACCTGGGAACGGAAACGGTCTCGATCACCGGAGCGGTAGACCGGGGACGTCACGTCCGTTCAGCTGGGGAAGACAAGAAGGTCGGTGATCCAGTCGTGGCTTCGGGCCTCAGGATCACCCCCGAAATGGTCGCGGCAATCGTTTCGGCAGGACATGGCACGGTCGAAGTTTCGGCGCTGCCACGGGTTTCGGTGATCGCCACCGGCTCCGAGCTTTCCCCGCCGGGCGAGCCTCTCTCGAGGGGAATGATCCCCGACTCGAATTCCCTCACGATCAAGTCACTGGTCGCTGCGGACGGATCGGAAATGGTTCATGCCGAACGGGTCGGTGACGAGCCCGGCGACCTTCAGCAGGTGATTGACCGGGTGTCTGCCGACAGTGACGTGATCATCCTCACCGGTGGCGTGAGCGTCGGCGAACACGATCCGGTCAAAGCGCTTTTTTCTTCCGGAAGCGACATCACTTTCGACCGGGTAGCGATGCAGCCCGGCAAACCACAGGCATTCGGCCGGCTGCCAGACGGTGGTCCGCTGCTATTTGGACTTCCCGGGAATCCGGTCAGCGCCTGGGTTTCGTTTCACATGTTCGTCCAGCCGGCCCTTCGCCAGATGCAGGGGTACCGGCAATGCTTCCCGCAGACGGTTGAAGCCAAGGTCACCGCGCCCTGGAACGCGCCAGTGGGCCGGACGCAGATAATCCCGGTCCGGCTCGAAGACACCGACTCCGGACGAACGGTTTCACCCGCCAGCGCCGGTGGATCGGGGTCACACCTGGTTGCCAGCCTCGCCGGAGCAAACGGCTACGCGATCGTTGCGGCCGAGATCGACGGACTCTCTCCGGGTGACCTGGTCCCCACCGTCCGGATCACCGATCCGGGTCAGTTCAGCGGTCCTGACCCCGAAATGACCGAAAGCAAGGTGACCGGACATGAGTGAAGACACCCCCCGGCACCTGCCTCCTGAAGCCCTGGAAGAGTGGATGGCAACAATCCTCGCGGCGATGGAACTCGATGAAGACGTAGACATCGCCGCGCTGCTCGACCTGACCAGGGACGTAGCCCACAACGTCGCCCGTCCGGCCGCGCCACTCACGACATTCGTTCTCGGCCTCGCTCTGGGCCGCAAGACGGCGGCCGGAGAGGCGTCAGCTGAACTGAACCGCCTCTGCGAGGAGTTGAGGACGATCGCTGATGCCCAGGATGGCCTGCCCCCGGACGCCTGAAAGCCCCGGCTCTCAGGCGTTCGAAACGGAAAGCAGGAAGAGGCCGAAGCAGGTGAAGGCCACCATCACCGCGAGCATCCAGTACTGGCTGCGGGCAGCCTTTCGATAATCGCCCCAATACGTGATCGCACGATCGTGCGCGAGAATCAATCCGGCGACATGGCCGAAGCAGAGTGTCGCCACCTGCACGTACCAGACCACCTCGGCGCTGATCGCGTTGTAATCGATCCCATGGCCCGCCGTTCCGAACAGGTCCGTGGTTCCGGTGCCAAGCGGATCCGAGAGCAGATAGGTGAACTGGGCCTGCTCCTGAAAGAAGAAAAGGCTGAAGTAGTGGGCCAGCAGATACGCGAAAGCGATCGGGATCAGGGCATGACCGAACCCCCGCCAGAGTTTCTGCCGATCAGGTGCTCCCGGTACGGAGCCCATCCCTTTCACACCCAGCAGGTAAACCAGAGCGACGATGCCGATGCTGATTGCCATGAAGGTAGTGCTGGCCAGGCGGACTGAAGCTGTTGCCCCGAAACCGATGTCACCCAGCCGTTCCAGCCACCACTCGATGCCGTTCTTGAAAACACCCTCCTGGGCGCCGTCGAAAGTCGTAGTGCCGATCGAGGCGATTACCACTGCGACCGACCCGGCCCCGGCTACCCAGGTAGTCGAGCCCGCCAGGAAACGCCGGGCGCCGAGCACTCCGTCACGGAACTGCAGCTTGCCGAGCGAACCGAACATCGAAAAGTAGACCGAGAAAGTTTCGCCGTTACGAAACCAGGTCTCCCGTCCGAATGCGGCAGTCATGCCGAGCGTATAAACCGAATAGGCGATCGCCGCACGGGCCACCGCATCCGGCGAAACCCCAACCGAAACACCGCTGCCCTGGCCGTAGATCAGTTCCATCCAGACAAAAGCAACCAGGCCTGCGGCAGCCGGCCAGCGACCCAGCCACACTGGATAGGCGAAATGAGCGGGTGCCTTTCCGGTGACCTTGCGGAAAGCCCAGCCAATCGGGGCGGCGACCGAGTTCCAGGGATTGAAAGCCGGCCAGACGTTGCCAAGCAGCACCCCGAGCAGCGGGAAACCGAGCCACGCCGTGACGAAAATCAGGGTCAGGGCAACGTTGCGATCCGGTGCCTCGGTCCCTTCAAAACCGGCATAGATGGCCACGCCCAGCAGGAAGAGCCCGAACGCTCCGGTGAGGATCCGCACCGGCAGCGATCCGACCACCGCACCGAAGCGCGGCGCGACCGGACGCCAGGTGTCACCCTCGTAGCGGGACCGGCGCCCGCCCGCTGAGAGAGCGAAAAACGAAACTATCAGTACTACCGAGGCTCCCCACGCGAAGAGCCACGCCGGTATCGGGATGTCCTCGCCGGCGGCGAGGACATGGGCAAACGGAAGAAGCTCTAACAGGGCGCGCTGACTCCGTCAAGCAGCCGCCAGTTCGCCTTGAAAGCTTCTTCGGCAGCGGCAACCAGTTCGTCTTCGCTGAAGTCGTTCATGTGACGTTCGATCAGCTTGCGGCCAGCTTCGGCGTGATGTACATCCATGGTCTCGTGGACCGTGAAGTACTTGTTGCCGGGAGCGTCATGAATGTCGTAGTGCGCGGCGAGACCTTCAGTTTTGGTCTTCGAAATCGCGGGCTGTCCACTTTCGACGGCGTACATGCGGGCAAGCTGCCGTCCGAAACCGTCAAGCTTGGTCCACGTTTCGACGCATTCGAGGGTTTCAGCGTTCGGTTCGGCACCAACGGTTCCGCCGACCTCTTTCACGAAGCCGTCCCACATTGCGACGTGCTCGGCTTCTTCATGGGCGTGAGCTTCGAGTCCGGCACGCTCGGCAACAGGCGCGTTGGCGGCGATGTCGGAGCCCATGCGGGCGATCGCTTCGGTCGCGTAGCGGTACTGGCCCGAGTAGTCAGCCAGTTCTTCACGAGTCAGCTCACCGGCCGACCAGCGCTGGTAGAAGGGGTGCTCGAGAACGTTCCACTCGGCACGGGCCTCTTCGATTCGATCCCACAGATTGGTATTCACAACAGCTCCTAGTCCGGAATGACGGGAACTTGAGCATACCGACCGCCGGGTGCCAGCAAAGCTCGCTTGCCGGGGGAAGCCAGGACCAGCGCCAGACCTTAGAATCTGCCCATCCTTCCGCTGAGAAATGACATAGCAGCACCGCATCTGCCTCCCCAGGCGACCTGGATCGGCAAGCAGCCGGGCAAAATGGCCCCGCTTGCAGCCAAAGGACCGGTGCTGGTCCACTTTTTCGATTTCAGCCAGCTCAACAGCGTTCGCACCCTTCCTTACGTGAACGAGTGGTACCGGCGTTACCACGACGAAGGACTGAGCGTGATCGGGGTACAGGCGGCGCGGTTTGAATTCGGGACCGACCCCGAGGTCGTCACCAGCGGCCTGGAACGGCTCGGCGTTGAGTTCCCGGTGATGATCGACGATGGCCTCGCCCTCTGGCACATGTACGGGTGCGAAGGCTGGCCCAGCCTCTTTCTATGGGGACGTGGAGGCCTGCTCAAGTGGTTCCAGTTCGGTGAAGGCGACTACAAATCGAGCGAAGAAGCCATTCAGGAACAGCTCCGCGGGGCAGACGCCGAATCGGACCTTCCCGAACCGATGGCCCCGATTCGCCCGACTGACGTCGAAGGAATCGAAGTTATCGCGCCCGGGGCCGAACTGATCCCGGTCGAAGGCCGGGCCTGGACCCGAACTGAAGACGGTGGCGTTTTCGACGTCGAATACGAAGGCGGCGGCGTTCACACGACCGCCAGCGGCAAAGGCACGCTGCTGCTCGCGCTGGATGGAGAACCGATCGCCCCCGTCGAGATCGACGGTCCGGGTCTCTACACGCTTGCCGAGCACGAAACGCACGGCAGCCACCGGATCGAAATCGCCCTCGATGGCGACCCGGAAATCTGGTCGGTCAGCTTCTCCCCCTCAGCAACCTGAGGGTTCAGAACACCCGGTTCAGCTGCTCGGAACCATCGGGAGTCCGTTGCGGATCTCCTTCGGCAGCATGAACCGCACGTTTTCGTCAACCGTCCGCAGCTCGGAGACATCTTCGACTCCCCGGTCCTTGAACAACTGGACGA
>JBAUOE010000105.1:0-58111 GCA_049579585.1 Solirubrobacterales bacterium | reverse complement strand
ACTTTGCCGCGGCATCCGGGGCAAAGTCGACCCGGACCTCAGCTTGCTCCGCAGTTTCCGCAGTGCGGGGTGCCAACCCGGCGGGTTTCGTGGCAGGTTGCGCACTCGCCGATGACCCGGCGACCGCAGCAGCGGTCAGGCTTTGGTCGCTTCTGGATACAGCTTCGTCAGGCGCCGCGACCGTTGGTCAAGCAGCGACGGTGGGGACGGAGGTGGGTGCCGAATTCCGTGTCTGTCTGAGCGAAGGCAATTTGGTATCCACCTCCGTCCCCATGAACTATCGCTTCAGTTCAGTTACTTCTTGCTGTTCTTCTTGCCGACCGAGAGACCGCCAGCCTTCTTGGCTTTGCGGATACAGGTGCTCTGCTGCTTCTTCGCCCGCTTGATCTTTTTCTTGTTGCCTTTGGCCTTCTTCTTGCTGGCCTTGAACTTCTTCTTACAGACCTTCTTCTTTTTCTTGATCAACTTGTAGTTGACCTTGAACGGCTTGACCTTGTTCTTGGAGAGCTGGGACCAGTTACCGGCCGAGTCCTGGGCGCGGATCGCAAAGAAGAACTTCTTCTTGGTATTGGCTGACAGCTTGATCTTCTGCGTCTTGTTCGGAGCGAGGATCTTCGGTGCCTTGAGCCTGGACGCCTTGCCCAGCGAATCAAGACTGATCTGGCTGGTCGAGCGGTACAGCTGGTACTTGGTGACCTTCCCGTTGTTGACGCCATTGTTGCCGGGCGCCGCCCAGGTCAGCTTGGCCTGCTTCTTGAATCGCTTGACCTTTACCTTCATGCCAGCCGGGGGACGGGTGTCATTTCCGTAACGGCCAGAGTTGTGTTCGTCATGACGGTAATGGGACCACTCGTTGCTGAGTTCCGGATTTCCGCCGACCTTCCACAGGAAGATCTGACCTTCACGGGTTCCGTAGGACAGATACTGCTGGCCGTCAAACTTCGGCTCGCCGATAACTCCACCGAACGAGGTCCACTGGCCGGTCCATTTCGGGAATCCCGGGGCTTCTTTGCCATCCGGGCCACGGGCATGAATCCAGTAGGAATCGTTCGACGCGATCATCGAACGGTTTCCGTCAGGGGTCAGGTTGGCGACGATCGGTGAGACGAAGAACGGGAATCCGTCCTGACTGACCGGGAAGTTCTCCTTCACACTGCCGTCGTTCGGATTCCAGGCCATGTCGAACACAGCCGGCAGGGCTGCCTGCCCGGCATCGTCAAGCGCCGCCGAAAGGGTGACTCCGCCAGCCATCGGCTGCATGTACTCCGGGGTGCCGTTGCTGTCCAGGTCGCCAATCGCGCCCTGTCCGGTTACCCCGACGGTAATCGCGTCAGCCCCGAAGTAGGGCGCGATTCCCTGACAGACCAAGGTCGGGCAGCTTCCGGCCAGGTTCTTGTAAACCGAACCGTCTGCGTTGATGATCTGGGGGAAACCGGTAACCGGCGTCATCTGGATCCGGTTGATCCCCGAGCCGTCGAAGTCGGCGATGGAAGCGGCGTTGCCGCCCTCCTGGACGAAGTCAATCGACTCCGAATAGCAGCCGGCAAGGCTCTTCATCCTGACCGGCCATCCCGGCAGGTACTTGCCACCGGGTGCCCGGTTGCCTTCAGACTGGATGCCGTAGCCGAACACTTCGCCCTTGTTGTCATCGCAGTCGAAACCGGGCAGGAACACCTGGTCGGTGCCGGTGCCGAGTACGTCACCGACGGCGGGGGTGGTCATCAGTTTCGGATCGCGGAAGAAGTCTTCCGGCGGAATCGTGTTCTTGATCGAATCCGGCAGCGAAACCTCAACTGGCCATCCCGGAACCGACTTGCCGTTCGGCTGCCACGCATACACGTGACCGTCGAAGGACGACATCAGGATCTGGAGCTCTCCGTTGCCCATCAGGTTGCCCAGTGAAGGCGCTGACCAGTTGCCCCTGGTCGGTGAACGGTGTCTGTTTCCAGCCATCGGGGTTGGCACCGGTTTGGTGTCATAAATGGCCTTCGGTCGAACCGGGAAGCCGGGACGGAGGGCGCCCCTGTTGCTCCAGGCGTACACCCAGCCACTGGTCGTGGCAGCAACGATCGACTGGGAGCCATTGCCGGTCAGATCACCGACGGCGATACCGCTGATCGGGTCACGGGCTTCCCGCAGAGCCGGTACCGAGCGATATGAAGCCGCATCGAAGTTCTGCGGGTTGTTCGGATCGATCTCACGGAGTTCCTTGGTGTAAACCGGGAAGCCGGGAGCCTGGTTGCCGTCGGGCATCAACGCGCTGACGACACCATCCATCGTTCCGAACACGAGTTCCTGCTGGCGCTTGCCATTCAGGTCGACGAAAGTCGGGGCGGCACTGATCTCAGTGTCGATCGACTTGGGGAAACCTTCAACCAGGCCAGCATCCGAGCGGGCACCGAAGGACCGGCGGTCTTCACCTTTGAGACCGTTGCCATCAACGGCCCGCAGCCTGATCGAAACCGTGTACTGCTCGGGTCCGAATGGCGTAATCGGATTGGCCGGATCTTTCGCGGCGTAAGTGGCCGGAATCTGGCTGACGTCGAGTGTGCCGAGCACACCTTCCTTGCCTTCAGCACCGGTTGAGATCGTCTGGAAATCGGAATCCTTCGGATCGGCGCCAAGGGCCCATTCGAGGGTCCACCCGATGCCCTGGGATCCCCAGGCGGAAGGTTTGACATGGCCCTTGATTTCGATGTCGGCATCCCGTGCCGGATCGACGTACTTGTACCAGGAGGGTGAAGTGATCAGGGCCTCCGGCGGAACCTTGCCGTCGTAAATCAGTTTGGTTGCTTTGCCGATGTTCACCCGTCCGTATCCGTACTGGGTCGACCAGTTCGAGTGGGTTGAATCGGTTGTTGAATCAGGGTTACCTGGCCACTGCTTCGGAACGGTCGGATGATCGACCTGCGGCACCACCGGGCTGGCCGTGTTCATCAGCACCTGCCGGACCTCGTTCGGGGTCAGGGTGCGCGGGTAGTCGCCATTGTCAACCGCGTCCATCGCGGCAGACTGGACCATGCCCAGGAATGAAGCCTGGAACGGGGTTGCGCCGGAAGTCGTGGTTTCACCGCCGGAGAACACCGAATGGGTTCCGTAGCTGGTTACGTTGGAGCGGGCACGGAAAGTCTTTGTGTCCGAGCCACCCTGGTCCTGAATCACTGAGTTGCCGGGGAAAACCTGGTCGTAAAGATGACCGTCGGTGTGATCCATCGAGTCGAAGTCGTTCGAGTCGAAAGAAAGCAGAACGTTCTTGGAGATCGCATACGCGACTGCCTCACGGGCAGCGCTTGAGTAGGTGTAAGAAACAACCACTGAAGCAACGGACTTGGCGCCCGCATCTACGGCGTAGGTAAGACCGGGTGCCCAGTTGTCGGCCTTGCCGACCGATTCAGCACCGGTCTTGACCGGCAGGACCCGGCACTCACGGCAGACGCCGACGTCGCCGAAGTTGTTGTTTGCTTCGGCACCAATCAGGCTCATCAGGCCGGAGGCGTGTCCGTAACCGGAGTCTTCGGTCTGGGGATCGTTCGTATTGTTGTAAGCGTTCCAGCCGCTGATGTCGTTCGGGTAACCGTTGCCGTCGTTGTCCACCTTGGTTCCGCTGCCGCAATCGGCGATGCGGTTGTCGACGATCCGGCACTTGCCGAATACTGCGATCAGGTCATGTGGGGAAAGGTAGGCAGTTTTCGTACCGCTGATCTTCACCGAATCGGTGTATCGGTGCTGGCCATCGTTGGCGCAGCCGCGAGTGGTGCCTTCCTCTTCGATTACTTCGCCGCCAGCCAGGATGTCCACCGGACATTCCGGGTTGACCCGGGGATCTTTTGCGTAGTCACGGATGTCGAGGCGTCCGTTGCCGTCAAAGTCGTATCGGCCGAGGTCCTGTCCGTCCCAGCCCTGCGGGTAGGGGAGTTCACCCTTGTTCAGGTAGACCGCGTTGAGGCCGTCCTTGATCTTGTCCGAGCTGTAGTTGACGCCGCCTTCCATGTACGCCACCAGCATTTCGTCGCGACCCAGGTTTCCCTGTGCCCAGGCACCGGTCATGTTGATTCCGGATGCGCCTTCCGGGTCAGATGCGTTGCTGGCCCAGCAGGGCAGTCCGCCACCGCTGGGCTGGGTGCTGTTGCGTGGCTGATCGAACGCGACTCCACCCGGAGCCTTGCAGAGGCCGTCCATCGGGCCGTAAATGTTCCACTGCTCGGAGTCCTTGCAGCCGGAGACCGGGTCCTGAAGTTCGCATCGGGCAAAGCCCGGGTCGTTTGGCCATTCGGCCTGGGGGAGGATCGGTCCGGGTGGCAGCACTGGTGCCGGGGCGGCGCTGGCGGTTGATGTCCCGATGGCCAAGCCAAACAGGCAGCACGCGATCAGCGCACAGATGCGATTGCGATTCAAGATGATTCCTCCCAATTCGATTTCCCCCCACGCCTCCCGTGACGGACTCCACGAGTAAGGGTACCGCAGGCCTTCAGAAAGCGGTGACTTGGTGAGGCTCTTCGATTACCCCGAGGTCATGGGGAGCATCGGCCTTGGTGGGGTCGACGTAGTAGACGGTCGTCCGCCCTGTGCGATCGGGGAAAGCCCGCCGGTCAGTCTTGATCAGGGCACCAATGAATCCCAGTCCGAAGGGGATCGAGGCCAGCCAGAAGCCGATCAGCCGGCGAAGCGCGATTCTGGGACCGAGGATGCTGCTGCCGTTGTGTTCGATCCGGATGTCAAGGAATCGCATTCCCGGGGTCTGTCCGGACAGCGACCAGAATGTGAACATGTAAAGCGAACTCACGACGAACCAGGTTGTGAAACCGAGCGCCAGCAATTCTTTTGGCACCCCGCTGAGATCGGTGCCGAAGAAAGCCGCGATGACTGACAGGAGGGCGGTCGCGGAGACCAGTCCGACATTCACTACGAGAGCATCGATACCCACAGCGAGCACGCGGGTGAAAAACCCGGCGTGTGCGGTTGGTAGCAAGGGCTTCGATCGTGGCAGGAGCTTACGGACGACCCGCTGCCCGATGAAGTCGAGCCGCCGCGTGACTTGGGAAACCTGGCGGCCAACATCTCCGATCAATCCGATTCCCTGCGACGCGATCGCCGACCGCACCTCGGGGGCCTCGGCTATCCGCTCAATCAGCTTCTGGGTTTCGTCGCTGTCGAGAATCCGCCCCCAGAGCCGGTCAACCATTTCCGAGTCAACAGTTTCGAGGAGGGCCTGTTCAACCGCGTCGGAGCGAAGTGCCTGCTGGACTGCCTGCTCGATCATCGGACCGTTGAGGATCCGGGCAACTGCCCGTTCGGTTGCGTCCGATTCGACTGCTCTCACGATCGCATCTTCGATCGCAGCTTCCAGGGCTTTGTCCAGTCCGGCGACCCCGACTACCCGCTGGGCGCTGCGGGTTCCACCGGAAACGAGCTTTTCGGCAAACGTCCGGGAGTCCTCATCCCGGGGTCCGTTGCCGTTCAGATCTTGCTCCCCCGTCATTTCTTCAGCCTACTGCCATTCCACGGACCGGTCGATCAGTCTGGCGTGGGCGAGCGGAATCGTCCTGATTGCCGTTTCGCCAAGGTCAGGGTCGGTTCATCGAGATCCACCGGGGTCAGCTGACGCCCGGTTTCGAGTTCGTGCAACAGGGCGGACTCGACCTGCTCGATGCTGGTGCCGGGCAGTTCATCTTCGATCGCGCCGACTGTCTGCGGATTCCATTCGAGCCCGAGAGCCCGATAGACCGGGTCGAGCACGTCGCGAACCAGCTGGGAGTCCTTGACCACGATCACGAAGCCGACGTGCGCGGCACCTTTGATCATGCGCTGTCCGATGCCAGCAAGTTTGATCCGACCGCGGGCGTTGACGCTGTAGTCGCCGGGACAGTACTCACCGGGAACTTCGCCGACCCTGGCTTCGATGCCCAGTGCTTCGAACGCCTGTCGGGCGATGCTGGCGGCTTGCTCGAAGCGCCTGTTGGTGCGTTCCGCCGGGTTTGCGTCGGGGATGGTCAGGGTGAGGCTAAGCGCTCCCTCCGTATAAGCGGCGGCGCGACCTCCAGTGAGCCTTTCCATTCCGGGGAACCCCTGCTCTGACGCGGCTTTTACTGCTTCGGCATATCCGGGCGCTTTCGTATCGCGACGTCCGTATGCGACTACACGTCCGGGCCGGCTCAGGCGCACGGTGGCGGCCCGCTCGCCCGCAGCAACCTGGCTCAGCAGCACCCGGGAAAGGGAAGGGCCGACCTCAGGCTGGTCCGGAAAAGCATCTCTCAGAAGTTCGTATTCGGCAGTCATCTGTCAGCTGCCTGAAGTATGAACGGCCTTCGAATTTGATATGAAGATTCGCTAATGATTGTCCTATTTTCCCGATTCGCGGCACTCTCGCTTTGAATACGAGAGTCGCGGTCGTCACTCTATTCCTGGTCGTGGCCTTGCTTGCCGGCGGCAATTTCCTGATCGGCAAGTCGGGGTCTGAAGCGGAAACCCCACCGATGCTGGCCAGTGTCGGCAGTATCGTTACCTCCGAATCTTCGACCCTTGTCGTCTTCAACCTGCGCCCGGAAGTAGAAGCGCTGCGGCAGGCCAAAGCCGCCCGCCTGGCCAAGCGCGCGGCCGCGAAAGCCGCCCGGAAGAAGGAGCGTCGGGAGCGGTTCGCGGAACTGCCCGGTTCGGTCTCCCGGACCACGCTTGAAACGATCGCTTCGTGTGAATCCGGCGGCGATCCCGAAATCGTTTCTTCGAGCGGGCTGTATCACGGCAAGTACCAGTTCAGTCCCGCTACCTGGGAGTCAGTCGGCGGTGAAGGGTTGCCGTCGGAGGCTTCCGAGGCCGAGCAGGACTTCCGCGCTGCCCTCCTGTACGACCGTTCGGGTCCGGGCCAATGGCCTACCTGCGGTATCTGAAATCCACGACCCTTCACATTTCCGACAAAACCAACTGGATCAAAGCTGCGAGGATGCCAACAACTTGATTCTGGGGGCAATCGAAATATCGAAACGCTCGACCCGGCTGAGCGTCGTTGAGATTGCCGACGGGGATTCCTTCCAGATCGTCGAGCGCAATCATCGCCTCACCGCGAAACTCGACAACCTCGAGCGTCTGACCGCCCTGCTGGTAGCCGAGATCGATTACGCGCGGGAAATGGGTGCGCAGTCAGTTGAGGTTTCGGTTGAATCCAGCCTCAGGGGGTCACGACTGGTCGACCTGCTGGACCTGACCGCCAGGACTTCCGGTTCGGGACAGATCCGCATATTCAGCGGGCGCGACAGCGTTGCCGCTTCTTTCATGGCAGTTACCCGACCTCAACGCGACCAGATGTCCGGCGAAATCGGGGTCGCTGTGGTCGGAACCGCTCTGTTGGGGCTCGGGGTGGGATCTGCCGGAAAACCACCGGTCTGGGTTGGATCCCGACCAGCTGGCGCGAGGCTGATGACCGAAAAAGCCCGCTTCAACAATCCACCGCGGCCGGTACAGATCGAGGCGGCGATCACTGGTGCCTGTCGGCGGATCGAGTCATTGACCCCACCAGCAATGGATCGCCTGCTCGTAACTTCCGGGTTTGCCCCGGTTATCGAGCAGCTCTGCGGCAACCGGATCACCCATGACGACGCCTGCCGGGGGCTTGATTCGATCCTCGGGCAGACCGACGACGACCTGTCGGCCTGGTTCGGAATCGACCCTGCGACCTCGCGGCTTCTGCCCGGAGCGATAGTTGGCCACGCTGCGCTCGCCGATGTCTTCGGGATTCCGGTGGAACCGGCTCCGAGTGATTCCGTGGCAGGACGCCACTGGCTCGCCGAGGCGACGCAACCATCCCGGGGGAAGCGGTAGGGGTGAGCGACATTTCTGACAAGCCGACAATTCCCACCGTCAACCAGACCCGTGACATGATTCTTGAAACGGAAGTCCGGGCGCCGACCCGGGGCAACCGGCGCCTCGAAAGTTTCCTCGAAGCGGTGAACGACGACGATCAGGTTCGGACCTGGTGGTACATGGCCCAGATTCACGCCGAAAGGCTCGGCATGTCGGATCACTCCTGGGTTCACATGCAGATAGTTCTGAACATCGCCCTGCGGCTATCGAGGCTGCTCGGTAAAGGCGGGGTGGAGCCAGCGATGGTCACCGATCACGGCATGAGTTCCCGCGACGCCGAAGTCGTGATTGCCGGTGGCGCGCTGCTCCACGACATCGGCATGTCGATCCACCGCGCCGACCACGAGGCGTACAGCCTGTTTCTTGCCCGCGAAGCCCTGCAGCGGCTGCTTGCCGACATTTACAAAGAGCCCGAACGGTCGATCGTGACCGCCGAAATCCTCCACACGATCATCGGTCACCGTCGGCGCGGACAGCCTTACACCGTCGAGGCTGGAATCGTCCGGGTTGCCGATGCTCTCGACATGGCTGAGGGCCGCACCCGGATTCCGCTGGAAGCCGGTCAGGAGGGCATCCACTCGATTTCCGCGGCGGCGATCGATCAGGTCAACATTTCGGCCGGGGAGAAACGGGCGGTCAGAATCGAGATCGAACTCAACAATTCGGCTGGCATTTTCCAGGTGGATGATCTTCTGGCCACCAAGATTCGCGATACCCCACTGGCTGACCACATAGAGGTTCTGGCGGAAGTCAAGGGGGAGAGCGAAAAGCGTCTGTTGTCCGGCTTCCGGCTTCCGAGCAGCTAGGACGATGGGTCGCTCGACAGGACTGGTATTGCTGGCCGACCAGGCCCTTCACGACACCGGGGTGCATCCCGAGAACGGTCGCCGCATTCCCACGGTCCTGAGCCGGCTTCAAAGCAGCGAAGACTGGGCGAAGCTACAGACCTTCGAAGCGCGGGCGGCCGCAGTCGATGACATCAGGCGGGCCCACTCCGCGGGGGAGATCGAACTGGTTCGCAGCTCGGCAGTCCTGGGTCCGGGCTGGATTGATGGCGACACGCCAGTATGTCCCGCCAGCTACGACGTGGCGCTGAAAGCCGCCGGTGGCGCTATGGAAGCGGTTGATGCAGTCATGGACGATTCGGCTGGGCGTCCCGACAGCCTGTTCGCGCTGATCCGCCCGCCGGGGCATCACGCGACGAGGGAACGGGCGATGGGATTCTGCCTCTTCAACAACGCTGCGGTCGCCGCCCGTTATGCCGCTCGACAGTACGGACTTGAGCGCATCGCTGTGCTGGACTGGGACGTTCATCACGGTAACGGAACCCAGGACATTCTCTGGCGTGATCCCGGAGCCCTTTTCGTCTCGATGCACCAGTGGCCGCTTTATCCGGGCACCGGCTGGATCGACGAAGTTGGTGCGGCTGACGGTGAAGGTTTTACGGTGAATCTGCCGATGCCCCCGGGGTCGGGTGACCGTGAACACATCGAAGCTATGGAGAGGGTGGTGGTGCCGGTCCTCGAGGCTTACGAGCCCGAGTTGCTGATCGTTTCCGCCGGACAGGACGCCCACGCCGCGGATCAGCTCGCCAGTCAGATGATCACGGTCGGTGGGTATGGCCGGTTGGCCAGCCTGACCGCAGATTTCGCTGCCAGCAAAGGGATCGGAATGGTTGCCCTGCATGAAGGTGGATACAACCTCGACACGCTGCCGCAACTGGATCACGCAATCCTCGGTGGATTCGGGAACTTCGAAACCGATCTGACCGATCCGGACGCCCCGGCAGGTTCGATCGACACGGGCTGGGACCAAAGGCTGGAAGAGATCAGGCGGGCGCAGATTCCCTACTGGAAGCTTTAGCTCCGGGTCTTCGGCAAACCCCGGTTGCGCCGGGACGCAATTACGCCCCGGCGCTGCTCCGGAATTACTGTGCGGGCTTTATGCGGGTGGTCAAACGGTCGCCGGAACGGGTTCCCAGGCGAACTTCTCAAAAGGCGCGTCGATTGGGGTCTGGGCGAGATGGTTGGTGTAGTTCGACATCACCTTCTGCGAAATCCCGAGGATGACTTCGAGCGCCTGGCGCTTCGTGAATCCGGCGTCCAGGAAGGCCTGAACCGCTTCGTCATCCACGTTGCCCCGCTCGCGAACCATGGCAAGGGTGAAGGTTCGCAGGGCCTCAAGCCGCTCGTCCGGCAATGGCGTTCCGTCACGCAGGGCGTTGGTAATCGAATCATCGACCTTCATGCCTTTTGCGATCGCAGTGTGCGCCGGGACGCAGTAATGACATGCGTGCTCGACGTTGATCGACTGCCAGACCACGGTCAGCTCGTCTTTGTCGAAGCTCGAGTTGACGAACAGCTTGCCCAGTTGCTGATAGCCCTCGAGCAGACCGGGTGCCTCGGCCATGGTTGCGTGCAGCCCCGGGATCATCCCGTTCTGCCTGTTTGACTCGGCGAGCAGATCCTTACTTGCTTCCGGGGCGGTGTTTTCGTCGTGCAGCGGGAAGTCGGTCATTGGTGCTCCGTTTCTTTGGTGGGTCGGCGGTTCCGGCCCGGGTAATCACTTTCTGTACCGAACGGTACCATAGATAATCCAACTTTGTTACCGACAGGTACATATTTGATTTCAGGCTGTAAGATGGCTCCATGAGTACGTCCGCGAAAACCACTATCGGTCGCCCGAGACAGTTCGACGAAGAAGCAGTGCTGTCGAAACTGACCACGCTTTTCTGGCAGCAGGGATACGGCCAGACTTCGATGACCGAGATCGTGGAGGCCAGCGGGGTCCACAAGCCGAGCCTGTACCGCACCTTCGGAACCAAAGAGGAACTTTTCGCGACCGTCCTTCGTCGTTATCTCGCAGAGCGAATCGTCATGTTCGCCGCCATGATCGATCAGGCCGGACCCGGGATCGAAGGGCTCCACCGGTTTCTGGAAATGTTCGAATCAGACGCGATCTCGGAGCGGGGACGGGACGGCTGCCTGATGGTGATGGCATCCAACGAACTGCGGGGGACCCTGCCTGGCTACGACTTCTCGACCGACTACAGGCGACAGATGCGTGGGCAGATTCGGAACCTAATCAGCCGGGCGCTTCCCGAGAGCGAGGAAGACTCCGAGATCGTCGAGGCGCGCACCGATCTCTTCACTACTTATCTGCTGGGGCTACAGGTAATCATGCGGTCCGGCGCTGCAGCCGATGAGATCCACCAGTACCTCAAGGCAATGCACCTCACCGTTGACGCCTGGTAGCGCCAGGCAGCCAGATGGAACCTAGGAGTTGAAGCGGTCCAGGTCGTGGCGGCGCTGTTCCTTTTTCGCTTCGAGCCGGTCGTAAATCAGAGACAGCACGGTTACGAGAATCGCGAAGAAAGCGATCAGTCCGAAGCAGAAGAAAGTTATGAACTTGTCATCGACCCGTCCAGCCAGTCCGACACCGTCGGCGGCCATGGCAACGGGGGCCACGACCAGCATCAGGAATGCGGTGAAAATGGCGGTCAGGGACGCTTTGAGACGACGACTTACGTTCACGCAGAGAAATCTACCGTAATGCGCGGCTGAAAGGCGGGCAAAGCCTTGTGAACAAGATGTGAAAAATGTGCCTTTCTCACGGACACGCGTTGATCTGTTCCCTACACTTCATAAGTGAAATGAGCCAAGCACGTGCACCAATGCGAGTCGCAGTAATTGACAACGACTCGGGCTTCATCAGGGTCCTGACCAACCGCATGGACTCCGCCGGGTGGCAACACCGGGTTCTGGCGTCGGCAGTTCCGCCTCAGGAACTGATCGCGATGAAAGTGAATGCCGTCGTGGTTGACCTCGGAGTAATGGGCGACGAAGGGTGGAGCTACCTGGAGCGCATCACCGGACTGCTGCCGGACCTCGGAGTGATTGTCTGTGCCAGCGGCGCGACGGTGTCACAGCGCGTGCGTGGTTTGCGCATCGGAGCAGATGACTGGATCAGCAAGCCTTGCCATCCGGAAGAAGTGATCGCCCGGATCGAAGCAGTTGGCAGGCGTCGCCGCCGGCACCAGTCGAACAAGGACATCGGCCCGATGGTTGTCGGAGAGATCGAAGTCCGTTCCGATCAGTTCCAGGCCTTCGTGTCCGGTCAGAGCATTGATCTGACCAGGCGCGAATTCGAACTTCTCCAGTTGCTTGCCGAAAGCGAAGGCAACGTTCTGGAGCGTGAAGCGATTTATCAACATGTTTGGGGATACGAGATGGCCCACGGCGACCGTTCGGTCGACGTTTTCATACGCAAGCTCCGGCACAAGCTGGAAAAGCGTTCACCGGGTTTCTCCTATATCCACACCCACTTCGGCGTCGGCTACAGATTCGCGGCCGAACCGTCGATCCCGGACGCTCCTCTGTCCGCAGAAGAAGGCTCCGGCCGAACCGCCCCTCAGAGCACTGATGAAGTGCTCTCCGCGTCGGCCTAGACCGCCTTCTTTGCATCTCGAACGCCCACCTCTCCGGGCGTTCACCTTTCGTTTTCGGAAGTTCACATTTCTTTCACAAGTTCGTGACAAGCCCGTAACAAGTCACTGAACCTGCGCTGCGATTCTCCTCCGGACAGTCAAATGACCGGCGGCCAAAGGGGCTGCCATGAAGAGCAAAAGCTCAGTAAGAAAACCAAAGGAGACTTAGTGTTTCGTTCCAAGCCCAAATTTCTCGCCACGCTGGCCCTCACCGGCGTAATGGCATTCGGCATCGCAGCCTGTGGCGGCGATGACGACAGCAGCAGCGATGGCAGTTCCTCGAGTGGCGACCTCAGCGGCACCATCAAGATCGATGGCTCCAGCACCGTTGCCCCTCTGTCCGAACCCATTGCCGAACTGTTCCAGAATGAAAACCCCGATGTGAAGGTCACCGTAGGCACCTCCGGTACCGGCGGTGGATTCGAAAAGTTCTGCGCCGGCGAGACTGACATCTCCGACGCATCACGTCCGATCGAGGCCGACGAAGAGGAAGCCTGCGCGTCAGAGGGAATCGCTACCACGCAGCTCACCGTCGCCAACGACGCAATGACAGTCGTCGTGAACCAGGACAACCCGGTCACCTGCATGACGGTCGACCAGCTCAACCAGGTCTGGGCACCAAAGTCCAAGCTGAGCAACTGGAGCCAGATCGATGGTCTCGAGCCTGCCTTCGACGAATCGCTGGACCTCTACGGTCCGGGCACTGACTCAGGTACCTTCGATTACTTCACTGAAGCGATCAATGGTGAAGAAGGTGCTTCACGCTCCGACTACAACAACGTCGGTGAAGACGACAACCAGACAGTAACTGGCGTCTCGGGTTCCAAGGGTGGCATGGGCTACTTCGGATTCTCCTTCTACCAGGAGAACGCTGACAGCCTGAAGGCCATGGAAATCGACGGCGGTAACGGTTGCGTTGGACCGTCGGCTGAAGCAGCTCAGGACGGCACCTACGTCCCGCTGTCCCGTGGACTGTTCATCTACCCCTCGGACGAAGCTTCGAAGAAGCCTGAGGTCCAGGCTTTCCTCGAGTTCTACCTCGAGAACGTCAACCAGGTCGCCGAGCAGGCCGGATTCATTCCGCTGACTGACGCACAGCTCACTGAAGCGAATGACGCCCTGACCTCACTCGAGTCGGCTTCGTAGACCGAACGAGATCAGGAACTGACTGAAATGGAAGCATCCGGCACGTTCGGAATCTCCGGGACCTCCGGGGCGGCATCGCCGCCCCGGAGCCTGGAGGCTTCATCTCCGCGATACGGAGAGAAGATCATCAAGGGACTGCTTGCCTTGTGCGCAATCGTCTCGGTGTTGACCACCACCGGCATCGTAATTTCGCTGCTGCTGCCGACGATCAGTTTCTTCGGCGAGGTCAGCCCAGCCGACTTCTTCTTCCACTCCGACTGGGCACCGACCTTCACCCCGGCGACCTTCGGAGTCCTCTCGATCGTGATCGGCACCTTGAGCACAACCCTCTGGGGCATGCTCTTCGCCGTCCCGATCGGCTTGCTGATTGCCATCTGGCTCAGCGAATACGCATCACCAAAGGGCCGCAAGATGGTGAAGCCGGTAATTGAGGTTCTGGCCGGGATCCCCACAGTGGCAATCGGACTTTTCGCGATCACCGCGCTCAAGCCGTTCCTCGAAAGCTTCATCCCCGCTCTTCAATCAACGCCATTTGCCGCCGGCGTTGCCGGTGTTGCGATCGGCCTGATGATCACCCCGATCATCGCTTCAATCTCCGACGACGCAATGCGATCGGTCCCGGGGGGACTGAGGGAAGCCGCCTATGGACTCGGTTCGACCCGGATGAAGGTCGCCACCAAAGTCGTGGTGCCCGCCGCCATGAGTGGCATCGTCGCATCAATCGTCCTGGCCGGATCGAGGGCGATCGGTGAAACCATGATCGTTCTTCTCGCCGCCGGCAGCCAGGCAACCACAAGCTTTGCTTTCGCCAGTCCGGTCCAGACAATGACCGCCTTCATCGGCACCACTGCCACGGGCGACATCGGTACCGGAACCATCACCTACGACACCATTTTCGCGGTGGGCTCGCTGCTGTTCGTCATGACGCTCTTCATGAACATCTTCGCGATCCGATTGGTCCGCCGCTTCAGGGAGGTATACGAATGAGCCTCAAGACACCCGGGTCCGAACGGACCCGACTTGCCACAGCCGGAGCCCGGGCCGTAACGACGTCCTCACTCACCAAACAGCCTGCCAAGGATCGGATCAAGGGCAACCTTTTCCTTGCTTTCCTTCTGCTGGCGCTGGTAATCGCACTCACCGGACTCGCCGCGCTGATAATCCAGGCGATCATCGAAGGCGGACCGCGCTTCAACATGGCGCTGTTCACCAATCCCCCGTCGTCCCTGAACGTCGCGGAGGCCGGTTTCCGGCCAGCTCTGATCGGCACCATCTACCTGATCCTCGGCGTTGTCCTGCTGATCGTGCCGCTGGGAGTGGGCTCCGCCATATATCTGGAGGAGTACGCCGACAGCAACCGATGGTGGAACCGGGCGATCGAACTGAACATCCAGAATCTGGCGGGCGTCCCGTCGATCATTTACGGCATCCTCGGACTGGCCTTCATCGTGCGCGGGCCGCTGGACCTCGGCTTCATTCTCGCCGCTGGTTCCTTGACCCTGGCGTTGCTGGTATTGCCAGTGGTGATCCTCGCCGGCCGGGAGGCGTTGCGGGCGGTACCGCCATCGGTACGTGAAGGTTCACTCGCCCTCGGTGCCACCGAATGGCAAACGATCCGCAAGCAGGTGCTTCCAGCCGCAATTCCCGGAATCGCCACCGGCGTGATCCTCGCGATTTCGAGAGCGATTGGTGAGACAGCCCCGCTGCTTCTCGTCGGAGCAACGACTTTCGTGACCTTCAACCCCACCTTCTTCGGGGAGAGTTTCTCAGCACTTCCGGTGCTGATCTACCAATACGCATCCCGCCCACAGGATGAGTTCAAGGTGTTGGCGGCGGCCGGCGTCATCGTGATGCTGATCGTGCTCCTGGCAATGAACTCCTTTGCGGTCTGGCTGCGAAACCGATACGAGCAACAGTGGTAGGAGTAAAGATGACTTCAGGTATAAACGGACAACTGACTGAAAATGACCCGAAAGACGAGATGACTTTGAGCCCCGAACCGTCACGCGAGCACGAGAAAGGCCTCAGTCAGCAGATTGCTGTCACTGCCGAGCCGGCACCGGAAAGTGGGGACGTCTGGAACAAGGAAAAGGTCTTCGAGGTCAACGACGTGACCGTCTCCTACGGTGGCAAGCCCGCCGTCAAGGGAGTTTCGATGGACATCTTCCGCAATGAAGTCACTGCTCTCATCGGTCCTTCCGGTTGCGGCAAAAGCACCCTGTTGCGTTGTCTCAACCGGATGAACGACCTGGTTGCCTCGGCGAGTGTGGACGGGGAGATCCTCTACCACGGCCAAGACCTGTACGGACCGAAAGTTGATCCGGTGCAGGTGCGCAAGATGATCGGCATGGTTTTCCAGAAGCCGAATCCGTTTCCCAAGTCGATCTACGACAACATCGCATTCGGACCCCGTGTGCTGGGACTGAAGGACATCGACGAGCGGGTCGAGAAAGCTCTGCGCGGCGCCGCGCTCTGGGACGAAGTCAAGGATCGTCTCAAGGACAACGCGTATGGGATGTCCGGCGGCCAGCAGCAGCGTCTCTGCATCGCCCGCACCATGGCGGTTGATCCCGAAGTCATCCTGATGGACGAGCCCTGTTCCGCGCTCGATCCGATCTCGACCGGCAAGATCGAGGACCTGATGTCCGAACTGAAAGAGCAGTACTCGATCGTGATCGTCACGCACAACATGCAGCAGGCGGCCCGGGTTTCCGACAAGACCGCCTTCCTGATCGTCGAACTCGACTCGACCGAGAACAACCGCTGGGGACAGCTGGTCGAATACAACGAAACCGAGAAGATATTCACCAACCCGGCCGATCAGCGGACCGAGGATTACGTCACCGGAAAGGTCGGTTAGGCGAAATGTCTGAACTCCATGTGAGCAATCGGATTCGCGTTCAGTATCAGGAAGAACTGACCAGACTTGAAGAGCAGGCCCTGGGCGGTTTCGACATGGTCGCCAAATCCCTCGACCGAACCCTCAGCGCAGTCCAGCATCAGGACATCGAGCTGGCCCAGATCGTCATGGGTGACGACGACCAGATCGACGGTCGTTACCTGGAAGTCCATCAGGGCCTGATCACGCTGCTCGCGACACAGTCACCGGTCGCAACAGACCTGCGTCTGATTTCGGCCCTTCTCCATGTCATCAAGAACATCGAGCGCATGGGGGACCAGTGCGTGAACGTCTGCAAATTGATCCCCCTGGTCGGACACACACCGCCGATCGACGAGCGCATGGTCAAGAAGATCCTGACCATGGGCGAACACGTGAAGCTCGAAATGGTTCAGGCAAAGCGTGCTTTCTCCGAGCGGGACGTGAAGCAGGCGATGGATCTGGTCCTCCAGGACGACAAGGTTGACCGTCTTAACAAGGAGTGCTTCAGCCTCGCGATCGAAATCGGTGACGATCCTGACCGTCGTGAATGGGCGATGACCATGCTGCTTGCCGCAAGGGCACTGGAACGCATGGGTGACAACGCCGTTGACGTCGGGGAGCAGGTGGCGTTTGTCGTTACCGGTCTGTTCCGTGAGTTCGAAGATGCGTCTCATCCGGTCTGACCGGATGCCGTCCTGAAAGCGTCTGTCGTTCAGAAGAGAAAGTTCCGGTTCCGGAACCGGATTGAGGACGCGGCAGTCCCCACGGGCGCATCCGGTCTTTCTGCGAAGATCAGCCCAGCCAATTCCATGCTGCGCGCCGCCATCGACATAGGTTCCAACACAACCCGCATCCTGGTGGCTGAACCCAAGGATGGCCAGTTGGCGAAGATCATGGAGCAGCGGGCCTATACCCGTATCGGTAAAGCCAGGGACAGCAAAGGGCGAATCTCGCAGGAGAAAATCGCCGAAGTCGCCGAGGTGGTCGCGACCCAGGTGCATCTCGCCCGTGAACTGGGTGCCACCGAGTTCCGGGCTGTTGCCACGGCCGCGATCCGGGAGTCGGAGAACAGCGAGGAATTCGTTGAGGCGATCGAGGCGAAAGCCGGCATACCGGTCGAAATCATCAGCGGAGAAGAAGAAGGGAGGCTCGCGTTCATCGGGGCCACCAAAGCTCTTGGCCACCCGGCCGAAGGCAGTATTGCGGTAGTCGATGTTGGCGGTGGCTCGACCGAAATCACCTTCGGCACGATCGACGGCGGGGTTAGCGAGGTCAAGTCCTGGTCGGTCGGATCAGGCATTCTTGCCGACGAACTCGTTGAAAGTGATCCTCCTTCCGCATCAGAAATTCGCAAGATCCGTGATCGCATCGAAGATGAATTCAGTGACTTCGACATGGAGATTCCTGACCAGGCCGTCGCGGTTGGCGGCAGCGCGACTTCATTGAAACGACTGGTCGGGGTGATGCTCGAATACGAAACCCTGGAACGCGGGATCCGCGTGCTCTGCGGGGATCCCGCCGCCGATGTCGGCAAACAGTTCGAACTCGATCCGGTGCGGGTAAAGATCCTGCCGACCGGGGTCCTGATCCTCGAAAAAGTATCCGAGATGCTGGGCCAGCCCCTGCAGATCGGCAAGGGCGGAATCCGCGAAGGAATCGTGCTCGACATGCTCAGCGGGGATAAAGGGATCAGCGATCCCGCAATGACCAGTTGAGCAAGTCGGGGATATAGGCTGCCGTCCGATGATGGTTCCCGCTAAATCCGAATCCGACGATGCTCCGGACGAGGAATTTCGGACTGCTGCGGCATACGCACTCGAACACCGGGTCGACCAGATATCGAACTTGAGTATCGGCCTGCTCGATGTAACCGACACCAGTCCGGCAGAAGCGATGTGGCTGGCCACTCGCCGCCTTCGCGCGGCGATCGAGATTTTTCGTCCCTGCTTCTCGAAATCTCAGTATCGCGGTGGTCGGGAAGAAGTCAGGGCGCTGAGCAGCGCCGTCGGTAAACGTCGGGACCTCGACCGGATAATCGAGATTGTCGAAGCAGCCGCGGTTGAGATGGATCCTGCCGGGCAGGAGGGAATGCGAAGGTTGACCGACCGCCTGCGCGGCGAGCAGTCCGATGCGAACCGCACACTTGCCCAGTCGGTACATGGTCGCCGCATGCAGGCGTTCCGCGTCCGGATCGAGGATCTCTCCGACGTAGCGATCGACGACCCGGAGATCGACGGCCGCTCCGACCACCACGCGCTGGAGGTAGTTCCGGAAAGAACCAGGGAGCTGGTCGGCATCCGGCTTGCCCGCCTGCGTTCATCGGCCCCGGATGCGCTTGAACCAGAAGCGGTGAAAGCGCAACACCGGATACGAGTGGCAGCCGAGAGGTTGCGTTACGCCCTCGAACTGACCGCGGAAGGTCTCGGCTCCCAGGCACATACCGCACGTCGCGCTGCCCGTGGACTCCAGGAAATCCTCGGTGAAATCAGGGACTGCGACCTGGTGTTGCCAGAAGTCCGTGAACAGATCCGACTGTTCGAAGAACAGGATGTCGCGACACTCATCGACCGGGCGAGAGGCAGCCGTGACCTCGATCCGATCCTGGTCCAGGGAGCGCCCAACCGGACGTACTATCGCGGGCAGGAACTGCTCATAGTTCACCTGCTGACCAGGCGACGCATGATGTACGAACGATTCAAGCGGCTCTGGCTGGAACAGTCCCGACAAGGGGTCTGGGTCGCGCTGGAGTCATCCCTCCAGTAACAGGTATTCACAACCTTGCTTGTCGAGGAGGTACGATGGCTGCTTGCCAGAACTGACTGATCAATCACTCTATTTCAACCGTGAACTCTCCTGGCTGGATTTCAACCAGCGGGTACTTGAACTTGCCGAAGACGAATCGGTTCCGTTGCTGGAACGAGTCAAGTTCTGCGCGATTTACGCATCGAACCTCGATGAGTTCTTCATGGTGCGGGTTGCCGGTCTCTGGGACCAGGTAGATGCGGGAATCGATGCCCGCGGTCCGGACGGGCTTTCCCCACGCGAGCAGATCCAGGCGATTCGCAGCCGGTCACTCGAACTCGATCGCCGTTTGCGGGACTGCTTCGACGGCGACCTCCGGCCGCAACTCAAGGATCATGGAATCAAGGTTGCCAGACTCGATTCGCTGACCAAGAAGGAACACAAGGAAGTTGCCCGGTGCTTCAAGGAGCAGGTGTTCCCTACCCTGACCCCACTCGTGATCGGTCTGGGCAGGCCTTTCCCATACATCTCGAATCTGTCACTCAGCCTCGCTGTCCTCCTGAAGGATCCGGAGACCGCGACCCAGGTCCTGGCCCGGATCAAAGTTCCGAAAGAACTCCTGGGCCGTTTCATCGAAGTCGGCAGCGACGACCGGAATGTCCTGGTTCCGCTCGAAGATGTAATTGCGGACAACCTCGAAATGCTTTTCCCGGGCGTTGACGTCATTGATTACGGCTACTTCCGGGTTACGCGGGACGCTGATTTCAACGTGAGCGACGAAGCTGATGATCTGCTCGAAGCCGTCCAGGAAGAAGTTCGCCGTCGACGTTTCGGCGAAGTGGTGCGGCTCGAAGTGTCCAGCCACATGGACCCGACCCTCAAGGAAACCCTGGTCGATGTTCTGCGGCTGCAGGAGAACGAAGTTTTCGAGATTTCCGGGCTGCTCGACCTCAAGGACCTCTGGGATGTAGTCAAGATTCCCGGACATTCCGAACTGCGGGACGAACCATGGAACCCGGTTACCCAACCGCGTCTGCAGGGCGAGGATGGCAACCCGGTTGACATTTTCGGTGCGATTCGCCAAAACGACGTTCTGGTCCACCATCCGTACGACTCGTTCACGACATCGGTTGAACGTTTCATCGCCCAGGCCACCCGGGATCCGGACGTTCTCGCAATCAAACAGACGGTGTACCGCACCAGCGACGACTCCCCCCTGGTCCAGGCCCTGATTCGCGCTTCAGAGCGCGGCAAGCAGGTGGTCTGCATGCTCGAACTGAAAGCCAGGTTCGATGAAGAAGCGAACATCGAGTGGGCCAAACGTCTCGAAGAAGTCGGCGTTCACGTCGTCTACGGAATCCCCGGTCTCAAAACACACATCAAGGCCCTTCTGGTCGTCCGCCGGGAAGGAAACCGGGTCCGGAATTACGTACATATCGGCACCGGCAACTACCATTCGAAGACGGCCCGCCTGTACACCGATTTTGGTCTTTTCACCGCCGACGAAGAGATTGGGGCAGACGTTGCCGAGATGTTCAACGTGCTGACCGGTTACGCAAAACCAATCAAGTACCGGCGGGTTCTGGTATCACCGGACACGATGCGCAGTTCGATCCTGACCGAAATCGAGAAGACGATTGAGGCGCATCTCGAAGGTCGCGAAGCCAGGATTTCGCTGAAGATGAACTCGCTGGTCGACCAGCGCTGCATCGAGGCCCTCTACGAAGCTTCGATGGCCGGTGTCAAGGTCGAAATCAACGTGCGTGGCATCTGCTGCCTGCGTCCCGGCGTGCCGGGCGTTTCGGAAAACATCAGGGTCATCTCGATCGTCAGTTCCTTCCTCGAGCATTCACGGGTCTATGCCTTCCAGCGAGGTGAAGAATCAACGGTTCTGATGGGGTCAGCCGACCTGATGCCACGTAACCTCGACAGCCGGGTCGAACTGGTGACCCCGATCGATGACGAGACCGCCCGTGACCAGGTGCTTGACGTGCTCGAAAGATGCTTTGCCGACAACACCAACTCCTGGGTGCTGGACAGTTCCGGCAACTGGTCCCGGCTGCAGCCGGAAGGCGGCGAACGCCGGAACGTTCAGGAGGAACTGCGCGAGCGTCACCATGCGCTCGCCTCCGCCGCGGCCCAGCTTCAGTCGGGTTGACCTGTTGGTAAAAAGTAAAGCTCTGGTAGGTTGGCCGCGGCCGTAATGCGTTTCTCACTTCTACCCAAGGACAGCAGTTTCTTCGACCTCTTCAGCGAGGCCGGTCAGAACACGCTGCGAGCATCCAGGATGCTGGACGAGATGATGAATGCCTGGCCCGATGACAACGGGCTCACCCGGGAGATCCTGCTGACCGAGCAGGAGGGAGACCGGATCACCCACGACATCATCAAGCGTCTCAACTCGACATTCGTGACGCCGATTGACCGTGAGGACATTTACGGTCTGGCGACCAAGCTCGATGACGTTGTCGATTACATCGAAGAAGCCGCGGATTTCCTCGGCCTCTACAAGATCGAAGCCCCGATGTCCCAGGCCCAGGAACTGACCAGAATTCTGGTTGGTTGCTGTGAACAGCTGGCGGCCGGGCTCGAGAATCTGCCGACCTTCAAGGATCTGGACAAGTACTGGATCGAAATCCATCGTCTCGAGAATGACGGTGACCGGGTCTCGCGTGATGCGGTTGCTTCACTCTTCTCGAACGGAATCGATCCGATGGTCGTGATCCGCTGGAAAGACATGTTTGCCGTCCTCGAGAAAGCGATCGACTCCACGGAGACCGCGGCGCACATTCTTGAAGGCATCGTCATCAAGAACAGCTAGGGCTTTGTGGACCCCCATCTGATTCTCGTCATCGTCATCGTTACGGCGCTGGCCTTCGATTTCACCAATGGGTTTCACGACACGGCGAACGTCGTCGCGACTTCGATCTCGACCGGGGCGGCGTCACCGAAAGTCGCGATCGCTTTCGCGGCAATCCTTAACTTCATCGGTGCATTCATCTCGATCGAGGTTGCGGCCACGATCGCCAAAGATGTCGTCAACCCGTCGGCCATTGCCGGCGCTGACGCTCTCAACGTCGTCTTCGCCGGGCTGATGGGTGCGATCGCCTGGAACCTGATCACCTGGTACTACGGCCTGCCTTCATCAAGTTCGCACGCGCTCATCGGCGGCATTGTCGGATCAGCCGTAGCGGCGGTCGGTACCGGGGCGATCGAAGTTCAGGGCCTGGTTGGCAAGGTCCTGGTTCCCGGTGTTGTGGCCCCGATCCTCGCTTTCCTGGTCGCCGCGCTGGCGATCTCGATTTCCTATCGCATCGTCAACAACCTGCGACCCGGTCCCGTGAACCGCGGATACAGGGTGGCTCAGATCGCTTCCGGAGGGTTGCTGGCGCTGGCCCACGGCACCAACGATGCCCAGAAGACAATGGGTGTAATCACGCTCGCCCTGGTCGCTGATGGCGTGCTGAGCGCCGGGTCCGATCCACCTTTCTGGGTGATCTTCTCGGCCGCCACCGCGATCGCTCTCGGCACCTACAGCGGTGGCTGGAAGATCATCAAGACCACCGGTACCAAGATCATCAAGATGGATACCGCGCAGGGATTCGCTTCCCAGGGGGCTGGCGCGGCCGTGATCATGGCTTCTTCCCACTACGGGTTTCCGCTTTCAACCACCCATGTGATCAACGGAGGGGTGATGGGTTCCGGCGTTGCCAAGCGGCTGTCGGCCGTTCGGTGGGGAGTGGCAGGCAACATCGTCACTGCCTGGGTGCTGACCCTCCCGGCGGCAGCCGCGATCGGGGCCGCCACATTCGGATTCACGGTGCTTATGGGCGGAGGGAACCTCGGCCCGATCATCATCAGCATTGTTTCGGTCGTGGCGATCATTGCCGCATTCGTTCAGCGTTATCGCCGCGGAGCGCCAGTCGGAGCGGCTGAATCGTGATCCTCCTCGCGACCGTTGTCAACTGGTCTGAACTGCTGCAATCGGTGGTCGCCGGTGCGGTCGCGGCAATCCTGCTCACGATCGTGGTTTCCCTCGGCATTCGTGGCACCGCAAAGTACGTGGATTACAACCTTGAGGGACGGACTGCGGCCGCGATCGGTTCGCTCGCGGTCGGCGCGATCTCGCTGGCCTTGACGGTCACGATCATCGTTTTCGGCCTCGTAATAATGGTTGCGGGATAAGCTTCTTCACATGACTGCGGCACGCAATATTGCGATCATCGCGCTGCTCGCGCTGGGTGTCGCTTTTCTGCCGGGCGGTGGAGCTTTCGCCAGCGCCGTGCTGCTCGCCATTTCCATGGCTTTCCTGACGGCGATCTCTTTTGCGGTCTACCAGGCGTATCTGGCAAACCGTCTGACCATGCTGGCCATGCCTGACTCCAGGCGTCTGGTCCTTTTCTCGGCGGTCGGACTGATCGTGCTGATGATCGCCGGCAGCAACCAGATGTTCAGCACCGGATTGGGAACTCTCGCCTGGATTCTGCTGATGGGATCGGCCGGCGTCACGATCTGGCTGGTCTGGTCGGAGGCGAAGAGCTACTGAACCGCCGGCTGCTTTCCTGGAACCTTTTCCACGGTCGTGACTTTCCGCCGGAGCCGAAACCGGGCGAGGCAGGACTCTCGTGGAAAGTCATGGGACGCCGGGTGCCTGGCCGTGAACACGTGCTGCTCAATCGGGACCTGTTCGACGAGTTCGCAGCCTTCTTGGCCGCGGCCAAATGGGACATCGCCCTGCTCCAGGAAGTGCCGCCCCGCTGGGATGAACGTCTGGCCAGGGCAACTTCGTCGTTCGAGTTCAGGGCCCTGACTTCACGAAACTGGATGTCACCGGTCATGTCGCCGGTGGCCCGGTTGCGTCCGCATCTGCCGGGAAGCTGGGAAGGTGGCAGCAACCTGATCCTGGTTCGTAAGGACCGGCCGGGTTCTCTGGTCACGCAGCGGGCAAGCAAAACGCTCTGCTGGTTACCGGAGCGGCGGACGATGTCGATGGTCAGGATGGCCGACGGGCTCTGTGTCGCCAATTTCCATGCCAGCACCGGTCAGGCGAAAGGCGAACGGGATGTAATGCGCGCCGCCGCAGAAGCAATCAAGTGGGCTGGCGATGACCGGCCGCTGGTTCTCGGAGGAGATTTCAACATCCGGCCGGGAAAGAGCGAGGTTTTCCAGCAGCTTCACGATGAATACGGATTCTCCCTGCCGACCGAGCACGGATCGATCGACCACATCCTGCTTCGCGGTGGCATCGTCGAGCGACCAACCTCCAGCTGGAGTCCGGAACGGCGTGATGTGCCCGATCCAGAGTCGGATTTGATGATTCGCCTGTCGGACCATTCGCCGGTAATCAGCCGGATCAGCACGGGGGACCGGATTTGAGCCGGAGCGCCGGGTATCCGTACCCACCCTTCGATTTGGCCAATCGGGTCCACAGCCTCGAGGGCAATGATCCGGAAGGCTTCGCTTCATACGAAGCAAAAGGGGCGTTCGCGCGGGATCAATTGCTGGCCTTGCTTCCCCGGGATTTCGGCCTGGAAGGCAAACGGGTCCTGGATTTCGGCTGTGGCGCCGGTCGAACCCTCCGGCACTTCCTGGCTGAAGCTGAATCGGGAGAGTTCTGGGGGGCCGACATTGACGGGCGCAGCATCGAATGGCTGGAGGAGAACCTCTGCCCGCCACTCAATGTCCTGCGGGCCGGCATCGATCCGCCGCTCCCTTTCGAATCGGAGAGTTTCGATTTTGCGTGGGCAATCTCGGTGTTCACGCATCTGGCCGGCAACTCGGCAGAGTGGCTGCTCGAACTTCACCGGGTGCTGAAGCCCGGTGGTTTCCTGATGGCCAGCTACATGGGCGAGTGGAACTCGGAGGAGATCGCCGGGGAAGCCTGGGATGAGAATCGCATTGGCATGAACACCCTTTTCCATGATCGGCCGTGGGACGAGGGTGGGCCGATGGTGCTGATGTCTGACTGGTGGGTCCGGGAACACTGGGGCCGGGCCTTTGAACTGGTTGTAGCCAGCCCGTGGGTTCACAACCAGTGCTGGCTGATGATGAGAAAGAAGGAAGTTTCGATCACCGCGGCGGAATTGCTTGAACCGGGCCCGGACGCCCGGGAAGCTGTGGCCCTCAGGCACAACCTGGAGCAGATCCGGCGCGAAGTGGAGAATCTCGGGCGGCACATCGGCGAAGAAGGGGATCGGACCCGGGCGATTCGTGTCGCATACGAGAATTCGCTGAGCTGGCGGATTACCCGGCCGGTTCGTTCGATCGGTTCGTTTTTCCGTCGCTGACTTCGGACCGCCGTTGCCGGGGCACACTCGGGTGCCTGTTTCGTTTGCGATATTTCACAGCCTGCCAGCAACCGTTGAGCCGACTTCGGGCAGGCTCGCGACATGGAGAAAGGCGGGCTTGAACAGCTGATTGAGGGAGATCGCGGCGCGGTCTCGATCGAACTGATCGGGTCGATTCCGATCGTGTTGATATCCCTCCTGATCGCCGGTCAGATCGCCGTGGCGGGCCATGCATTCTGGTCGGCGGGAATAGCGGCAAAGGCCGGCGCACGCGCGGTGCTGACTGGCCGGGAACCTCGCAGCGCGGCTGAGCACGCTCTTCCCGGTCCGCTTCGTGCGGGAATGAGAGTCTCTCGGGACGATGGGGTCGAGGTGGGGGTAAAGATCCCGCAACTGCTGCCCGGGATGCCGGAAGCATTCGTCTACGGATCGGCTTCATACGGTGAAGGCTGAATCCGGACAGGCATCGGTCGAAGCGGTGGCCGGGATGGCTGTCCTGGCGCTGGCCGGTCTGGTCTGCTTCCAGTTGCTCGCCACCGGCTATTCGCTGACGGTGGCAGACGGTGCTGCAACAGCCGGGGCAGTGGCACTGGTCCAGGGGAAACCGGTCGAACCGGCGGTGAGGGATGCCCTTCCCGGCTGGGCCCGGTCGAGGGTTTCGGTGAGACGCTTCGGCGAACGGGTCGAGGTGACGATCCGACCGCCGTCTCCGTTTACTGCGCTTTCGGACCGGATCTCGCTGACCTCGAGCGCGAGCGTTAAGTCACGATGAGGCGGCCGGGGCAATACCTGACTCTGGTCACGGCACTCGCCGGTGCGGGCGGGACCACGGCGACCGCCGCCCTGGCTCTCCAGGGCCAGATCGAAATTGATGAAGGCGCCCTGCTGATCGAAGTCACCTCGCAGCGCCCCCGTCCGGCAACCCTGGTCGCATCGGCCTGGGCTAAAGAACTGCAGGGTTCGATCGCAGCCCGGGGCCCGGCAATCGAACTTCGTTCACGCGGCGCGCTCTGCGTCGCGACAGTCCCTGACGATGCCTCCGCTGTCGAGAGTGTCCTGCAACTGATCGATGCTCTCGACGGCCAGGTGCGCTTGGCGGTTGCCCTTCCGCCGGACCGCTATCGGGAGCTGATCGATTCGCCCGACTTCCGGGCGGATCAGGTGCTCTTTCGATTTGATCCGACGGAGCAGGAGGGTCTGCGGGCGCTCTCCGAACTTGCCCTCCGGGAAGCCGGAGATTTCGCCGATGCCGTCGAACTCGTGCCGGAAGCCCCGGGGCGGTTCGCCTCTCGCCGTTTGCTTGCCGGCAGGAAGTCCGCACGGGCCAGAGCCGGGCTCCGGAAGCAGGCGTCTTTGGCAGGCGAAAGCGGTCAGGCCACGCCGCTGGTTCTCGGTGCGGTTTTCGTTCTCGTCCTGACCACGGTTGCTCTGGCCGCGATCGCGGGTGCGATCACGGGCAAAGCGAGGGCGCAATCGGTCGCTGACCTTTCAGCCCTCTCATCGGCCCGTTCGATGAAGAACGACCTGCCCCGTCTGCTGGCGCCACCGGTGCTGCCGAACGGCGCGCCGAACCCTGCCCACATGAGCAAGTTCGAGTACCTGATGCGGGCCCGGTTGACCGCGACCAGGATCGCCGTGCAAAATGGAGCCTCCCCGATTCGAGTCTCGGTAAGGTTCCCCGATTCGATTTCGTACGCACCGGTGAGGACGATCGTCACGATTCGCTCCCGGGTTGAGAGCGGAGGACCGGCCGGAGCGACGTCGGACTGGGCCGAAGCCCGGGTCGGCGCACCGGTTTCTATGGGTTCCGTTCCAACGGTGGCGACGGGTGGTGGATATTCAGGTCCGTTGTCCGAAAGGCAGGGAAAAGGCATGCGTCCCGATGTCGCTGTCGCTTTCGACCGGATGTCGGCTGCGGCCGCAGCGGCCGGGGTCACCCTCTCGATCACCTCCGCGTTTCGGTCTGATGCTGAACAGGCTGCCCTGTTCGCCGCCAACCCGGATCCGACCTGGGTCGCCCGTCCAGGTACATCGCTTCATCGCTGCGCAACCGAGCTTGATCTCGGTCCGTCCACGGCTTACGGCTGGCTGGCGGCCAACGCCACCCGATTCGGATTCACGAAGAGGTACTCATGGGAAGCGTGGCATTTCGGCTTCGTGGCCGGGCCGGCGCCTTGCTCGGGTGCGGGCAACCGGGTTCAGACCACGGGTGGTCCTGAGTCGGCATCGGCCGCGGCGCTGCCTGCTTTCGTGCCGGCCAGGTACCGAAAGCCGATCCTCGCATCGGCCATGAAGTGGGGTGTTTCGGCGGCTCTGCTGGCGGCTCAGCTCTACGCGGAATCCAACTTCGATCCGAACGCCGGTTCGCCGGCCGGGGCGCAGGGAATCGCGCAGTTCATGCCGGGCACGGCCGCCGCATACGGGCTCGGCGATCCGTTCGATCCGGTGGCGGCGATCGATGCCCAGGGGCACCTGATGTCCGACCTGCTGGACCAGTTCGGTTCACCGGCACTTGCTCTGGCTGCTTACAACGCCGGGCCGGGTGCCGTTTCGCCCTGTAACTGCATTCCGGACTATCCCGAAACCCAGGCTTATGTCGCCCGGATCCTGGCCCTGCTCGGCGGGGTTGGAGCGATCGAACCGATGCCGATGGAGGTTGAACTGGTGAGGTGACCACCGGCTCAACGATCCGGCGATGAGACCAACCATGATTATCGGAAGTTGGTACTGCTTTCGGAATGTGATTACAATTAGGGAATGACCGAAAAGATCGATCGCCGTCGCCGACGCACCCAGAAGGCCGTGCTTGATGCGGCCGAAGAACTTTTCATCTCGAATGGTTATCGCGACGCTTCACTTGAAGCAATCGCGGAACGGGCGGACGTTGCGGTCAGCTCCATCTATTTCAACTTCGAGGGCGGCAAAGGGGATCTCTACCTCGCGCTCGCGAAACGCACCGCGGTAACCAACGAAGAAGTGCTCGAACCGGCCTACGACGAGTCAGTGGATGTCTTCGAGCAACTGATCGCCGTTGGTCGTGCCTATTTGAAGTTTCACCTGGACAATCCGCTGGCACTGCGCCTGATGTCACTCCACGACGTTGACCGCGAAGGTGACGAGAGGGTGGCCAAGGCCCGGGATGAGATCCGGGCTTCGATTTTTTCGATGCTTGAAAGGCTCGAGAAACTGGTCGCGCAGGCCCTCGAAGCGGGTGGCAACGTCGGGGTTTCGGCCCGGGCTGTGACCGTATTCCTGTTCGGATCCTGGAACGGCGTGCTGTCGATGTACAGCCGGGATCAGCTGACCCGGAAAAACCTCAAAGGAGTACTTGGGACTGGCGAGCAGCTGGTAATTGGCGCCATCCGAAGTGGCAACGCCTCCTCACTCGAAACCGAAGGAGCTGGGAAGTGACCGAAACAACTGAAGAAGGAATCAGCGTCGAAGTGCAGGACACGGGTATCGCCGTGGTTCAGATGAACCTGGGGGAGAACCGTTTCAATCCGACCACTCTCGACGGACTGGAAACGGCGCTCGATCAGGTCGAAGCGATAGAAGGACCTTCAGCGCTGGTCCTGACCGGGCAGGGAAAGTTCTTTTCGAACGGGCTCGACCTCGACTGGCTGGCTGCCGCAGACGACCAGGGTCGTCGCGAAACCCTGAGTCGGGTCTACGAGGTATTCATCCGTCTGCTGGAGTTCCCGGCACCGACCGTGGCGGCGCTCAACGGCCACGCATTCGCTGCCGGCGCGATGATGGCCCTGGCCTGCGACTGGCGTGTAATGCGTGAGGACCGTGGGTTCTTCTGCCTGCCCGAGGCAGATATCGGGCTGGTCTTCGTCCCCGGAATGAACGCCCTGATCACCCACCGTCTTACCTACGCAACGGCCCGGGAAGCGATGCTTACCGGGCGTCGGTACGCCGCCACTGAAGCTCTCCCCGCAGGCATCGTCGATCAGGTGGCTGCCGAGGACCATGTGGTGCCAGCCGCGATTGCGATTGCGGAGCCGCTGGCTGGCAAGCCGCAGCATGTCCAGCAGGGCATCAAGCAGGGGCTGTCGGCTGAGCCAATCGCCGCCCTGAAGGCCGAGATCAAGTCGACTCTCGATTCCTGACGGTCAGCCCACTTTGTAGGTGGCCAGCGCCTTTGCGATCAGGCGCTGGTCAACCACGCTCCGTACTTCCACTTCGGACATCGAAAGCGACGCCCCACGGCGCAGCAAGGTGCCTTCCCCGGCCAGGTCTTCGGAGTTCGCCGAGTCGATGAACTCGGTTGAAAGCGAAACGGTCACGCCCCGGAGTTTCTCCGGTACATCGG
The DNA here is from genome assembly GCA_049579585.1 of Solirubrobacterales bacterium. Taxonomy (GTDB): domain Bacteria; phylum Actinomycetota; class Thermoleophilia; order Solirubrobacterales; family 70-9; genus 67-14. The sequence goes on along the minus strand of JBAUOE010000105.1, from coordinate 28,400 downwards.
CGCCGGCCCATGAAGTGACCATTGCGGTGATGTCGATCAGTGCCGCGATCGCCCCTCCATGGACCATGTCGCCGATGGTGACCAGTTCGGGCCGGAACGGCATCAGCAAACTGGCTCGACCATCACTTATCTCCGAAAGGCTGATGCCCATCTCGGCAACGAAAGGTGAGTTCGGCAGAAAAAGCTTCATCAGTTCCGAGCCATCTGCTGGCAGTTCCCCTGATCTGTCCTGAGCTTCCATGGTGCTCCCATCGTAGGAAAGTTTTCGTAAGTTGATTCCGATAACGGAATTAGCTTACAGTATTTCCCGGTTTTTGAAACGCAACAATCGAATATGGTTCCGTCATGGACCGACTCGAAATAACAGGACTTGACTCAATCGACGGAATGATCGGCCAAGAGGTTGGTCCGACCGAATGGCGTGAAGTGACCCAGGAAATGATTGACACCTTCGCCGGGCTGTCGGGCGATCACCAGTGGATCCACGTTGACGTCGAGCGTGCGAAAACCGAAAGTCCGTTTGGCACGACGATCGCTCACGGCAATTTGACCCTGGGCTTGATCGACGGATTTCGCGACCAGCTGATCGCAGTCACCGGTGGCTTCCAGCTGGGAGTGAACTACGGCTGGAACAAGGTTCGTTTTCCCGCACCGGTTCCAGCCGGATCCAGGGTCCGGGCCAGAGCTGAACTGATCGCATCCGACGATCTCGGAAACGGATGGATCAACAACGTCACCCGGTTCACGATCGAGATCGAAGGAAACGAAAAGCCCTGCTGTGTGGCCGAAAGCGTGACCAGGCTGCTCAAGGCGTAACCCGGCAACCGGGTCGGCTATGGCCCGTCATCGGGGCATTAGCCGACCCAGAACGTTGGGTGGTGGGATCCCGTCGGCTACTTGCCGTGGAACTCGGCTTTGCCACCGGAAAGGAAAGCTTCCACGGCGCCGGCCAGATCCTCGGTTCCCATCGAATCAGCGATCCCGTGGCGTTCTTCCTGAAGGTGCTCGGTGATCGTGTGGTCGAGGCTGGAATGGATCAGATGCTTCGCCATACGATTGAAGTAGGGCGACTTGGCGGCCAGCTCGGTGGCTTTCGCCAGGGCACGATCGGCCAGTTCATCTGCCGGCACCACCTCTGAAACCAGTTTGTCCGCGAGAGCTTCCTGCGGGGTCATGTTGGTGTCATCGAGCAGGATCTCGATTGCCCGGCTCGGTCCGACCACCCGCGGCAGGAAGTAAGTCATGCCGCCGTCCGGTGAAGCCCCGATCCGGCCATAAGCGCAGGCCAGGAAAGCCTTGTCGGAACAGATCCGGAAGTCGCAGGCCAGGGCGAACGAAAGGCCGGCACCGGCCGCAGGACCGTTGATCGCGGCGATCACCGGGTAGGGGATGCGCTGAAGATCGACGATTGCCTGATGAAGACGATCGGCGCCGGTGCGGACGCTGGCGACGATGTCCACATCCGGGTCGGCCAGACCCTTCCTGAACCAGTTGATGTCGCCCCCCGAGCAGAAAGCGACACCGGAACCGGTGACGATCAGGGCACGAAGCGGGGCCTGGTCGGCAAACCAGGCAGTTGCCACGGCCAGTTCATCGATCAGGTCGGGGCTCATCGCGTTGAACGAGTCCGGCCGGTTCAGGGTCAATGTGCCGATGTCACCATCGATCTTGATGTCGAGGGTCTCGAAATTCGGGGGTGCTGCAGTACCGGTGGTCATTTGACGGAGCCTAGTCGAACAAACCTCCGTGTGGCCTACTCTTTGGACGATGCCCGCCCCCGAAGAAACCGCCAACGATCGCGACGGACGAATCGAGCGCATGGTCGCCGAGCGTCGATCGCTGCCCGATACGCCCGGGGTATATCTCTTCCGTGACCGCGACGACGAAGTGATCTATGTCGGCAAGGCGATCTCGATCCGCAAGCGGGTCGCTTCCCATTTCAATGCCGGCAATGCCGAAATGACGGTGCTGATCGAGCGGATCGAGTTCCTGGCGACCGAGACCGAATCGGAAGCACTGATCGCCGAACAGTCCTTCATCAAACGGTACCGGCCACGGTTCAACATCAAGCTGCGCGACGACAAGTCCTATCCCTATGTGGCCGTGAGCCTCGATGAGGAATACCCGCGGGTCTACTTCACCCGCGAAAGACACCGAAGCGGCCGCGTGTACTTCGGACCGTTTTCGTCAGCCAGACGCGTCCGCGACACACTCGACCTGCTCGGGAAACTTTTCCAATACCGGACCTGTGAAGGCAAACAGCCAGGGCGACGCTCCGGCAGTCCCTGCCTCGATTACTTCATCAAGCGTTGCGGCGCTCCCTGCGTCGATTACGTCACCAAAGATGAATACCGCAAGAACATTGATGCGGTCATCGACTTTCTTTCCGGACGGTACGACCAGATCGAAAAAGACCTCGAGCGTCAGATGGAAGAGGCCGCCGGTCGCCAGGACTTCGAGGCGGCAGCGATATTCCGCGACCGGCTCCAGTCGGTTCGTTCACTGTTCGAACGCCAGCGGATCTCGGGGTCCAACGTCGGAACGGCCGACCTGATCGGGGTGGCGGCCGAAGGAACCGACGCCAACGCGCAGGTATTTCAGGTACGCGACGGCATCCTCGCCGAACGTCAGAGCTTCTACCTCGACAACCCGGCCGGCAGCGACCTGGCCGAAGTCACCGGCGAGTTCATCGAGCAGTTTTACGCGGCGTCACCCTCAATCCCCAAACGAATCGTGCTCGGTCCGTACATGGCTGAACGAGCAGAAATGATCGAGACTTTCCTCGCCGACCGCCGGGTAGGAGCAGCGACGAAGGTAGAAGTCCGAATTGCCGAACGGGGCGATTCACGGCGCCTTCGGGAACTTGCCGAAAGGAACGCCAGGCTCGCACTCGACCAGGATCGCCTGCGCAGTGAGCATCGTCAGCAGCGGCGGGTCGAGTCGTTGTCTGCGCTGGCTGAGGCCCTGGGCATGGCTGAGCTGCCGATCCGGATCGAAGGTTTTGACATCTCGAACCTCGGCGGTAACCACACCGTTGCGTCAATGGTCGTCTTCGAAGGCGGGCGGCCCAAGAAATCCGACTACCGGCGGTTCAAGGTGCGGGGGGAAACCGGGCACGACGGACCGGATGATTTCGCGTCAATGGAAGAGATCCTCGGGCGACGCATGGCGCAATACCTTGAGCAGGCGGACCTCTCTCCCCACGATGGAAGCCGCGACGAAAGCTTCGCGGCGCTGCCTTCGCTGATCCTTATCGACGGCGGCAAAGGACAGCTCGCGGCCGGAATCCGGTCGCTTAAGGGTTTCATCGACATGGGAGTCACCGTGATCGGCCTGGCCAAAAAGCTCGAAGAGGTATTCGTTCCCGGTAGCACCGACCCGGTTGACCTGCCTGCCGACTCGGAGGGTTCGATGCTGCTCCAGAGGGTTCGTGATGAAGCTCACCGGTTTGCCATCGGTCACCATCGTGGCCGTCGCGACCGGGCGATGACCGAGTCGGCGCTCGACGGCCTGCGTGGAGTCGGGGCGGTCCGCAAACGCGCATTGATCAAGCATTTCGGTTCACCCGAACGGCTGATGAAGGCGAGCCGGGAGGAAATCGAAGCGGTGCCCGGGCTGCCCGGTAAGGTTGCTCGTGAAATACACGAGCAGTTGAACAGAATCGGATAGACAAACGTTGCCGGATCAAAAGCAGTCGGTGGAAGACACGCCCGCCAAGAACGTGAACATGGTCGTAATCACCGGCCATTCCGGCGCCGGCAAGTCGGAAGCGATCGCCGCTTTCGAAGATAACGGTTACTTTTGCGTCGACAACCTTCCGCCACAGATGATCGGAGCGCTGGGAGAGATGTTCCGCCTTCCTGGCAGCGGGGTGGAGCGGGCCGCTGTCGTCTCGGACGTAAGGAGCGGCGAGTATTTCGATGAGCTTCTCCAGGTTCTCGAGGACCTGGAATCCGATGGTCCGCGCCCCGAGGTCCTTTTCCTCGAAGCAAACGAAGAGATCCTCACCGACCGTTACAAAGAGACCCGCCGCCGCCACCCGCTGGCACCCGAAGGCCGGATCCTCGAAGGGATCAAAGCCGAACGCAAGTTGCTGGCACCGCTTCGGGCCCGGGCCGACATGGTCATGGACACTTCAATGGACACAGCGGCACAGCTACGCCGCCGGATCTCGGACGAAATGGTTTCGAACGAAGACGAAGGCCGGATGGCAGTCACCCTGCTCACTTTCGGATTCAAGAATGGTCCACCGCGTGACGCCGACCTGACCCTTGACGTTCGGTTCCTGCCCAACCCGCACTACGTAACCGAATTACGCCCCATGACCGGGCTGGATTCCGAAGTGCGGGAGTACGTCGAGGCCGGAACCCAGGCGGGCGAATTCTACGGGCGGCTGCTGCCGCTGCTCGAGTTTCTGGTCCCGGCATATGTGACCGAAGGCAAGAGCCACCTCACGATCGCGATCGGCTGCACCGGTGGGCGACACCGTTCGGTAACTGTCGCCGAGAGGATCTGGCGCGATCTCTCCAGCCGGGATGACGTGGTTGTCCGGGTCAACCATCGCGACATCCCCTGAGGCGTCGCGGTCCGGGCTGGAACCGCCCGAAGAGCTGAGGGACGTAGGATCACCGAGTGTCTGAACCGGTCATATCCATTCGTGGACTGCGCAAGTCCTATGGTGAGCTGGAGGCCGTCAAAGGGATTGATCTCCAGGTAGAGCCGGAAGAGATTCTGGCCGTGCTGGGTCCGAACGGCGCCGGCAAGACGACCACTGTCGAGATCCTCGAGGGGTATCGCGATCGTGACGGTGGCGATGTCGAGGTGCTCGGTGTGGACCCTGCCCGGCCCACGCGTGCCTGGCGTGAGCGCATCGGAATCGTGCTGCAGGGCACGACCCTGGAACCGAAGCTCACCGTGCGGGAATCGCTTGAGCTGTACGCCGGATACTTCAGCAACCCACGGCCGGTCGATGAAGTGATCACCCTGGTCGGGCTCGAAGACAAGGTTGACGTCCGTGCCGGAAAGCTTTCCGGCGGCCAGCAGCGCCGGCTGGATGTTGGCATCGCCCTGGTTGGTGACCCCGAACTCCTTTTCCTGGATGAGCCAACCACCGGTTTCGATCCTTCGGCCCGACGCCAGGCGTGGGAAATGATCGCCGGATTGCGCGACCTCGGAAAGACCGTCCTCCTGACAACGCATTACATGGACGAGGCCCAGTTCCTTGCCGACCGGGTCGCGATCATCAACGAGGGCCGGATCGTTGCCGAAGACACCCCGGAGAACCTCGGCGACCGGGACCAGTTGCCGACCAGGATCACATTTCACCTTCCGGCCGGAACCGATGCCGAACAGTTCACCGGGTTTGAGCGGGTCACGATCGCGGCCGGTGGGGCCGACAATGAATCACTGGTGACTATCGAAAGCCACGACACGGTGGCCGACCTGAACCGGCTGACCGGCTGGTCGATCGAGAACGGGGTGGACCTCGACGGGCTCGAAGTCAAACGACCGAGCCTCGAAGACGTTTACCTTCAGGTGACTGAATCATGAATTCGGTGCGCCTGGTCCTCCACGAGTTCAAGTACACCCAGAAGATTTTCTGGCGCAATCCGGCATCGGTGTTCTTCACCGCGATGCTGCCAGTGATCTTCATGCTGATCTTTGCCACGATCTTTGGCGGCGAAGAGATCGAGTCGCTCGGCAACCTGCCGACCACCACCTACTACGTGCCGGCCATCATCACCCTCGCTGTCGTTTCGGCCACCATGGTCAGTCTCGCGACTAACCTGACGATCAGCCGTGAGGCCGGGCTGCTCAAACGTGGCCGGGGCACCCCGCTGCCGCCATGGGTTTTCATTGCCGGACGGGTCGGCAACGCGATCGTGATTTCGGTGCTGATGGTCGTCGTGGTGACCCTGATCGGCAAAGTTCTTTACGGCGCGCCGATTCCATGGGATCGCCTGCCTGCGGTCGCGGTGACCCTGATAATTGGCGCCGCATCATTCTGCTGCCTGGGAATCGCGATGACCGCAATCATTCCTTCCCGCGAAGCGGCACCGGCGATCACCAACCTGATCACCCTGCCGCTCTACTTCCTTTCCGGCATCTTCATTCCGGAAAGTGAGATTCCGGAAGGCGTACTTTCGTTCGCCAACCACTTTCCGATCCGCGACTTCTTCGAAGCATTCTTTTCGGCCTACAGCCCGAATACCGTCGGATCCGGTTTCGAGTGGGGGGATCTGCTGGTGGTGGGAATCTGGGGCATCGCCGGGCTTCTCCTGGCGATCCGGTTTTTCCGCTGGACACCACGCAACTAATCCCCGCGAGTCGGGGCATTGTCATAGCAGGCTGACCTCAACGTGGTCATGGGGCGCTCTCCAATAGCCTGCGAACAGTGTTACATCACATCGTTTTAGAGGTATCCGATATGCGGCGCGCGTCTGAGTTCTATGACGCGCTGCTTTCGCCATTGGGATGGCGCCGTCACGTGAACAATGCCGACGTAATTGGCTACGGGATCTCACGGCCGATTCTCTTCGTCACGGAACGTGCCGGTGCGAGGGCGGAAGGCACCCTGGTCAGCCTGGGGGCACCCGGTATCGCCGCGGTCAAAGCTGCCTGGGAAGGTGGCTGCCGGGCCGGTGGTTCCAACGTCGCAAAACCGGGTGAGCCCGGAGGTCATGGTTCAGGCCCTTATTCGGCTTACCTGCGCGACCCGGATGGGCACGACATCGAATTGACCGTCGGGACTGACTGAGTTCCGTCGTGGGTGAAGAACGGCAAATGTCGTCCTCACCGTAGAATCGTCTCAGCAAATCAATCACTATTTCAGGAGGCAGCAGCGAAAATGGGCGTTAAGGTGGCAATCAATGGTTTCGGTCGAATCGGTCGCAATGTGTTCCGTTCGGCTCAGGCTGCCGGGGCGGACATCGACATCGTCGCGATCAACGATCTCACCGACAACGAGACCCTCGCTCATCTGCTGAAGTACGACTCGATCCTCGGCCGTTTCGACGGCACGGTTGAATCCTCAGAGGGTTCGATCACCGTGAACGGCAAGGAGATCACTGCCCTCTCCGAGCGTGATCCCGCTCAGCTGCCATGGGCCGATCTCGGCGTCGACGTCGTACTCGAATCGACCGGGTTTTTCACTGCCCGCCCGGATGCCGCCAAACACCTCGAGGCCGGTGCCAAGAAGGTAATCATTTCCGCTCCAGCCAAGGATCCGGACGTGACCGTGGTCCTCGGAGTGAACTTCGAGGAATACGACCCGGAGAATCACCACATCATCTCCAACGCGTCGTGCACCACCAACTGCCTCGCTCCCTTCGCCAAGGCGATAAATGACGCGGTCGGCATCGACCACGGTTTGATGACCACGATCCATGCCTACACCTCGGATCAGCGTCTTCAGGATATGCCGCATTCCGATCTCCGCCGTGCCCGCTCTGCCGCGATCAACCTGATCCCGACCACGACCGGTGCTGCCAAAGCGGTAAGCCTGGTGCTGCCGGAACTCGCCGGAAAGCTGAACGGATTTGCCGTTCGTGCCCCCGTTGTCACCGGCTCGGTAGTCGACCTCACCTTCAAGCCCTCCAAGGCGACTTCGATCGAAGAAGTGAACGCCGCCGTGAAGGCCGCCGCCGAAGGGCCGCTCAAGGGAATCCTGGCTTACACCGAGGACCCGATCGTCTCGACAGACATCGTCACTGATCCGCATTCCTCGATCTTCGACTCATCGCTCACTCAGGTGATTGGTGATGGCGAAATGATCAAGGCGATCTCCTGGTACGACAACGAGTGGGGTTACTCGAACCGCTGTGTCGAACTGCTAGGCAAAGTCCTTTAGGGCGTCGGGCAAGGACCAGGACGTCTCGGGATCGCGGGTCCCAGCATGAGCTTCAGTAAGAAATCGGTACGGGACGCTGACCTGAACGGTCAGCGTGTCCTGGTCCGGGTTGACTTCAACGTGCCGCTCGACAACGGGCAGGTCACTGATGACACCCGGATCCGGGCGGCCCTGCCGACCATCGAGTTCCTGCGGGAGAACGGCGCAAAGGTGATTCTCGCGTCGCATCTCGGTCGTCCCGAAGGCCAGCGGGTTGAGGAACTTTCGCTGAAGCCGGCGGCGGACCGTCTGGCCGAGTTGCTGGATACGAAAGTACGCCTTTCAACCGAGTCGACCGGACCGATCGCGAAGGCGTTGGCGGAATCGCTCGAGCCGGGCGATGTCCTGCTGCTGGAAAACCTGCGCTTTCATCCGGGGGAGACCGACAACGACCCGGAACTCTCACTGGCCCTGGCTGAACTCGCCGACCTGTATGTCAACGACGCTTTCGGGGCCGCCCACCGGGCTCATGCGAGCACGGCCGGGGTTGCCCATCAGCTGCCGTCCTATGCCGGGCTGCTGCTGGAAAGCGAAGTCAGGAACCTCAACTCGGTGGCCGATGATCCGAAACGTCCGCTGGTAGTGATCCTCGGGGGTTCGAAGGTGAGCGACAAAGTCGGCGTGATCGACCGTTTCATCGAGCTTGCCGACCAGGTTCTGATCGGCGGGGCAATGTGTTTCCCGTTCTACCGGGCGCAGGGCTTCGGTACCGGCAATTCCCTGGTTGAAGAGGACGGGATCCCGCTGGCCAAGGACGCTCTCGAAAAAGCAGCGGTTTCGGACTGCGAACTCGTGCTGCCGACCGACCTTTCACTTGGCCGGGAATTCTCGGCCGACACCGAATACCAGGACCTCAAAGGGGTCGAAGTACCGGAAGGCTGGATGGGCCTGGACATCGGTCCGGACTCTGCCGCCGACTACGCCCGGCGAATCGCTGGAGCCGGAACGATTCTCTGGAACGGTCCGATGGGTGCATTCGAACTTGATCCATATGCGACCGGCACCAAAACTGTTGCTGACGCAGTCGCGAACGCTCCGGGGTTCACCGTGGTTGGCGGTGGCGACTCGGTGGCCGCGCTGGTCAAATTCGGCCTTACCGATCAGGTTGACTGGGTCTCGACCGGTGGTGGTGCTTCGCTCGAGCTGCTCGAAGGCAAGGACCTTCCCGGCGTCGAGGCGCTGGACGCGGCATGATTGAACCGATGAGCCGCCGACCGTACATAGCTGCCAACTGGAAAATGAACAAGACCGCTTCCGAGGCCGATGCTTTCCTCGATGTCTTCCTGCCGACGCAGACAGGTGATGGGCCGGAAGTCGCGATCTGCCCGCCTTACCTGGCACTTGGCCGGGTAGCCGAGCGGTGTGCCGGAACACCAGTCAAGTCGGCCGCACAAAACATGTACTTCGAAGATTCCGGGGCTTTCACCGGTGAAGTTTCGGCCCCGATGCTGCTTGACATCGGTGTTGACGCCGTGATCCTCGGACATTCCGAACGCCGCCAGAACTTCGGTGAAACCGATGAAGCCCTGGCCCGCAAGGTCCGTCGCGCGATCGAATCGGGCCTGCAGCCGATCCTTTGCTGCGGGGAGACCGAAGCCGAGCGTGAATCGAACGACACCGATGCGGTTCTTTCCCATCAGGTGATCACCGACCTGGCCGAAATCCATACCGATGACCTCGACAGGGTCGTCATCGCCTACGAACCGATCTGGGCGATCGGTACTGGCAAGGTGGCGACGCTGGAACAGGCACAGGAATCGATTCTTTTCATCCGCAACCTCCTGCGGTCACGTGACCCGGAGGCGGCCAACCGTGTCCGCATCCTTTACGGCGGATCGGTCAAACCGGACAACGCGGTCGACCTGATGGCTCAGCCCGACATCGACGGCGCCCTCGTGGGCGGGGCAGCGCTCGATCCGGAAGGCTTCGGCGCCATCGTGTCGGCTGCGGGAAACTGAAGATGACGGCCGGGCCGACCGAGTTGCCGGTACCCGGAGTTGCCTTGGTGATTCTCGACGGCTGGGGCCTTGCTCCGGACGGTCCGGGCAACGCGATATCCCTCGCGGACACACCCAACTTCGACCGGCTCTGGTCCGAATACCGGACCACCCAGCTCAGCGCCCAGGGTCCGGACGTCGGCCTGCCGGAAGGTCAGATGGGCAACTCTGAAGTCGGCCACCTCAACCTCGGGGCTGGCGCCATCGTCAAGCAGGACCTCGCGCGGATTGATTCCGCGGTCGCCGACGGCAGCTTTTTCGACAACGACGCCCTGGTCGCCGCCTGTCAACGGGCTGCTGAAAGCCCACGTGGGCGCCTGCACCTGATCGGACTGGTTTCGGACGGCGGGGTGCACTCCGGCTGGGAACACCTCGAAGCCTGTGTTGAACTGGCCAGCCAGGAAGGCGTTCCGGACGTTGTCTTTCACGCGATCACCGACGGCCGGGACACGCTGCCGCACGGCGGCGAGCGCTACCTCGAAGAACTTGAACGCTGGCTGCGTTCTGCCGGTCGCATCGGCACGATCAGCGGGCGCTATTACGCGATGGACCGAGATACCCGCTGGGAGCGCGTCAAGCTCGCCTACGACGCCATGGTCCATGCCGAGGGCCCACGGGTCGCCAACTCCGAAACGGCGATCAGGGACGCCTACGCAAGCGACAAGACCGATGAGTTCATCATGCCCACGGTCATTGGTGACTACGACGGCATGAGCGAAGGTGACGTCGCGATCTTCATCAACTTCCGGCCGGACCGCGCCCGGGAGCTGACCCGTGCCCTTGCCGAACCTGATTTCGACGAATTTCCGCGTTCCGGCGGTCCGCTGGTCGACCTGACCACGATGACTGTCTACCGCAAGGGCTGGCCGTATCCGGTCGCCTTCCCGGAACGTCGTCCGGAGGTCACCCTGGCCAGCGTGATCTCGGGGGCCGGTAATCGGCAACTCCATGTCGCCGAAACCGAGAAGTACGCCCACGTCACCTATTTCTTCAACGGTGGACGCGAAGAGGAATGGGAAGGCGAGCAGCACCGCCTGGTTGAGTCACCTCGCGACGTACCGACCTATGACTTCAAGCCGGAGATGAGTGCCAACGCCGCCGCGGATGCTTTCATCGCCGGCTGGCAGGAGCAGCAGCCCAGTTTCGGCGTCATCAACTTCGCCAACCCCGACATGGTCGGACACACAGGCGTGATCCCGGCCGCGGTCAAAGCAATTGAAGCAGTGGACGGTTGTCTCGGCCGGGTTGTCGAAGCGGTGCTCGCCAGTGGAGGTGCGTGTCTGATCACCGCTGACCACGGCAACGCCGACAACATGCTCGAGCCTGACGGATCGCCGAACACCGCCCATTCGCTGAACCCGGTCCCGTTGATTCTCACGATTCCGGGTCCACCCCTGAAGGATGGCGGCATCCTGGCCGACGTGGCACCCACGGTGCTCGACGCACTGGGCATGGAGCAGCCGGTGGAAATGACCGGGCATTCGCTGATCGCCTGATCGCCCGAGTGGTCCGAGTGGTCCGACCAAACCGGAATCAGGCAACGCTCCTCCTTGTCTGCGCTGGGCGCAGCCAACAAGGAGCGACACCCCCCGGTAGCCTGTCGCCTTGTGCGCCACGATCCTGAGCGGCTGACTTTCAAGATTCACGACCGTGACGGCGATGCCCGGCGCGGCACGCTCCAGACCCCGCACGGCCCGGTGGAGACCCCGGCCTTCATCCCGTTGGCAACCAAAGGCAGCGTACGCGGCATGTCGTCGCGGGAAGTCGCCGGCTTCGGTTACGAAATGGTGCTTGGCAACACCTACCACCTGCTGGTTGCTCCAGGCCCGGAACGGATGCGTGAAGCGGGCGGCCTCCACAAGTTCATGGCCTGGGACAAAGCGATAATCACCGACTCCGGTGGTTTCCAGGTCTTCTCACTGGCCCATGGCGGCGTGGCGGAAGAGATCAAAGGAACCGGCCGCAAAATGCAGGGCCTTGCGAAAACCCTTGGAATTGAAGAGGAGGGTGTCCGTTTTCGCTCCTACAAGGATGGCTCTGAACTGATGCTGTCCCCGGAAGCCTCAATGTCGGTGCAGGCAGATCTCGCTTCCGACATCGCCCTGGTCTTCGATGAATGCACCCCTTTCCACGCCGACCGTGAATACACGGCCCGGTCGACCGAACGCACCCACCGCTGGCTCGACCGCAGCCTCAAATGGCATCAGGACCACGCCCCGGCAGGACAGGCAGTTTTCGGAATCATTCAGGGCGGAACCTATGAAGACCTGCGACTCGAGTCGTGCCAGTACGTAGGCGAAGCACAGGTCGACGGGATCGCTATCGGCGGCACTCTGGGACGCGACAAGGAAGAAATGGCGGAAGTGCTCGGCTTCACCGTTCCCGCCCTGCCGGTGGATGCCCCCAAACACCTTCTCGGGATCGGCGAAGTTGACGATTTGATGCGCGGAATCGCTCTCGGCCTCGACGTCTTCGATTGCGCGGTGCCGACCCGGCTTGCCCGTCATGGCATGGCTATGGCTCCCGAACCGGAGAAGCGTTTCCGGGTCGACCTGCGCAAAGGTGGCATGGCCGGCCAGCACGAACCCATCGTGGAAGGTTGCCCCTGCGTCACCTGCTCCGATTACGATCGCGACTACGTCAACTACATCTCACGGTCGGAAGAACTGACCGCGGTAAGGCTTCTGGTCGAACACAACCTGACTTACATGGAGCGACTGATGTCAGCCGCAAGGGACGCGATATCGGCGGGACGGTTTGCTGAATACAGCAGTCGGGTGCTCGACGGAACCGTTCCCTGGGAAGCCTGATGAACGGCGCTGCCGTGAGAACAGGTTCACTCGCTTCGATGGAAGGCCTGGTCCGCCGGTTCGGCAGCACCCTGGCCCTGAATGAACTGTCGCTCGACGTGGTTGAAGGTTCGGTCTGCGGGCTGCTCGGACCAAACGGATCCGGCAAAACAACCGCGATCCGGGCCCTGCTCGGACTGACCCGTGTGAACTCCGGCAGGTCGTCATTGCTCGGTGCTTCAACCGGGAGCCGGGGTTTCGCCGCTGCTGTCCGCCAGACCGGGGCCCTGATCGAAGGACCTTCGCTCTACGGGAGGACAACCGCCCGTCGGAACATGCAGATTCAGGCGAAGGCCCGTGGGCTGAAGAACGCCGATCCTGAAATAGATCGACTGCTCGAACTGGTCGGGCTCTCCGCCCGGGCGAATTCGAATACCCGCGGATTCTCAATGGGCATGAAGCAGCGCCTCGGCCTGGCCATCGCTCTGCTCGGAAACCCCCGGCTGGTAATCCTCGACGAACCGACCAACGGACTCGATCCCGCCGGCATCGTCGAGATGCGGGAACTGATCAAAAGGCTGCCCGAATCGGGCGTGACCGTGCTGGTCTCATCACACCTCCTGGCTGAGGTTGAACTGATGTGTGATCGCGCCACGATCATCAACCGGGGGGAAGTCGTTGCCGACGGCACCATGGCTGAAATTCTCAGCCAGGCCGGCGTCAAGGGCGGCTATCGCGTGCGGGTTGCCAGCGAAGAAGTGGACGCCGCAGCCGCTGCTCTGCATGAGGTTGGTCTGGGCGTCGGCCTTGTCGAAAGCCGGGATTTGCCACCAGAAGCACCGATCCGTGAACTGGCTATCACCGGTCCGGTCGAAGACGGTTCACAGATCAATGTCCTGCTGGCCGGTGCCGGTGTCTACGTCTCCGAGCTTCGCCGGGACAACCCTGACCTGGAGAGCGTCTTCCTGACCCTGACCGGGGGTCCTGACGGTTCGGGGAGGATGCGCGATGTCGGCTGAAATCCTCAAGATCCGTTCGATGCCAACCCCGCGATGGTGTCTCGTTGCAGTGCTCTTCTGTTTCCTGATCGGCCTCGTCTCGACCATCATCTGGGGAACAGGCGGCGATGACTCGGGCATCATCGACCTGGCCGTTGGTTTCCCGCTGAGCATCGCGTCAATCGTTTTCGGGGTCTGGATCTTCGGTGTGGAATTCGGCCAGAACACGGTGAGGCGAACGCTCACCGCCGACCCCCGCCGGGGACGATTGATCATGTCGAAGATTCTCGCGGTCGTTTTCTTCTTGCTGATCGTCACCGTGCTGTTCCACCTGGTCGCCTGGCCACTGTTCGACCTGGCCGCGGCACGTCACGACCAGTCGATTTCAGCCGAAGAAGTTTTCCGGGCCGGACTCGCTTCGATGCTCATCAACCTCGTGTACGCAACGGTCGGCATGGCGTTCTCGCTGCTGGTGATGAGCATGGCGGGTGGCATGACGATCGCCCTCGTCTTCATCTTCATCATTGACAGCATCATCCCGGCGATCCCCAAGGTCGGTGATTTCGCGATGGGGCCGGCCCTGGCCAAACTGACCGACAACATTCGTGGTTACGAATCCGACATTTTTGGCGTTCAAGTCGAACAGGCAGGTGTCGTTGCCGTGGTCATCGTTGCTGCCTGGGTTCTTGGTCTGCTTGCGCTCGGGACGATCCGCCTGATGCGCAGCGACATCAAATAAGAAGCCGGGCCAGTTGGCGCCGTCTACTGCGTGTTGTCTCTGAGGAATTCCTTGAGGTCAACCGTTACCCGGTCGACCGATTCCGAAGTCCATTCCCGAATCTTTATTTTGGCTGCCTGATCGGTCAGGGAGATGACCACACCCGCCACGACCGCGGCGATCAGGACCAGCGCGATCATGCCAGCCACGAATCGAAAAGCCCGGTTGAAAAACGAGCGCTTCTTGAGCACGGGACGGGGTGGAGGGCCTTTGTACCTCGGGGGTGCGGGCGCAGGTCGGTGGGCCGTGCGGGCGGTACGTTCCAGGGGCCGGGTGGCGGTTTCCGCCAACGGGAAGTGCTCCGGAGTCCTCGGCCCGTCATCATCCATCTGGATGGTTACGTCTTCACCGCGCAGGCCGCGTTCGAGTCCGTCGGAAAGGGCGCCGGCCGAGTGGAAACGCAGGTTCTTGTCGCCTTCGAGGGCGCGCATCACTGATCCACTCACCGTTTCCGGAACATCGGAATTGTAAGTCCTGGGGGGCAGAGGTTTCTCGTTCTGCTGCCTGATCGCCAGTTCAGCCAGGGACGAGCCTTCGTAGGGCAAACGGCCGGTCAGGAACTGGTAGAGGACCACTCCGAGGGCATAGACGTCAGTGGCTGGGGTTGCTTCTTCACCCCGGACCTGTTCAGGCGCCAGGTAGGCGGCGGTGCCGACTACCGATCCGACCTGGGTGATGCGGGTCTGCTCGGCCGCCCTGGCGATCCCGAAATCAGTCAGTTTGCAGGTCATTTCCCCGCCGCCCGAAGGGCCACCGGTAACCATCAGGTTGCCGGGTTTCACGTCACGATGGATGATCCCGTGGCGATGGGCGTATTCCAGCCCGGCGCAGGCCTGAACACCGATCTCAACCGTGGTTTCAGGGTCAAGCACGCCGCTGCTCTTCAAAAGCTGGGCTCCGGATCGTCCTTCAACACATTCCATGACGATGAAATGCCGGCCACTGTCAACCCCGGTGTCGTAGACCTGGACGATGTTCGGATGGATCAATTTGGCGACTGCCAGGGCCTCCCGGCGGAAGCGCGCGACGAAACGATCATCGTCGGAAAGATGTTCAGCCAGGACCTTGACCGCTACCGTGCGTTCGAGGATGCGATCAGTCGCCCGGTAGACATTTGACATGCCTCCGGAACCGAGCTTGTCATGGAGCTCGTATCGGTCGCCAAGGGCTGTTGTGTCGGTCATTGCCTGTTCAGCTTTACTGATCGGGGGAGATGCCGCCGGAACCGGGTCCGGTGTCCACCGGCGGCTCGGGGGTTGGTGGGGTGGTTGTCGGCGGTTCGACCGGTTCGGGCGTCGGCTTCGGTTCCGGCGTCGGTTTGGTCGTTTTTTCCGATGGTTGCTTGTCTTTCTTCGCCGTCGAGTCGGTCTGTTTTTCGTCTGAAGTCGTGCCCGTGTCGCCAGTAGGAGCTACTTCGGGTTCCGTTTCAACGGGATCGGTAGTACCGGTATTTCCGGTTTCAGGGTTCTCTTCGCATTGGTTGCCGATGCGAAGTACCAATCTGACTACACCATCGATCAGTGATCGTTTCAGGGCAGGATCAACTGAGGATGAAAGGTTCTCGGCCTGCGCCTGCGCTTCGCCGGCCGGCTTCAGTGCCCGGAAGCAGTTGCCACTGGCAGCAAGGGCTTCCGCCTGATCGATGTTCTCCGTTATCGCGGCAACGTCTTCGGACGGGAAGAGCTGGGAACGGTCCTCGCCGCTCATCAGCAGGCCGGCAGTTATCCCGGCCGCGATCGCGAGGACGACTCCGATCGCCCAGACTGTTTTCCTGCTGCGCATGGTTAGCGTCCCTGAAAAAGACGGTCGGCCAGTTGCTGAGGGAGTCCGGCATCACGGATCGCGCCGGCGGCCTTCTCGATCGGGTACTCAACCCGGTGGAAGGTGGCTTCCAGGGATTCCGTGTCGAGACTCAGCCAGGCGGCCCGAGGATCTCCGTCCCGGGGCTGGCCGACGCTGCCAGGGTTGACCAGCCACTGGCCCGACTTCATCGCTATTGACGATCCGTCCTGGGCGACAATTGAAGAGGTGGCTGCTTCACCGGTTTCGCGGCTGAAATGAAGCGCAATATGGGAATGGCCGATCATCGCGATTCGTTCATCCTGGGCATCGAAATTCTCATCAGCGTGGTCGGTGTCGATCACGTATTCCCACACAGGATCTCTCGGCGAAGCATGGTAAAGGCCGATTTCTCCCTGTATCGAAGAGGGTCCGGCCAGCGACCGCAGGGTTTTGATTGCTTCCGGGGTCAGGTTCTCCCTGGTCCAGATTGCCGCGCGGGCTGCCCCGGGGCTGAAAGTTGAAATGTCGATCTGTTCAAGTGCGGCGAGATCATGGTTGCCGAGCAGGAAGACGCTGCACCGATCGCTCAGGATCTCCAGGCATTCGGACGGGCTGGCCCCGTAGCCGACGGCATCGCCAAGGCACCAGATCTCGTCAACACCTGATTCATCGATCGCTTCAACGACCGTATTCAGGGCAGGAAGGTTGGCGTGGATGTCGGAGATTACGGCTACGTTCATGGATTCGGCGGGTGGAACTGGCTGGCAGGGGCGTCCGGGCCGCTGGGTCTATCGTAGAGGCCCATGAGCGCCGACCGGGAGCGCCCGAATCCGATGAAAGCCAGTTCCCTTATCTGGGTGGGTCTGGCGGCACTGTTATTTGCCTACCTGGTCAGTTGGCTGCTGGCCCCGGGCGGGTCCGTCGATCCGAAATCGCTCTCGGCGGGCGACTATTTCAACCCTGCCCTGGTTGAGCGTGCGCAGGATTTCCGTTCCGAACGCCGGTTGATCGCGATCGGAGCGATGCTGGCCGAATTCGCGACCCTGGCCTTTCTCGCTTTCTACCGGGGGTCGCCGCTGCGATCATTTCTTCGCTGGGCCACCGGTCATACCTGGCGCGGCGCGGCACTGGCCGGGGCCGGCATATCCCTCACCGTCGCTGCCGTCCGGTTTCCGTTCTCGCTGCTTGCCTTCAACCAGGGAAGGGATTACGGCCTGGTCACCCAGGGCCACTGGGGCTGGCTTACCGACTTTCTTCTCGCGGCACTGATCGGCTGTCTGCTGGCTGCCATCGGGGCGATCGTGGCGGTCTGGCTCTGGAGGCGGTTCCAACGCAGGTTCTGGATAGTCGGGTCCGCACTTGTCGTCGCTTACGCCATCGTGTTTGTGTGGCTCTGGCCGGTCCTGGTATCGCCGCTCTTCAACGATTTCACGCCGCTGCCCGAGGGTCCGGTCAGATCAAAGGTCCTGCGCCTGGCCGATGAAGCCGGGGTGGATGTAGGTCAGGTTTACGAGGTGGATGCGAGTCGACGTTCGTCCACCCTGAACGCATCGGTCAATGGCATTGGTTCATCGAAACGGGTGGTCATTTACGACAACGCGATCAATGAGCTTTCGGGTGCCGAACTGTCGGCTCTGATCGCCCATGAACTGGGCCATGTGGAATCGAACGACCTGTATCGCGGGCTCGGCTTCGCCCTTCTGGTCATCCCGCTGGGGGTGCTATTCGTCCAGGTCGGAACCGCCGTGATCGTTCGGGGGCGAGGCGACGACGATTCGGGACCGGCGATTCTGCCTGCCCTTGCTCTCATGGTTGCGGTAGCCACCCTGGTTCTCACCGTTCCGGGCAATGTCCTGTCCCGGGACATCGAGATCCACGCCGACGCGTTTGCGATGGAACTCACCGGTGATCCGGAGAGCATGATTGGCCTCCAGCAGCAACTCGGTGATTCGAACCTGACTGATCCCGATCCACCCGCTATTTACCAGTACGTTTTCGGAACCCACCCCACCATCCTCGAGAGAATCGGTGTTGCTGAAGCCTTGCGTGCCGGAGAAGACAAATGAAGATCACGGTCCTCGCGGTCGGCAAGATCCGTCCACCATTCACTGAAGCGGAAGCGCACTACACCAAGATGTTGCGGACCAAACAGTCCGTGGAAATCATCGAAGTGAAAGATGACGATTCGCTGCAGCGAAGGATCGATGAATCCAACCACCTGGTCGCCCTCGACTTCGCCGGACCCCAGATGAGTTCGGAGGGCTGGGCGAAATGGCTGGACCGTCGCCGGCACCAGGGGCAGAAGATCACCTTCCTGATCGGCGGTCCTGCCGGGCTGCCGGCACCGGTTAGAAAGCAGGTCAAGGAGCGGATTTCGCTGGGAGAACAGACCCTTGCTCACCAGTTGGCCCGGATCGTCCTGCTTGAACAGATCTTCCGGGCGTCGAAGATCCTGGCCGGAGAGAACTACCACCTCTGAAAGCCTTCCGGACCGCGAGGCTTAAGATGGGTGACCGTGAATTCACTCGATCCCGTAACCCGCCTGCATGATGTCCTGATTTCAACCGCCCGGACTTTCTCCGGCGACGACTCGATACGCCCTGCCCTGGACGTATCGCCGAAGCCGGAACTTGGCGACTACAGCACCAATGCGGCCATGCTCATGGCTAAAACCCTCGGGCGTCCGCCACGGGAGATCGCCGCTGAACTCGCGGAGGAGCTTTCCCGCGAACTGGGAGACGGGGTTGAAAGGACCGAAGTCGCCGGCCCCGGTTTCATCAATCTTTTCCTGACTGACGGCTGGTACCGGGATGTGGTCAGTGACCTGACTGTCACCGGATCGGCCGCGATCCCGCCCGTTGCTGATCCCGAACACGCCCTGGTCGAGTTCATCTCGGCCAACCCGACCGGTCCGCTCACCGCAGCTTCGGGGCGCCACGCGGCCTACGGCGATGCTCTTACCCGTCTGTTGAAAGCAGTCGGGCATACGGTCAACAGTGAGTACTACGTCAACGATGGCGGTTCGCAGGTGGAGAACTTTGCCGCTTCGATTGCCGCCCGCATGGTCGGGGAGCAGCCGCCGGAGAACGGTTATCACGGCGATTACGTGAACGAACTTGCAGATCGGGCGAAAGCCGAACGGATCGAGCCTGATGACCTGAAAGCCCTCGCCCTGACCGGGGTTGAGTGGATGGTTGACAGCATCCGTAATTCCCTGGTGCGTTTCGGTGTGAAAATGGACGAGTTCTTCTCGGAAAGGTCGCTCTATGAAGACGGCCTCGTCGAGCGTGGGCTCGATCGTCTCGAATCCACAGGTCATACTTTCGAGGATGATGGGGCCACCTGGCTGAGGACCACGGATTTCGGTGACGACAAGGACCGGGTGCTGGTGCGCTCCGGGGGTGAACCGACCTATTTCGGCGCTGACGTCGCCTATCACGCCGACAAGGTCGAGCGTGGATATTCACGCCTGATTGATGTGCTCGGGGCTGACCATCACGGTTACATCGCCCGGATGACCGCGGCGGTCCAGTCCTTCGAGAGGCCGGTCGAGTTCGAGGTCCAGATAATGCAGATGATCCACCTCGTCGAGGGCGGCCAGCGAACCAAGATGTCGAAGCGGGCCGGCGACATCGTCACTCTGGACGAACTGGTCGAGGACATCGGTACCGATGCCGCCCGGTATTTCCTGGTTCAGCGAAGCCATGACAGCACCATGGATCTCGATCTTGACCTTGCCCGTTCGCAGTCGTCGGACAACCCGGTCTATTACGTCCAGTATGCGCACGCCCGAATCCAGAGCATTTTGCGCAAAGCAAGTGATGAAGGCAGGGGCCGGACCGGGGCGGAATCCGCTACCGCACCGGTCGATCCGGCCGAAAAGGCGTTGATCGCCAAGCTGATCGCATTCCCGGCCGAGGTTCACGAAGCGGCCGAGAAACGGGCCCCGCACCGGATCTGTACTTACGCGAGCCAGACCGCCGCCGCTTACCACGCGTTCTATCGGGACTGTCAGGTGATCGGGGCCGAAGGCGAAGGGGTTGAGGCCGCCCGCCTCAACCTGTGTGAAGTGACCGGCAAGACGATCAAAGCGTCACTGGCGCTGCTCGGTATTTCCGCCCCCGACCGGATGTAAGGCCGCGCCCTACAGGTCGTACTTGGCCATGTCTTCGTCGAGGCGATCCGATTCACCTTGCGGGGGGCCGTCCGCAGGCGGGGCCGCCTGCTTTTTGTTGCGCCGCCAGCGGAGTCCGGCGTACAGGACCCCGAGGGCGCCCAGGGCGAAACCGATCAGGGGGACCAGATAGGCGTAGACGTTGATTCCGTCGTCATCCGGCAGGGCGAGAACCTGCGGCCCGTATTCAGCGACCAGGGCATCTTTCACTTCGTCTTCGGTGGCGCCCTCGTTGATCAATCCGCGAATGAACACCCGCTGTCTTTCGGCGGCGGGAGCGCGGGAAAGTCCGAGCAGGGTGCCACACACCGGGCACATAACTTCGTCTTCCAATTGAGGCAGGCTCGCGGTTTCGGCAGAAGCGACCGGAACCACCGACCAGGCCAGGGCAAGCACCGCGACCAGGGTCAGGAAACGTTTCACCCGTTCGGTCCAGGGCTGGTTGCCGTGCCGGCGAGGGCCGGAGCGGCGAAGTTTTCGATCGCTTCGACGTCCTCGAACGGTCCGGGAAAGCGGGCCACCAGATTTCCATCCGGGTCGATCAGGAAGGACTCAGGCACCCCGGTGGTCTTCAGGTCGTCGGCGTAACTACCAGCCGCATCGCGAATCTGGGGGTAGGAGATTCCGTATTTTTCAAGGAACTTGAGCGCGTCTTCGCTCAGGTCCTTGGTGTCGACCCCGAGCAGCTTGATCCGGTTGCGGTTCTCTCTCTCGAATTCATCCAGGGCGGGCGATTCATCCCGGCAGGGAACGCACCACGACGCCCAGACATTGAGCAGGACCCAGTCGCCTCTGAAGTCGGCAAGGGAGGTTTCCCCGCCTTCGGGCAGGGTCGGCAGGGTGGCCACCGGAACCGGTTCGCCGATGGCCAGGGAACTGTCTCCTTTGGCGATCAGACCCCAGGTCAGGAAGGCGAGCAGGGCAGCGACTGCCACGAGAGTGAGTGCCGTCGACACGCCGATCGACACCCCGAGAATCATTATCTGTCTGGATTCCTTCAAGACTGCAGAGTATGAAGAATGTGCATCACGGCCCGTCTTCGGATTGGTATGAGGCACAATGCGCCTGTGCGGACGTAGCTCAGTTGGTAGAGCGCGAGCTTCCCAAGCTCGAGGTCGCGGGTTCGATCCCCGTCGTCCGCTTTGAAAGCCACGCTCACTGTTGTCATCGTCGCTTACAACTCGGCCGGGGAACTGGGGCGGACCCTGCCCGCACTCGGGACTGAACTCGAAGATGGCGACCAAGTGATCGTGGTCGACAACGGTTCAACCGATGAACTGGCAAGCGTCGTATCCGAGCACCTGCCCGATGCCCGGATCGAAACGATGGGGGCCAACCTTGGTTTTGCCGCGGCGGTGAACCGGGGTGCCGAACTAGCCGAGGGGGACCTGCTGCTGGTCCTCAACCCTGATGCCCGGCCCGAACCGGGATTTGGCGCCGCGATCCGGTGGCCGTTGGAAGTGCATCCCGACTGGTCTGCCTGGATGGGTCTGGTTCTCTTCCGGGAGAACGATCGCCTTTACATCAACTCGGCCGGCAACCCGGTTCATTTCACCGGGATCTCCTGGGCTGGCGGTCATGGCGAACCGGCGGGCGAAGCTGGTCCTGACCGGGAAGTCCCGACCGCGTCAGGCGCCTGCCTCGCCATGCCCCTTGAAACCTGGCGACGGCTTGGTGGTTTCCCGGAAGCGTTTTTCCTCTATCAGGAAGACACCGATCTTTCGATCCGGCTGAGGTCGGCCAACGAGAAGGTCGGCCTGCTCACCGAAGCGAAAGTTGACCACGCCTATGAGTTTGGCGGGGCCGGAACGAAATGGTTCTGGCTGGAACGGAACCGCTGGGCGATGATCATCCGAAACTATCCGGCCGCCCTTCTCCTGCTGCTGCTCCCGGCGCTCCTGGCCACGGAAATAGCCCTGTTTGCCGCCGCCAGCACTGGCGGCTGGCTGCCGGAGAAACGCCGGGCCTGGGCCGAAACCCTCAGATGGCTGCCACGGCTTCTTGGCGAACGCCGGAAGATCCAGGCGGTCCGTTCGGTCTCGGCCCGGAACTTCGCGCTGATCCTTACCCCCGACCTGGATTCACCTTTCCTGCCGGCATTGGTCCGGCGGGGGCCGGTGCGTTTCGTCCTCAGGGCCTACTGGCGACTCGTTTTGCTTCTGCTGCCTGGCTGAGAATCAGATCGGCTGGGAAATCGGCCGAACCAGAATCTCGTTCACGTCGACCGAGTCGGGCTGGTTCAGCGCGTACTCCACGGCCCTCGCAATGTCATCGTCGCCGAGGGCGCTGTCGCCAGGACGATTGTCGAAAAACGGAGTGTCGACCATGCCCGGTTCGATCAAAGTCATCTTGATCCGGTTTCCGTCATCAAGCCCGCGCAGCTCCTGCCGTAACGCCTCACCGATCGCGGTCGCAGCATGTTTGGTGGCTGAATACATCGAGCCGGGGAGTACCCGGCGGCCGGCCATGGAACTTGTAATAAGCACGTGGCCGTCTCCCCTTTCGAGCAGGTGCGGCAACGTGGAACGGATCGTCAAGGCAGGGCCGAGGACGTTGGTCAGGACCATCGACTGCCACTGCTCGGGAGTTTCTTCGAGGAAGCCACGGCTGGCACCGAACCCGGCGTTGGCGAAAACCACATCGATTCTGCCGAAGGCTTCGAGTGCGGCGGCGGTCATCGCTTCGACCTGATCCCAGTCGCTGACATCACACTGGGTCACGATCGCGCGCTCCTCGCCGCCCAGCTCCGCCGCCAGTTCCTGGAGGGGTTCGAGGCGCCGGCCGGCCAGGACAAGCCTGTAGTCAGCAGCCATCAGGCGGGCCGTGGCCGCCCCGATTCCGCTGCCTGCACCAGTGATCAGGAGGACCTTCTCGGATTCGCTCATGACTTGATTCTGGCACGAGGCAGACGCCGACCTGCCCGACTTGCGATAATGACTGCTTAGTATGGATCTTTCCCGAAAGCGTCAAATCCGGCTCTTCGTAGCCCTCGGTGTGGCTCTCGCTCTGGCAACAGGGCTGATCTACGTATCGTTCAACGCTTCAAGCGAAGCGCGCGAACCCTCCGAACTTCAGAGTGCCATTCCCGGGAAGAACTATGAGATGACCGGAAAGGTAATTGCCGGCTCAATCGTAAAGACCGATACTGGAGCAACTTTCAAGGTCAGCGACCGTGATGGGGCAGGCTCGATCCCGGTCAGCTACGAAGGCGTTATCCCTGATCCGTTCCGCGATCACCGCGAAATAGTGCTTCAGGGAAGCGTCAATGAATCCGGGGTCTTCGTGGGGGACAAGGACACACTCGTGACCAAGTGCCCGTCGAAGTTCTCGGAGAAGAAGTATCAGTAGCCTCGGTTCCGCGGCGCTCTGGCTGGCGTTACTGACAGCCACCTTCGGTGTGATCGCCGCGCTGGTCGGTACCCGCGGCGACCGTCGCTGGGTTGATGCCTCCCGCCGCTCTGCCTATTCGCTGGCCTTTCTCCTGCTGCTCTGCGTATTTGCGATTGAGTACGCATTCCTTACCGACGACTTCAGCCTGAGCGTTGTCGCCAACCATTCATCAATTGAAACACCGAACTTCTACAAGTTCACGGCGATGTGGTCGAGCCAGGAAGGCTCGCTGCTGCTCTGGGCTTCGTTGCTGTCGGTGGTCGCCTCCATTTCCCTTTACGCGACCCGTCGGAAGCTCCGCGACGTGGTGCCATGGGCCACCGCAATCATGCTCGGAATCGCGGTCTTTTTCATTAGCCTGATGCTTTTCGGCGGCGGCGTGAATCCTTTCACCGTTCTGTCCGAAGTTCCGCGTGACGGCACCGGCCTGAACCCGCTGCTGCAGCACCCGTCGATGATCATCCATCCGCCGATGCTTTACGTCGGTTACGTCTCGCTGACCGTGCCTTTCGCTTTCGCGATCGGTGCGCTGATCACGCGGCAGGTCGATGCGGCCTGGACCAAGTCGACGCGGGGCTTTGCCCTGATCGCCTGGACTTTCCTTTCGATCGGCATCATCCTCGGCTCGCGCTGGTCCTACACCGAACTGGGCTGGGGTGGTTACTGGGCATGGGACCCGGTTGAAAACGCATCGATAATGCCCTGGCTGATCACCACCGCCTATCTCCACTCGATCATGGTTCAGGAAAAGCGCGGCATGCTGAAAGTGTGGAACGTCAGCCTGATCATCGCCAGTTTCACCCTTGCCCTGCTCGGCACATTCCTGGTGCGATCGGGCGTGCTCCAGTCAATCCATGCTTTCGGTGACTCAACTGTCGGCCCCTATTTCCTGGCCCTGATCGGGGTAATTCTGATCGGTTCGACCTTCCTGGTCATCTCCCGGCTGGACATCCTCCGGTCGGAACGAAGAATCGACTCCCTGGTCTCCAGGGAAGCGATATTCCTGATCAACAACCTGCTGCTCGTGGCACTCTGTGCCGTCGTTTTCTGGGGAACCTTCTTTCCGCTGATCTCGGAATTGATCACCGGCACCCGTTCGACCCTGGCCGCGCCGTGGTTCGATCGTTACACAACCCCGCTGGCGGTTTTGCTTGTCCTGTTCACAGGCCTTGGCCCGCTGCTGGCCTGGCGCCGGCTTTCCTGGGAAGGCGCCAAGAAGGTTTTCCTCTGGCCGCTCGTCGCCGCCTCGATCGTCCTGGTGGTCCTTCTGGTTTTCACCGACGCTGCGAAAAGCGTCGGGGCGCTGGCCGTCTTCACGCTCGCCGCCTTCACCGTGGTCGCGCTCTTCCAGGACACATGGCGTGGAGCCTCGGCCCGCCGCAAGAGTTCGGGCGGTTCGATGATCGCTTCGATCTATGCCGTCGCGATCCGGAACCGGCGCCGGTACGGCGGTTACATCGTCCACCTGGGGCTGGTTGTCCTGCTGGTCGGGGTGGCCGCCTCATCGAGTTTCGAGACGAAGGTGGACCGTAAGCTGGCCCCCGGCGAAACGGTTTCCGTCCATGGTTACGACATCACTTACGTCAAGCCCACGGTCGAGCGGGACCGGGACGCCCTGGTTTTCGGCGCCGAACTCCAGGTCGACCGGGACGGCAAGAAGAACTTCAGGGTGTATCCGAGCCGTCGATACCACCTGAATTCCGGCGAAACCCGGACAATCAGCAGCTACTTCGAAGGCGAAGCGACATCCGAAGTTGGACTCGACGCCGGACTCTTCTCCGATTTCTGGGTTTCACTTGAGCCCGACACGACGGTGATCCAGGATCGGGCCAAATCAGCTGACGCCCGTTTTGGCGCTTACATGCGAGAAAAGGTGCTACCGGTCATCCAGCGGGACCCGTCGCAGACGGAAGCTCTCACCGAGCAGCTGATCGAAGTCCAGAATCTTGCGACCGACCAGATCCTCGAGGACTACACGGCCCCGGAAAACTTCGTGCCGGTCACTTTCCGCGTGATCGTCAGCCCGATGGTCACCTGGATCTGGATCGGAGCGATCATCGCGATCCTTGGTGCTCTGTTCGCAGCCTGGCCCAGCGGCACCTTCCGACGACGCAAAGCGGGGTCTGAAGCCTGATGGAATACCTGATTGGAGCGATCCTGGCGGCAGCCATTGGCGCATTCGTGACCTACCCGTTCTGGGGCGGGCAGGAAGCCAGCACCGCGGTCGACCCGGAACGGGCGGCACTTGAAGCAGCCCGCGATTCCAAATACCGCGAGATCCGCGACGCCGAAACCGATCTGGCCTCCGGCAAACTGTCGCAAGGGGACTTCGATGAAATCAACGCGGACCTGCGTGGTGACGCCGTGAAGATCCTTGAAAAGCTGGATCAGGTCGGTGGTAGGGCCGAAACGGAACCTTCCCCGCCTGACGACCGCGCGTCCAAACCCGGCGACAGCTAGACTCCAGCGTCGTATGTACACCTTCTTCGCTGTTATTCAGGTAGGAATTGCCGTTCTGCTCATCTTCCTGGTGCTGCTGCACTCGGGCAAAGACGCGGGCCTCTCGGGTGCTTTCGGCATCGGTGGCGGCGGCAGTTCAGTTGGCGGCGGCTCAATGGTCGAGCGCAACCTGTCAAGGGCGACAGTCGTGACCGCAGTCGTGTTCTTCCTGAACACGGTTCTCCTGCTCAAGATCTGATTCACCGGGGGTAAATCACCCCCACGACTGGTTGACCTTCGGCTAGGGTCTGCGGACCATGAGCTCGAATACGAAGAAGATTCTCGCGATCACCCTTGGTTCCCTCGGGCTCGTCCTCGGCATCGTTGGCACGATCACGGCGTATAACGCCAAGAACGCGACCAAGGACAGCCAGGACATTTCGACCCAGATTGAACAGGAGTTCGCGTCCGCCCAGGCAACGCAGGACGCGAAAGAAGACAAGCAGGCTTCCGATGCGGAGCAACTGGTTGACAACCTGACCAATTCCGAGAAGTCCCTCGTGAAGAGACTCAACAGCAACGCCAACAGCATCCAGAAGCTGAAGAAACAGAACAAGAACTTCAAGCAGCAGCTGAACACGCTTGCCAGCCGCGATTCCGCGCTTGACACCGAACTCACCCAGGTTGAAAACGACATCGACCGGACGAACAACCGGATCAGCCAGACCAACCAGCAGGTTGAAAGCAACACCAAGAGCATCCAGCAGTTGCAGAAACGGCTGAATGCAGACGAGTCCTTCGCCCAGCCGTAGTGCCGCTAAGGGGCGGTGAGCCCCACTGTCAGGAAATTGTCGGCCTCGTCGGAAGTGCGCAGGGCACCGGCCGAAACTAGCCGACCGTTGGGCATCGTGGAGATCGAGTTCAGCGCCCCGCCAAGCCCTGCGCTGACACTGACCAGGCCCCCGCGACCCCAGCCCCGGGATGGCTTGCCGTTCTTGCCAAAGCTGAGCAGCGCGGGACGTCCCGCGCGTTCACCGGCGAGGATCACGGCGGATCGTGTTGCCGTGACCGCGGAAACCTTGACGTCGCGTACCGGGGAAACCGAGAGCCCTCGCCGTCCGAAGCTGCGGTCGGGACGGCCGTTCTTCTTGAGCACAAGTACGAACCGGCGCTTCGCGCATTTTTCGGCTGATCCGCCCACGCATCTCATGCCGGTGATGATTACCCGGCCGTCAGGGACAACCGACATGGCGTCGACGGTCCTTGCTTTTGACACCATCTGGCCGCGGCCACCGAATCCGGTTGCGGGACGCCCGCGGGAGTTGAATTTCAAAACGACAAGTTCATTGGTGCCGCAAAGATTCGGCCGGCAGCTTCCTCGGGAGAAAACCAGGATCGGCAGGCCCTTGCGGTCGGTTGCGACCGATTCGACGCTGAGGCTTGCCCCGGGATCGTGCGGTATCCGAATGTTCGTTGAGCCTCCGGAACCGAAGTTCAGGTCGATCCCTCCGGCAGGGTTGATCCGCGCCATCTTCGCTCCACTGCGGGTCTTGTCAACCGTGACTACCCCGCCGTCAGGCTGCGCCATCAGGTATTCGGGGAACATGCCGTCAAGGGTGGCTTCGGCGGTCAAACCACCATTACCGTAGGAGGAATCGATCGAGCCGTTCGAGCGATACCTGGAGATCGCCATGTAGGCATGGTAATCGTCATCGTCGCCAAGTTCTATCCGGCCACCAACGAAGATCTTTCCGGACGAATAACCGAGCATTGCCCGACGTTCCGAACGGATCCCGGTGATTACCTGCCCTTTGTCGCCGAACTTTCGGTCGGGCTTGCCGTTCGGTAGCAGCCGGGTGAAGGAGAACCGGTTTCCGTTGCCGTTTTCGGTCCTCGCGTTGGTGCTTCCGGCCACCAGGACTCTGTTTCCGGCCCGGAAGACCTGCCGGGCGGTGTCGCTGCTCGGAGCGGACAGTGTGTAGGTCGCGATGCCACCGGACCCGAATGCCGGGTCGGCGGTTCCATCAACCGTGAACCTTCCGACCTGTCCGGCGCCGTCGCTGGTTCGTCCGGTCGCTACGACCCGTCCCTGATGGTCGACGAATCCGTCCGAGATCTGGCCCGAACCTCCCGGAAACAGCGCGATGCCGGACGCGCCATAAGAG
>JBAUOE010000104.1:0-21668 GCA_049579585.1 Solirubrobacterales bacterium | reverse complement strand
GCAGCCCCGACCGGCTGATCGTCACGAACCGGAGCGCATGATCGAAACTGTGGCACCAGAACCGGCCACGCGAACAGGGTTGGCATCGCGGGTCCGGTTCTCTCATCCGACCTCGTTCGCGGCGATTGCCGCGATATTCGTCCTGTTCACGGCGGCGTCAGCCGTCCCGACGCCGCTCTACATCGTGTACCAGGAAGCATGGGGATTCTCGGCCGCTACCCTGACTTTCGTCTTCGGCATCTACGTCGTCGGCCTGCTCGGATCCCTGCTGGTCCTCGGGGCCCTCTCCGACCACATCGGACGGCGGCCAGTACTCGGCGCGGCAATCGCAATCGAGACCATCGCGCTGCTCTTTTTCCTCTTCGCCGGGGACATCACGGTGCTCGCAATCGCCCGGTTCCTCCAGGGCATAGCCACTGGCGCTGCCATGACGACAATGGGCGCCGCCCTGGTGGACCTGAACCCGCCACACGCGCCGAACCGGGCCGGTGTGGTGAATGGAGTTGCCCCACTTGGGGGTCTGGCAATCGGTGCGCTCGGATGTGGCGCCCTGATTCAATACGCGCCGGCCCCGACCCACCTCGTTTTTGCGCTGCTGTTGATCGGAATGGTGTTTGCGGCACTGATCGTTGCATTCATGCCGGAGACTTCGACCCTGCGGCCCGGGGCGCGGCGGTCGCTGCTGCCCAAAGTTGGAATTCCACGGAAACTTCGGCCCCAGGTCTACGCTTTGATCCCGATACTCGCTGCCAGTTGGGCGCTCGGAGGCCTTTACCTTTCGCTAGGACCGTCGGTGGCCGCGACCGTTTTCGGAGTTGACAGCCACCTGGTCGGCGGCATGGTCGTCACCTTGCTGTGCGGCACCGGCGGGGTCACTGCCTTCGTCATGCGAAACCGGACCACCGATCAGGCACTAAGCGTGGCTGGCTACCTCCTTGCCGCCGGAATGGTCGTGACCCTGACCGGAATCGGCCTCGATCTGGCCGTGGTCTCCGCCCTGGGTACCGTGATCGCCGGGATCGGCTTCGGTGCGTCCGCCCTGGGGGCATTCGGCACCCTTGCGCGAATAGCGTCACCTGACCAGCGTGGCGAACTGTTTGCCGTGGCGTTCGTGATCTCCTACGTTACTTTCAGCGTGCCAGCGGTGATCGCTGGATTCGTCAGCGGCACCTCTTTCGGCCTTCGAGCGACAACGATCGTCTATGGGATAGTTGTCGCGCTCCTGTCCGTCGCTGCCCTGCTGGCCCAGCGCCGGATCGATGCCCGGCGCGAAGCATCCGGCCTGTAACTAACGATTCCGCCTGTAGGCAGTGACGATCAACTGGTCCTTGCGCGGACCCTTGACTTTCCACTCGGTTACGAAAGTGGTTTCACCATCAAACTTACTCAGGGCCAGACTGCCTTCGTAGAAGTCATCGCCGCACGGATGATTGACGGAACACCGTCCGCGACCCAGATCGAGACCATGAAAAGGCCGGCCGTCCTCGAACAGCACCTGCCAGCTTTCGCCGTCCCGCACAACCGCCATTCGACGTTTCGCGTCGAAGCTGTGTCCATCGATGACCAGGGTGCCAGTCTCTGTCCAGTCGAGGCCAGCCCCGGTGCTCTCAAACCTGGCTGTGCCCACCGCTCTGCCCTCCAGCCCGGAGGCCCGGTCGGTCACCTCCCGGCGAAAGGACCAGGTTCCGGCCAGCGCCGAAACCGGATCAGCCACCTCCATGTCAACTCTTTGCGAAGACAGAAGGTTGCCCGTCGCGCCGGACACGGACGCTAGGAAATGACTTCGAGCGCACGTTCAACCGGGCGTGCCAGCACAGCCCGGTCTCCATTCACCACAAACGGACGCTGAAGGAGAGTGGGGTCCTCAACCATCGCGGCGACAATCGTGTCTTCATTGGCGCCTTCGGCTTTGAGTTCCCTGGCCCGGACCTCCCGGCCACGCAGTGCGTCACTGGCGGTAATTCCCGCCTTGGAAAGAAGACCGCGGATTTCGGGTTCGGTGAGACCGGTCACGTGATACTCGATTGACTCAAACTCGATGCCCTGATCGTCCAGGAACCGGCTCAGGTTCCGGCAGGCGGTGCAGCTCGGTTTTTCGTAAACGGTGATCGCCATCTGATTTCTCATTCAGAAACCGGGCCAGGAAAGTCAGGATTCGACTGTGACTTCGTGAAGCCGGTGGTCTTTTACGTTGTAGACAAACCCGCGCACATTGTCGCGATGGAGCAGGAACTCGGAGCGTCGGACCCTCAGGATCGATTGCCTGACATCAGCATCGACGTCAACGAAGGACTCGATAGCGAACGCGGGGGAGGTGCCGGTGGCTTCCTGAAGTTCAGCCCGGAAACCATCGTCGGTGAGTGTCTGCATGCCGCAGTTGGTGTGATGGATGAGCATGATTCCGGTGGTACCGAGGCGTCGCTGGGAGATCGCCAGGGACCGGATCACATCGTTGGTGATCACTCCGCCGGCATTCCTAAGGATGTGGGCTTCACCATGCTCGAGTCCGAGCGCCGCGAAAACGTCAAGCCGGGAATCCATGCAGGTGACGATTGCCAACCTTCTCTGCGGTTGCACATCGAGATCCTGCTCGGGGCGCGAGCCGGCAAATTCCAGATTGTTGGCGATCAGCCCGTCGATCATTTCCACGAAAGAAGCTTATTGCCTGTTGCGGAACGGTCGTCACCACAGTATGGATCTGACCGCCCCGGACCGACTAGACGCCTCGGGAAACTGACCGTTGCGGGTTCTCGAAAGTCCCGTCGGGTCAGTCGGGGAGCAGCGAGGTCAGGTCCATGCCGGGATCAGCCAGGGATTCGGTGCTGACCTCGACTTCGCCTTTGATCAAGTCACGAATCGGTTCGCTGACGTCCCAGACATTCACGTTCATGCCAGCCCTGACTTTCCCGTCCTTGACCCAGAACGCGATGAACTCGCCGTCAGAGACATCTCCCCGGAAAACGACTTCTTCAGTTCCGTCCGTGTAGCCGACATATTCCATTCCGACGTCGTACTGGTCGGAAAAGAAATACGGGACCTGATCGAAGTCAGGGTCAAGGCCGAGCATCGACCTTGCCGCAGCGGCACCCTGGCGCCGGGCATTGGCCCAGTGTTCGACCCTGATGTGCCGTTCGTAAAATGGGTACCAGGCGTTGGCCACATCGCCGGCGGCAAAGATGTCGGGATTGCTTGAAACGAAACTCCCGTCGACCAGGACGCCGTTGTCTGTCTTTATGCCTGCCGCATCCGCAAGTTCCGACCGGGGGGTTACGCCGACGCCGACGATCACGAGATCGGCCGGTATCTCGTCCCCACCGTCGGTGAGCACCTTGCTCACCGTCCGGTCGCCGCTGAATCCGCTCACGCCGGTGCCACCCATGAAGTTCACGCCTTCGTTGACGTGAACTTCACGGTAGAAAGCACCGAGTTCCGGCCCGAGGACCCGCTTGAGCGGCACGTCTTCCGGTTCGATCAGGGTTACTTCGCAACCCTTTTGCCGCGCGGAAGCCGCAACTTCCGAACCGATCCATCCAGCGCCAACGACGACCACCCTGAGGCCATCCCGAAACTGGTCACCAATATCTTTCGAATCGCCGACAGTGCGCAGATAGTGGATGCCATTGAGGTCGCTTCCGGGAAGGTCAAGGTGTCGCGGCCTGGCCCCCGTGGCGATCAACAAGCGGTCATAGGCGACCGTTCCCGATTCATCGACGATGACTTCCGAGTCCCCGGGGTTGATCGCGGTCACGGTCGCCGAGGTCCGCAGATCAACCTGGGGGCTGTCGTAAAACCCGACGTCGTGAACATGGGGTATTTCTGGCTTTTCACCGCGCAGGTATTCCTTTGAAAGTGGCGGGCGCTCGTATGGTCGTTCAACCTCCGAGCCAAGCAGGGTCACTTCGCCTTCGAAACCTTCTTCAAGCAGGGTCTCGGCCGCTTTAGCCCCAGTCAGGCTCGCGCCCACGATCACGATTTTCTGATCTTTGCCCATGTCCGCCTTTCGAATAATCGGTTCATAGGCAGGCTACCCGGCGGCTGTATGACTGAAAACTCCCGGCTGCATTGGATAAACCGGCCTTTAGCTGTTACCTTGTCTATCCCCTCGGCGCACCCCGTGCGCCTTTTTTGTACCCACCTTCCTCGTTAGGCAACTCCATGACCCCTGCTGCGTTCGCTGCCCTGAAACCCTCTGCCGCTGCCCCTGCGGCCCCCGACGAAACCGCGAGTTTCGATGATCTCGGACTGTCGGATTCGGTCCTCAAGACACTCAAGGGACTCGGCTACGACGAGCCGACGCCAATCCAGCGCGAAGCGATTCCACCGCTGATCGAAGGTCGCGACCTGCTCGGGCAGGCGGCGACCGGTACCGGCAAAACCGCCGCATTCGCATTGCCCGTGCTCGAACGGATCGCCCGTGAAGGCTCAGGCGACCAGCCGACCGCACTGATCCTCGTTCCCACCCGTGAACTTGCGATTCAGGTCCACAAATCGACGCAGGGTTATGCCCTCGGGGTTGGTGCCAGGGTCCTTGCCGTGTTCGGTGGTCAGCCGATCGGCAAGCAGCTAGGCCCGCTGAAGCGCGGGGTCGACGTTGTCGTAGCCACTCCGGGACGGGCGCTCGATCACATCCGTCGCAACTCGCTGAAAACCAGCAAGTTGAAGATCCTAGTGCTCGACGAAGCCGACGAAATGCTCGACATGGGATTCGCCGACGAGCTCGAAGAGATCATGTCGGCAATTCCCGACTCACGGCAAACCATGCTTTTCTCGGCGACGATGCCACCGCGGATCGAATCGATGGCCAAGCGTCACCTGACTGATCCGGTCCGCATCCGGATCAAGCGGGAAGAAGTCGAAGCGGGGGAGGCCCCCAAGGTTCGCGAGACCGCCCATCTGGTTACCCGGCACAACAAGCCGGCGGCGCTGGGCCGGGTCCTCGAGCTGGAACAGCCGAAGTCGGCAATCGTGTTCTGCCGCACCAGGCATGAAGTCGATTCGCTGACCGAAACGCTGGGACAGCGTGGCCACCGGGCCGACGCCCTCCACGGCGGCATGACCCAGGAGCAGCGTGACCGGGCGATGGGACGCCTGCGTGCCGGGTCGACCTCGATTCTCGTAGCGACAGATGTTGCCGCCCGCGGACTTGATGTCGACCACCTGACCCACGCCTTCAACTATGGCCTGCCAACCGCGCCGGAACAGTACGTGCATCGCATTGGCCGGGTTGGTCGTGCCGGTCGCGAAGGCATTGCGATCACCATTGCTGAACCCCGTGAGCAACGCAACATCAAGGCAATCCAGCGGCTCACCAAACGTCAGATCGAAATCAAGGATCTGCCGACCGTGGCCGAACTCAAAGCCAAAAGACTTGAGATCACCCGATCCTCGATTCGTGACGCTGTGCTCGCCGCCAACGAAAACGTGGCCGGGGCCCAGGCGATGGCGCCCTTCCGCGAACTGGTCGAATCGCTGATCACAGACGGGGAACTTGATCCAGTTGACGTCGCTGCCGCCGCAACCAGGATCGCCCACCAGAACGCCGGTCTTGAAATCGACGAACGTGAAATTCCGCCGGTCAGCGGCAAGGGAGCCAAGGGAAGCAACGGGTACCAGGGCAAATCGAGCCGGTCAAACGGTGCTCCGCAACGCGGCGGTGGCTACAAAGGCAAGAACCCGCGGGCGAACAGGCCGGTCGGCGCACACACCCGTCTTTTCTTCAGCGTCGGCAAGAGTGCCAGCGTTGCCCCACGCGATCTGGTCGGGGCGATCGCCAACGAAGGCGGCCTCAGCGGTCAGCAGATTGGCAGCATCGAAATCAAAGAGAACTTCTCTTTGGTGGACGTACCGACCGAAGCCGCGGACGGCGTAATCAAAGCAATGCGATCAAGCCGGATCAAGGGTCGCAAAGCGACCATCCGCAAAGAACGCTTCTAAAAGAAAGGGGCCGGTCGGCCCCTTTCGGTTTCTAGTTGATGCCAGTCAGGTCGACTACGAAAGTCAGGGTCGAATTCGGCGGAATTGACGGCGGGCTGCCTGCCTCGCCGTAAGCAAGGTCCGACGGGATGATCAGTTCGCGGCGTCCGCCGACTTTCATGCCGACGATGCCCTGGTCCCAGCCCTGAATGACGTTGCCGGCTCCGAGTTCGAACTCGAACGGCTCGCCGCGATCCCACGAAGCATCGAACTCTTCGCCGGTTTCGGTGACAACCCCGACGTACTGCATCGAAAGGTTGTCGCCATCCTTGGCCGCGGGGCCTTCACCTTCGACGATGTCGTTGGTGACGAGCTGGGCTGGAAGATCGTCCGAAGCGGCAATCGTCGGTTTCGTGGAAAGGTCGGTGCTGATGCTGCCGCCGTCCGTGGATGCCTTGTCGTCGTCGCCTCCCTGGGCGATCAGCACGATGCCAACGATGGCTACGAGCAGGACAGAAGCACTTATGAGGGTGACTATTCGGCGATCCATTCGGGGCATGTTAGTGCCGAAGCGTGACCGCTGTCACGCCGACCCCGCCAGAGTCAGTCCAGATGGTCCGGAAGTCCGAAACCGTGGAAGACAGCATCCAGCCGCCGAGGGTCGGCCGCTTCATCCGGCCAGTGATCAAAATCGCCGTCCGGCACATCCATTGTCTTGACGATAAAAGCGGTGACTGCGGACAGCCTTTCGCCATCAAGTGTCAGGACGTCAATGCAGAACGGCATGAAGGCCTTCCGGTCGTCATTCCAGGTGTAACAGCCCACTGCCGTCTGGCCGTTCGCCCGGACTGGCACATGACGCCAGGAAAATTCCCCGGAAAGCGGACCCCGCTGAAGGAACTGGCGGACCTGCTCGAGACCGCCGTACCAACTGGCCAAAGGCGGCATTGACCAGGCGGCATCCTCAGTCAGCATCCCAACTACCGCATCGACATCGCCACGCTGCATCGCTTCCATGTAAGCGGTGACTATCTCCCGCACACGATCATCGCCGAGAGCCCGCATCGTTGCCTGCTGGCTTTGTTCCGGTCGCCGATCCTCAAGCGTTTTGCGGGCCCTCTGAAGGGCACTCGTGATCGCGGGTTCGGTTACATCAAGAGTTGCTGCGACTTCCCGGGCGGAAAAACCGAGCACGTCACGGAGGATCAGCACGGCCCGCTGGTTCGGTGGCAGGAGCTGAAGGGCCGCGACGAAAGCGAGCTCGACACTCTCGCGCATCTCGTAGCGTGATTCCGGGCCCGCAAAGCCATCGCCGACCCCGATCCGGTCATCAGGGAAAGGTTCGATCCAGGTTGATTCGATCAGGGGCATGCCAGGTCCGTCAAGCGGATTGGACGGTTCTGTCTGGTCCACCGGCAGCACTCGTCGTGCCGGACTGCTGATCGAATCAAGACTCGTATTGGTCGCTATCCGGTAAATCCAGGTCCGGAACGAGCTGCGACCATTGAACTTCGGAAGTGCGCGCCAGGCCCTGATCAATGCTTCCTGAAGGGCATCTTCCGCGTCATGCATCGACCCGAGCATCCGGTAACAGTGCGCGAGCAGTTCGCTGCGATGGATCGCTACCAACTCGCCGAACGCATTTTCGTCACCGGCCCGGGAAAGCTCGAGCAGTTCGGCTGCCCGGAAGTCCGAGATGACATGACGTGGAGCCATGACTGGCAGGTTAGTGGTCGGGGTTGATCGGCTGTTCTATTTACCGGCGTGGCCGGAAGGGTAAGGTCGGTTCGTACCCGTATCGAAACGACCCAAGGAGAATTTGAATGTCCGCAAAAGGAAGTGCTGAATGGCAGGGAGATCTCAAGGGCGGATCCGGAACCTTCACCGCTGGAGACGGAATCAGTGGGGATTTTTCCTTTGTTTCCCGGTTTGAAGATGGTCCGGGCGCGAACCCCGAGCAGCTGATTGCCGCCGCTCACGCATCCTGTTTCTCGATGGCTCTCTCAGCTGCGCTTGGCGAAAACGGCACCCCTCCGGATTCGGTTAAAACCGATGCGTCGGTCCAGCTCCGCATTGTCGATGGTCAACCGACGATCGCCAGGATCGACCTCAGCACCGTTGGTTCCGTTCCCGGAATCGACGAAGCCGAATTCAAGAAGTTCGCGGCTGAAGCCAAAGCGGGCTGCCCGGTCAGCAAAGCACTGGCCAGCGTCCCGGAGATCAACCTGGAAGTCAGCTTCCAGTCTTAGAACGGCTGGTGTCGATCAGGCCAGGGTCAGGGCCTGATCGACCAGCCTTCCGATGGATCCACCTTGCCATCGAGGAAGTCGGCAAGCGTGGACGCGATCGCGTCCGGTCCAGTGCCTTCCCGAATGGTCAGCCAGCTATCGCTGGAGTCGATGAATTCGTTCTGGCTCTGGCTGATCCGGCGTCGGACCTCGGCCGCTCCCCATTCGCCATTTCGTTTGGCGAAACGATCGGGAGCGAAGAAGAATCCGGGATGTGGGCCGGGCAGGGGTGCGGCATCCGGATCGGGGGCGAGTTCCTCCCAGTCGGCGGCACCGATCACGGTGCTGCTCACCAGGTTTTCCCCGAAATGGTTGTGGACCCGGGCTCGCAGGCCAGCATTTCCGCCGAAGTCCAGATAGCCGGTACCTACCGACGCATCGAGATTCTCAAGGTCGTCGTAGGACACGATTTCGTCATAGAGGCCGGTGCCGGCAACAAAGTCCGTGTTGCCGGATGAGGTCAGGGCCACCAGGCTGACATCGTCGGCGTGATCACGTTTCAGCAGGAAAGCGAGAGCGAGAGCGGTCTTGCTCGATGCGCTCGAAAGGATCACACGTTCAGTGTTGGCGAAACCTTCGTCTTCGAGCCAGTCAGCACAGAGGTATGAGGTGGCGAAGAGTGGCCCGAAGAGCGCGATGTATGGCTCGCGTTCGGGGGTATCTCCGGATTCCGGAGTGGTGAAGCCATAACGGTTGTAGATCGCCGGCAGTTCGGATCGATGGGCGGCCCCGTCGACAAAACCGGTTTCGGACACGTCGGTCGGCTCGACCACGAAGTAACTCGACATCGGCATGTAGCCGTAAAGCCGGGCACCGACCGGCAGGCCTTCGACGTTCGAACGGAGCACCTCCGAGTAGCCCCATGCCGGAATGCGGCCAAGGCCTTCCTCCGCCGGAAAGAACTCCCAGTAACGCATTGCCTCTCCCATCGCCGCATAAGTGATGTTGTTTGCGGTGATCGAGAAGTTGTCAACCCGGAGCAGTACCTGGCCGTCTCCGAGGTCCACGTCTTCGGGGGCCGGAAGCGGCACCACCGTGCTGCTCCTCAGATCGTCGCGGCTGACTGCGAAATCGTATGAATCGGGCATCTCACTCCTCGTCCCTGCTGATCCGGTCGGATCTGGTTGGCCTGGTCAGGTCAGCTTATTGAGAAACGATCGTGTTGCCGCTTGCACGCATCCCCGGTTTTCGTTTCCGGGCCGGGTCAGGGTCGGCTGCCGGCACCGAAGACCTGGCCGACAGGGGTACGGGTGGCGGGATGTTTTCGCACCGAATCCAGCCAGAGTGGATAGGCAACCTTGATCTGGAGGCTGGAACTGCTGAGGGCAGCTTCGCGCACAGGATCCCAGCTGAAGCCATACATTTCGCGGATTTCCGCGGGCAGGAAACCGATGGTGCTGAGCTTGATCACTTCGGTCAGCGGGGTCAATGCCAGTTTCATCCAGCCGGTGAACGGCGGGTCGAAGATAATCGCCCTGGCCCGGTCACGGACGCTTCCGGAGATGTAAAGGCTGCCATCGTTGAGGCGGCCGTTCACGTAATCCCGCATCTCCGGTTCGGTATCGGGAATCGAATCTGACGGCATTCCCAGCAAAATCCCGATCTGGCGGTAATCGGACCAATAGGCCTGTCGTTCAGTTGCGGTCAGGGAGCCGATCAGGCGTTCGTAATAGACCAGTGCTGAATCGGCGAGGGTGGCGAGCGTCCAGAGCATCAACTCGGGATCGTCGGCCGCGTAGGCGGTACCGGCGGGGATCGGTCCGTAGTCCTCGGGAACCGTTCCTTTGGCCCGTCGATGCATCGCCTGTATCGATGCGCCGGTTTCACGGGCAAGTTCCACATCACCGAAATACATGCGGCTCATGTGCTGGTCGGTGCTCTGAAGGCGTTTCTGCGGGTCGCTGAAAATCTGGGAATGTCGATCGAATCCGACCACAGCCAGGGGATCACAGGACTGAAGCAGCAAAGCCCGGACCCCGGATATCGCGATCAGCCGCTCGCTGTGGAGGCGACGGATCATGCTGTCGGCCGGGAAGAAGCCGTCGATCTGCGCCGCCCTTTCGACATCGTCCTTGCTGCCGAAGCGAGGGAGGGAAGGCACCCCCGGAATCCGGGGAGAGGAGATCCGGGATGAGAGACTCACGGCCGGTCAGGAACCACGGCCGCCACCGCTTCGGCAGCTTTGCGGCCGGAAACCAGAGCGCCCTGGATCGAAGGAGTCTCACGATGGTCACCGGCGAGGAAAATCCCGGAATCAAGTTGCGGGGAAGGGACTGGCGAATTGAGGCGACCCGGCTCGAAC
Source organism: Solirubrobacterales bacterium (assembly GCA_049579585.1). Lineage (GTDB taxonomy): Bacteria > Actinomycetota > Thermoleophilia > Solirubrobacterales > 70-9 > 67-14. Next base: position 11,165 of record JBAUOE010000104.1, on the reverse strand, counting down.
GACGGCAGGGCCGCCTCGATCCGGTAGGTACGCAGCTCACTCCATGTTTTCACTACTTCCTGGCCGAACCAGTCGATCAACTGGGCAGTCACGGCTTCATGGAGGTCGACTCTTTCCGTTTCGGCACCAACCACGCTGGCGGCGACCAGCGACCGTCCCTCGGGTGCGTATCCGGCGGCAACCGAACTGGGTACTGCGAGTTCGTTGATCGGACCGTCACCTGCAGGAGACAGAACCAGCCAGGGTCCAGCGATGTCCGCGGATGGAGCGTCGAAATAGATGCAGACCGTATCCCGGCCACGTCGCGGGGCGGGCAGGCCAAGCAGGTCGGAAGCGACCGATTCCTCAGTTGCCACGACAACCGCGCTTCCTGCCACTTTCGAGCCGTCATCAAGTTCGATTTCGTTTGCGCCCACCTTCGAAACCGGGCTGTGGAAAGTGATTGATTCCGGGGGGAGTTTCGCCGCCAGCTGCTCGGCCAGTGAACCCATCCCACCCGCCGGAAGCACGGTTTCGCCAGCCGAGAAGCAGCGGAAGAAAATCTCCATGAGTCGACTTGAGGTGAGCAGATCAGGGTCGATGAAAACCCCTCCGAAAAACGGGCGGAAGAAATATTCGATCATCGCCGTGGAAAAGCCACGCTCTTGAAGTGCGACCAGTGCCGAGGTCTCCGGACGGCGCATGATTTCCTGAGGGTTGGTGTCGAGAAGCTCCCGTCTCATCCGGAACAGGCGTAACTTGTCGGAGAGCGTGCCAACTGGCGATGCCGCCGCCCCGATTGCTGATCGCGGCATTCGCAGGGGATCGGCAAACTTTGCGAAGGAACCACCGATCCGGACCCGTGCCCCGGGGACGAAGGACCCGAAGTCGAGCGCCTCATAGTCGAAAGTTTTCTGGGCTTCAGGGTAGGCGTCCAGCAGAACCTGAAAACCGCGGTCGAGTCGGAATCCGTCCACCTGGTCCGTTCGCGCACGACCCCCGACCCCGTCGGAAGCTTCGTGGATCCGGAATTCGATGCCGCGATCCTGGAGTTCAAGGGCACACTTCAGCCCGGCGAATCCGGCGCCGACGATCAGGACCGGGCCGGAAGAGCCTGCTGCGGTTTCAGAGCTCATTTTGCGTCGAGCTCGCGGCGCAGTCCTTTCACGGCCTTGTCACCAACCCGCTTGAAGATGAGGGAGAAAACCGGATCGAGGACTTTGGCGATCCCCTTCGGGGAGACGTTGGCTTCATATGTGACTTCCGTCCCACCGTCCGGAGTCGATTTGAAGGTCATCGTGTCGCGGATTCCGGCCATGCCGGTGCCGCTTTCCAGGACAACCCTGACCGGGCGTTCAATTTCCACGGTTTCGTAGGTGAGGGTCAGCTCCCGTCCGCCGAATTCCGTAACAACCTTGTATTTCGCGCCAACGACGAAAGGGTCCCCGGAAGTCAGTTCCGACGAAACGGTGTTCTCGTCCCATTCGGGGGCTGTGCTGAAATCGGCGAGATAGCCGAAAACGTCGTCGATCGGCCTCGGGCTGACCACCGTTGCGGTGTAACTGGCCATCCGGCCCTAGCCGTCCGAGTCTTTGCGTTCGCTGGAACGCTCGTGGTCGGCCTCGCCATAGGTCGAACCGGGGTTCTCGGCTTCGACGTTCCCGGCATCGTACTTGGGGTTGCGCCCTTCATCGAAGTTCTCAGCCTGCCTGATCAGTTCGGCCTCGGACCCTTCGAATCCCTCGGACTCGCCACCGCCAGCTTCGTCAACGGCGCGTTCGGCTTCTTTCCGGTCTTCGTCTCTGTCGTGCTTGAAAGGCATGCACCAAAGCTACCCGAACGGCCTAAGGCGAAAACCGCGATCTGGCGGTCAGCCTCGTTCGGGGGGCCAGGGGGTCAGGATCAGCCGTTCCGGGCAGTATTGATCCCGGACCGTGTCGAGCCGCTCAAGTACGTCCTCCGGCAGGCAATCAGAAAGCTCAAATCCGCGTTCAACGAAGTTCAGGTATTTGCTTCCTGTGCCCCAGGGGGACATCGAAGCGGCCAGCTGATCGAGGTCCGCGATTCCTTTAGCGGTCATGTCGGGTCCGGCTGCCAGGCCGATCCCGTTGAGGATGTATTCACCATCGAGGTGATCGAGGGCGCCGCCATCTTCGGCGGGCTCTCCAAGGACACCACCGTTGTGGCGGATTTCCGCGATGATCAGGGTCGATGGCGATTCCGGTCCGGCCGCATCAAGAAACGCCTTGGCCGCGACATCGTCAAGGGAGCCCAGCAGCATCGAATCACCGACGGCCGGGGTTGGCAGCTCCGGGTCGCCATGGAGCCTCACCAGGTCCTGTACGGGCTGTGTTCCCCAGCCACCAATGATCGGGTTAGCGACACTTTCGGTGAGGGCTGCGAGTTCGTCGCCGACCGAGTGGTCGAGTGAAACACCGTCAATGCAGACCACGGTCTGGCCACGGAGAGGTTCCGGGATTTCCTCAGAGGGCGGTAGCCGCATGATGCGGAAGATCGAAGTGACCGAATCCGGAGCGTTGCGGGTCCAGCCGAGCCAGACATTGAGCATCTCCGGGGCAGTGTCCGCGGGCAGGAACGTGGCTCCGGCAAAGACTTCTGACATCGAAAGCAGTTCGACTTCGATCGCGGTGACTACGCCAAGGCCGACTCCCCCGCCACGCAGGGCCCAGAAAAGATCGGGGTTGATCACTGGATCGGCTTTGACCAGCTCGCCGTCCTCAGCCACCATTTCGATTGAGGCGACATGGTTGCAGGCGAGGCCATAGGTGCGCCCGTAAAGGCTCAGGCCACCGCCGAGCAGATATCCGATGGCGCCGATCGTCGGCGATGAACCGTGCAGGAAAGCGAAACCGTGCTCTGCCGCCGCGTTGACCACGTCGCCGACGCTGGCCCCGGCAGGAATGCGGGCGGTGACCGTTGTCGAGTCGATGTTGATGTTGCTGTCGTGAAGATTGACCTTGAGCAGCAGGCAGCCGGAAAGGTCGCCCAGGGCACCGGCCCCATGGCCAGTGGTTTGCGGAGCCACTTTCAGCCCCTGTTCACTGGCCCAGCCGATTGCGTCCTGAATTTCCTCGATTGTCGTGGCGACGACGATGGCAGCCGGTTTCTGGTCAGCGGCGAGGTTCCAGGCGAGCCTCTCGGAGTCGTATTCGGTGCTGTCAGGCAGGATTAGCTCGGGCATCTGGAACCTCCTTGTCGGCGGATATTGAACCTCGGGACGCGGTCATTGTAGCCCCCGACGGCGAATGGGCTTCCGACCGGTCAAGTCCGTACTCTCAACATTCCTTGAGCAGCAACCCCGCCTACTCGAACACCGGTTTTACTGCCGGAACTTCCCTGCCTGACTGGCCAGCCGATCGTCCCCTGAGGGAGTGGCAGAAAGACGCCATGCTCCAGCTGGAAAGGCATGAAGGGAAGAGTTTCCTGGCATCGGCAACTCCGGCTGCCGGCAAGACAACCTTCGGGCTTCGGGTAGCGCATCACATGCTCAGCACAGGCAGGGTCAGCCGGGTGGTGGTAATCGGCCCGACCACCCATATCTGTCGCCAGTGGGCTCTCGACGCGGCCCGTTACGGAATCGACCTCGAACCCAATCGTCCGAATTCCGATGGTCCCGAAACTTCAGATTTTCATGGGGTGGCGGTCACCTACCAGACGGTTGCTGCCGGTCCCGCCGTCCATGCGGTTGCTTCCCGGCGTCCGACCCTGGTGATCGCTGACGAACCGCACCACATGGGTGATCAGGCCAGTTGGGGAATCAGTGCCCAGCAAGCTTTCGGCCAGGCAACTTTCCGGCTGCTGCTCTCAGGTACACCGTTTCGATCGGACAACGAAGCCATTCCGTGGGTCACCTATGACAGTGATGGCATCAGCCGCGCCGATTACGTATACGGCTATCCAGAAGCCCTGGTTGACCGGGTTTGCCGGCCGATCACTTTCCTGCCCTATGACGGTGAAATGGAGTGGTCGAGCGACGGCAAAGTCTGGAATGCCGACTTCGATCTGGTCCTTCCCGCGAATGAATCGGCCCGGCGGCTGCGTACCGCGCTCGACGCGGAAGGCGACTGGATGGGTGAGGTTCTGCGGGATGCCGATCGCAAACTGGAAGAGGTCCGAACCAGCGGCCATCCTGATGCCGGCGGGCTGGTCGTGGCTTCCGACCAGGAACATGCCCGCTCGATCGCCAGGCGGATCTACTTCATTTCCGGAGAGCAGCCGGAGATCGTAATGAGTGACGAACCGGATGCCAGCAACCGGATCGCTGACTTTTCGGCTGGAGACCGCCGCTGGCTGGTTTCTGTCCTGATGGTCTCGGAAGGCGTCGATATTCCACGTCTGAGAGTCGGTGTTTATGCGACCGCGGCCCGGACTGAACTCTTCTTCCGACAGGTCGTCGGACGTTTTATCCGGACCACCCCAAGTCCACGCCGTCAGATGAGCTACCTGTTGCTGCCAGCCGATGGACGCCTGAAAAAGCTCGCGTTCGAAATCGAAAAGGAACGCAACCACGCGCTCGACCTGGCGCCCGCCCTGGCCGATGAACTGGAAGAACTCGACGAGGAACTGCCGGAACGGCTGCCGGCCGGTGAGGCATTCCAGGTTCTCAGTTCAACCGCCGCCGAACTTGACGATGCGATCCAGGCGCAGACCACAATGCAGCTTTTCGCAACTGAAGAGGTTGGTGAAGAGGTCGAATCGGTTTCGGCAATAACCGGTTCGGTGACCCGCACCATCAAAAAGCCGGCCCGCCGCGAATCACCTGCCGCCAAAGCCCCGCCGCCCGAGGAAAAGCGGGCGGCCGAACCGGCTGAACCCAAGCGGGAGTCCGCCTTTGCGGCCCGGGAGCGCCTGCGTGAAGAACGACGCACGATGGTCGCTGATGTTTCCCGACGTACCGGCGAAAGCCATCGCGAGGTTCACGCCCGGATCAACCGTCAGACCGGCGTTCAAGCGGTCGGCAAAGCAACCCGTGAACAGTTGGAAAAGGGAAACCAGCTGTTGCTGCGCGACCTTTCTTAGGGCGCAACTCAACCACCCTCCGGGGTTACAGGGTGTAAGCAGTCAATCGTCCTATGGCGCACGGAGGGATCCTGAAGATGAATCTTGAATGGAGTCAGAGTCGTGGATATGCACTTGCGGGAATCGTTGCCGTTGTCGCTTTTCTGACCGCGTCGTTTGCGGCCGGGCCCGCGATGGCCGGCGGGCTGCTTGACACCAGTTTCGGGCACAAAGGCAAGGTCACCTCGAATGTCGCCCTGAACGAACTGACGAGGAGCGGGAACATTTCCGAGGTCAAGGTTTTTGATGACGGCCGCTTCGGTGTCGTCATCGATCTGGAATCCAGGCTTGACCGTCCGACCGTGATGCGTTTCCTCCCCGATGGTTCCCCGGATCTCTCTTTCAATGGTGACGGGATGATGAAGCTGGCGCCCTATAGCTCGGTTGCTTCCCTCGATGACGGCAGGACGCTCGTTTCCGGAAGGGTCGGCAACGGCGATCCGGGCCAGGATGTTGCGGTTCGACGCTACCTCGAAGACGGATCCCTGGATTCAAGTTTCGGCAAACGCGGTCTCTTTCGGCTCGACCTTGGCTTGTCGGATTCCGGGCGCAACATCGTTCCGACCGCAGACGGGAGAATCGCCGTTCAGGCAGGGAGTTCATGTTCCGCTACGAAATGCGGATACAGCCTTTACGCCCAGTGGCAATTGCTGGTGAGTGATTCCGGCAAGCTCATCCGCAAGTCCAGACTGTCGGGAGAATACGCTCCTTACGAGGATCTCACCGCCGCCCCAGACGGAACTCTTCTGGCCCTCGAAGGGCATGGCGAATATGGCGACGAAGGCTCGAGCCTGATCAGTCTCGATCGGAAGCTGAACAAGACAACCATTCGTGATCTGGGGAATCCAGCCGAATGGTTCGGCATCTATTCACCTTTCGCGAACAACGGCTTCTATTCGTTTGCCGGAGGCCAGACAAGTGGACTTGAAAAGGTTCTGAGGATCCTTCCTGACGGGACGATCGACCCGACTTTCGGCCAGGGCGGATCTGCGACCTGTACCGGGAATCCGCTGGATCACGCAAGCGGCAGTCGCTCGATCGAAGTGGACTCCGAAGGCCGGCTTCTGGTCAGCCTGCCGCGGCTCGAGTGTCAACTCATGCGCCTGCTGCCCGACGGCAGCTTCGATAGTTCTTTCGCTGGCGATGGCAAGCTTTCGCTGCCCTCCGACGGAAGCTATCTGCGGCCCTGGAAGGCCACTCCGGCACTTGACGGAAAGGTACTTCTGGCCTTGTGGGACAGCTCCCGGGGCCACCTGGTGCTTAGCCGGTTGAAAGAGAATGGTGAAACGGACACCGAGTTCGGCGATGGCGGAGAAGTCGATCTGCCGATCATGCAGCCGAGCCTCGACAGAGCCACGGCGATCGTTGCCACCGGCCACGGCAGGACGGTCACCGCTGGCCTGTCCCAGTGCGACGGGTCTCCGCCAGAGGTTTTCGAATGCCGGAACTACGTGCTCACCGAGCGGGATGCCCGGGGCAGGCCAGTGTCAGGTTTCGGCGATGGCGGACAGGTATCGCTTGAATCCATAAAGGTGAAATCGATAGTCCGATCGACAGATGGAAAGCTGGTTGTCTCTGGCACCGGAACGGATCCCTCCGAGCCGGGCGGCGCTGAAGCTCCAGGTTTTGCGATTGCCCGATTCAACAAGGATGGAACACCGGATCTGTCTTTTGGCGGGGATGGACGCGTCTACACCTTCTTCCCGGATCGGACTCGGTACGCGACGGCCCTCGACGTGGCGACCCAGCCGGACGGGCGCATGCTGGCAACCGGTCGGGTGGTCAGCGAGCGCAAGGGTCGCTCCTATCTGCTCCCCGTAGCTCGCTACAACACCGATGGCAGCCTCGATGAAACATTCGGCGGCGACGGCGTGGTTGAACTGGAAATTGACGGTGGCGAAAGTGGTGCCGCGATCGAAGTCCTGCCTGGGGGCAAGATCCTGATCGCCGGCGGGAACAACAACCGCCCGGTGGTGGTTCGACTGAACGCAAACGGCAAACTCGACCGCAGTTTCGGCAAAGCTGGCGTCACTGTCGTTCGCCTCGAAGAGCGCCCCCGGTTCGGAAACCTCAACGTGACCTACAAACCTTCACGCCAGGCGACGGCGATGGTGGTTCTGCCGGGCGGTGGAATCCTGGTGGGGGCCTCTGACAGTCGTGCGCTCCAGGCAGGGGCGATCCTGAAGTTGCGATCGAATGGCAAACCGCAGCGCCGTTACGCCAAACACGGGGTGCGTTACACGGGCGGCCTCTTGCCCGAGGCAATGACGGTGGATCGCTGTAACAGGACTTTTGTATCCGGGCCGCACCACCGGGGGTACCGCACCCAGTCACACTTCGGCGTGGCCAGGTTCACCGCCGGAGGAAACGCCGACAAACGATTCCACCGGGGCAAAACACTGCTTCCTTTCGGGCGGAAGTCAGCATCCCGTGCAGCCGCCTCAACTCTCAGCGGCAATGGGGTGGTGGTGGCCGGGTCCCGGGAACGGAATCTGACCAATGACGACTTTGCCCTGACCAAATTCAGGGCCGGTAAGAAATGCCGTTGATCTAGGCAGATGCCTTGCGACGGCTCCAGGGCATCCTGGCTTTTCGCTTGTCCTTCAGGATCCGCTGGGCTGCGTTGTGGCCGGAGGCGGCCGTCACGCCACCTCCCGGGTGGGTTCCGGCGCCGCAAAGGTAGAGGCCACCAACCGGGGTGGCGTACTGGGCCATGTCCGGCGTCGGCCGCATGAAAGCCATCTGGTTGAGGCCCTGTTCGCCCTGGAATATTGAACCTCCCTGCAGGCCGAAGATGCGTTCGAGATCCGGCGGGGCCAACACTTCGTGCTGATCGACCGACGCGGCGAAGTTCGGTGCGAAATGGTTCAGCTGGTCGATGCAGGTCTGGCCATAACGCTCACGGTCTCCGTCTTTCCATTCGGATTCTTCGGAGGGTCCGAACTGGGTGAACATGGTCATGATCAGACGGTCGTCGTCGGTCAGGCTGTCGTCTCCGGTTGAAGGCAGTTCGGCTTCGACATAAGGATGCGCCGCCGGCCGGCCCTGAAGCGCGTCCTGCCACGAGGCTTCGAGATAGTCGATCGACGGACAGATGTTCACGCCGGCACTGAGCAGCAGTTTCTGTTCCTCGGGTGTGACGTTGGCGTATTGCGGTGCTTCGTTCAAAACCAGGTTCACTTTCACCGAGCCGCCGCGGGTGCGATAGCGCTCCATGTCGGTGCGTACGTGGTCGGGGAAGTTTTCGCCGCCGACCAGATCCAGCACGGTTGATTTGGGGTGGGCCCCGGAAGCGACGATCGGGGCGTTTATCTCCTGCCCTCCAGCCAGGGTCACTCCGGTCACTTCACCGTTCTTCACGTTGATTTTTGCGACGTCGGCATCGGTCATTATCGTTGCGCCGTTTGCTTCGGCAGAGCGGGCGATGGCGGTAGAGATCATCCCCATGCCACCAACCACCTGGCCCCAGACCCCGCCGACTCCGTCCATCTCGCCGAGTGCGTGGTGAAGCAGGTTGTAAGCGGTTCCGGGGGTTCGCGGTCCGGCCCAGACCCCGACCACGCCGGTCGAAGCAATCGAGCCTTTCAGGCCGTCGTGCTCGAACCAGTCGTCGAGCAGGTCACCGACCGACATCGTGAAGATCCGGATCAGGTCGTTGACCTGGCGTTTGCTCATGCCACCGATCCGGGCCCCTTCGCGCAGGATGCCAGCGATGTCACCGGGTGATTTGGATCCGAGTGCCGGTGGTTCCCTCAGCAGCATCGGACGGACGAACTCGGCGGCACTTTCGAGCAGCTCCTCGAAGGCGGGGTAGGCGGCGGCATCTCTGGCCGAAAATCTGGCGATCGACTCAACTGTCTTTTCGACTTCGTTGAAGAAGAAGATCGGGCCGTCCTCGGTCATCGCCGCGTATGCCGGATCGAGCGGGTAAGCCTCGTAGCCGAAGTCTTTGAGCCGCAGGTCGCTGATCACTTTCGCCTGGAGCATCGAGACCACGTAGGAGCATCTGGACACCCGGGCGCCGGGCCATACCTCTTCGGTGACACAGGCTCCGCCGAGGATCGGCCGGCGTTCCAGAACCAGCGTGTTCATGCCCGCTTTCGCGAGGTAAGCGGCTGTGGTCAGTCCGTTGTGTCCGCCACCGACCACGATCGCGTCGTAACTCGAGGAAATCGAGCCATTCAGGCTTCGGTCGGGCTTGGCGCCTGCAGGGGATGTAGTTGAGGCCTCCATGGCCGGAATGTACCTCAAAGTGCGATTGACTACAAGGTCAAGTCCGTGTTCTGAAGCATTAGACTGTGGCCATGACGGGTGAACAGAACGACGGCGGAAACGCCGGAAAAGACCGGCTTCAGAAGCTCGCGAAGCAGCACCTGATGCTCCATTTTTCGGACATGACGGCTTACGACGACGCCGACATGACGATCATCGAGCGGGGAGAGGGCGTTCATGTTTTCGACCAGGACAACACGAAGTACATAGACGGGCTCTCCGGTCTCTATTGCGCTTCGCTCGGCCATTCACATGGCGATGAAATCGGCAAAGCGGCGCATGAACAGATGAAAAAGCTGCCCTACTCGTCGAACTGGACTGTGGCCCACCCGCCGTCGATCGAACTCGCCACCCGAATCGCCGATCTTGCGCCGGAAGGAATGAACCGGGTTTTCTTCACCTCGGGTGGATCGGAGTCGGTCGAGGCCGCCTGGAAGATGGCGGTCCAGTGGCAGCAGGCCAATGGCCAGCCCCATCGCCGGAAAGTGATCGCGCGCAACAACTCCTACCACGGGGTGACCATGGGTGCGCTTTCTTTCACCGGCATCCCGTACTGCCGCACGCCTTTCGAACCGCTCGGCGTCCCGACCGTCCATGTCAGCAATACCGGGGCCTACCGGCACCCGGAAGGCGAGGATGAAGCGGCCCACACCGCTGCTCTGCTGGCCGAAATCGAAGCGACGATCGAGTTCGAGGACGCTTCGACCATCGCAATGATGATCGCTGAACCGGTGCAGAACGCCGGCGGCTGTTTCACCCCGCCCGCCGGTTACTGGCAGGGCCTGCGCGAGATCTGCGATCGCCATGGCATCCTGCTCTGTTCGGACGAAGTGATCTGCGCGTTCGGACGGATCGGCGAATGGTTCGGCGGGCAGGCTTTCAATTACGTGCCTGACATGGTGACTTTTGCGAAAGGACTGACTGGTGCCCACTTTTCGATGGGCGGGGTCCTGATGAGCGACAAGGTTTCGGAACCTTTCTTCGATGGTCGCGCCAGCTACAACAACGGATATACCTTCGGCGGCCATCCGGTTGGCTCGGTTGTCGCGCTGAAGACCCTGGAAATCATGGAGCGCGAGAACGTGCTGGAGAACGTGCGGGCGAACCATTCGGTTGCCTCGGACGCCCTGAACGGTTTGCGGGACATCCCGCTGGTCGGTGACGTGCGCGGAATGGGCCACTTCTGGGCGCTCGAGATCGTGCGCGATCAGGAGACGAAAGCCCCATTCGACGGCCCTGACGCTGAAGAGCTCTTCAAGGATGTGCTCACCGAAGCGCTGGTCGACCGCGGCCTGATCTGCCGACTGGACGATCGCGCCGACCCGATCATCCAGATAGCACCGCCGCTGATCGCCGAACCCGAACTCTTCCCCGAGATCGCCGGAATCCTGCGGGAGGGTCTGGAAATCACCTGGGAAAAGAGTCAAAAGGTCACCAAGCACGCCACCGGCTCCCAGGCAGCATCAATCAGCCCGATCTGACCCCCTCAAGGGACCGGGTCGGTTTCACCGCGAGGTTCGCGGCAAAGTCGACCCGGACCACGAGGTTCCTAGGGGCGGCAATGTTCCGGGTCGGTTTCACCGCCAGGTTCACGGCAAAGTCGACCCGGACCTGATGGGACTTCGGGTGGCGATGTTCCCTGGGGCCGAAGCGTTTCGGGGCGAAAGGCCCACAAGGGGTTCTGGGTCGGATAAGACCCTGTATTCGGGCAAAAACCGACCCAGTTCCGGCAGGGCCTTGGGCCTGTTTGGGATTGGTTCAGGTTTTGATCAGGGCGTCGGCTGCTGTTGCGCCGTTCGGGGTGGCGAAGACCGGGTTCAGCTCGACCAGGCTGA
>JBAUOE010000103.1:0-10001 GCA_049579585.1 Solirubrobacterales bacterium | reverse complement strand
GAAGATCCATCGAAACCGGAGACGGCGCTGGACTGGCCTGCACTTTCCAGTTTTCCCGGGACCCTCGTGTTTTACATGGGGGTGAAGCGCCTCGCCGAGAATGCCGCGGCCCTGATTGCCGGTGGCCGTCCCGCCGCTCAACCCGCCGCCGCCATCCAGCAGGGCACCACCCCGAATCAGCGGGTGGTGACCGCGACCCTCGGCACCATCGCCGACGTCGTTGCCAAAGCAGAGATCAAGGCGCCCGCATTGATCGTGATCGGTGAGGTCGCCCGATACCGTGACTCGCTGAAGTGGTTCGAAGACCGCCCGCTCCATGGTCGCAAGGTAGTGGTCACCCGGGCGCGGTCCCAGGCCAGCGGATTTGCCAGGCGGCTGCGTCTGCTCGGTGCCGACGTGGTGGAAATGCCGGCGATTCGCATTGAATCCCTGACCGAATCGGCCGAGGTCGAAAGGACCATCAACGGGGTCTCCAGATTCGGCCTGATTTGCCTGACCAGCCCGAACGGTGCCCACCTGTTCTTCGACGCGATCGCCCGCCGGGGTTTCGACGCCCGTGTACTGGCAGGAGCGAAAATCGCGGTTATCGGGCCCGGGACAGCAAGGGCCCTGGCTGAGCACGGGATCAAGGCCGATTTCATCCCTGAGCGCTTTGTGGCCGAAAGCCTGATTGAAACGCTGGAGGGCATTGATGTGAGCGGCATGCAGGTGCTGGTCGCCCGGGCCGAAGATGCCAGGGATGTCCTGCCGGACGCACTGTCTGCCCGGGGCGCTGAAGTTCAGGTATTGCCGCTCTACCGGACGGCCCGTGAAGCTCCGGGCAGGAAGGAACTGGCGGCGGCAGCCGATGCCGACTGGCTCACGTTCACTTCGGCTTCAACTGTGAAGAATCTGACCGAAGCCATGCCCGATGGATTGCCAGCGGGCGCGAGGATCGTTTCGATCGGGCCGGTTACGTCTGATGCCGCCCGCGAACTGGGACTCGAAGTGGCGGTCGAAGCCGACCGCCATGACCTGGACGGACTGGTCGAAGCCCTGCTCGCAGACCAGAGCAGGCTCAGCGAGTAACAGCCCGCACTTTGCCGGACGACTTCAGGTCGGACGGCGAATCAGGGAAAGCTGCGGATAAGCCTGGAGACTTTCGTCTCCGAAGCGATGCCTTTGTCTGATGTCCAGGCCGCTTTGTTGAAAGTCTGTTTCGCTTTGCAGCGAACGTTTTTCGTAGTTCCGTTCTTGACGATCTGTCCGTTGACGCCAGCCTGGATCGTGAACGAAGCGAGCTTCGACTTCTTGAGCTTTCCGTAGGCGGTCGCAGTGAGGCTCGGGTAGTACTGGGATTTCACTGCCTTGACCTTGAACGAACCGTTCTTCTTGTTCGGCTTTACGGCCTTTTTCGGAGCGAAGTTGACCCCGAGAGTGGTCACCGTCTCCTGCTGCGCGGTATCGGGGTCGGTCACGACTGTTCCGTAAGCCCCCACCTGCTTGGAGGTGCAGACATTGTTGTTTTTCTTGAACTGCATGAAACCGCCGCCCGAACGGATTTTGCCGCCGTTGGTGACGATGAATCCGATGTTGGCATCAGTGGTCCAGAAGAAACCCGGGTTGTTCGGCTGCGGGATCTCGACCGCATTCCGCACGTAAGCACCGTTCTTCAGTTTCGCTGCGTTCGCATCTGTACCGATGCCGAAAAAGGCACCGAAAAGCATGGCGGCAAGTACGGCCGCAGCGAAAACGAAACGAGAATTTTGGGCACGGTGAAACGTCTGCAAGATTGCTCCTCAGATCGACCTTGACCAGCAATGTTATCCAGCTTGCCTGTCGGGGGCTACGATCTTCCGATGAAGAAGGCTAAATCACACGATTTCGGGTGCCGCGAGCAGCGGACCCAGATCCCATGATGATCAGGTCAAGGCCAATCACGTTCCTGACCGACTTCGGGGTCGAAGATGAGTTCACCGGCGTCTGCCGGGCAGTGATTGACCGCTTCGATCCGGAGATCCGGGTTATCGATGTCACTCACGGGATCAACCCGGGTGATGTGCGTCGTGGTGCGTTGGCACTGGCCGCGCTGGTTCATTATTCGGCGCCGGCAGTACATCTCGCGGTGGTTGACCCGGGGGTCGGGACCGATCGCCGGGCCCTGGTCCTTTGTGCCGGCGACCATTTTCTGGTTGGCCCTGACAACGGTCTGCTGGTTCCAGCCGCTGACCGTCTCGGCGGGGCGGACCGGGCTTTCGAGATTTCCGAGTCACCAGCCCGGCTGGTACCCACCCACCGGACCTTTCATGGACGTGACATCTTCAGCCCCGTTGCGGCCGAACTCGCGCGCGGCCTGCCGCCAGAAGAGCTGGGGGTCGAGATCGACGCTTCCAGCCTGGTGACCCTGGACTTCCCCGAACCCTCGCTGGAAAGCGGCCTGCTTACTGCCCATGTGCTCGGACGTGACCGTTACGGGAACCTGGCCCTGGACGTCGGTCCGGAGTTGATTCTCCAGTCCTTTCTAAAGGACGGCGCACCGGTGACGGTTGAAGCGGGCGAATCCAGGATCGATGAGGTGCCTTTCGGGTCGGCTTTCGGTGAAGTCGAAACGGGCAGCCCGATCCTCTTTCCGGATTCATCCGGATCGCTGGCGCTCGCGGTCAATGGCGGCAGCGCCGCGGAAACATTCGGTCTGTCCCCTGATGACGAACTGTTGATCAGGCCCGCCTGAACCAGCCTTCCCGATAGCCTGCGTCGATGCTCGTTGGCCGGCCCCACCTTCACTTCCGGACGGTCGGATCGACCAACACCGAAGCCCGACGGCTGGCTGAGGCCGGCGCGGGTACCGGGACCCTCGTCACCTGCGATGAGCAGACATCCGGCAGGGGCCGGCAGGGACGTCCCTGGGCCAGTCCGGCCGGTGGCGCTCTCGCTTACTCGGTCGTACTTCGGAGGAAGATCGAAGTCCCGGGTACTTTGCCACTCGCGGTCGGGGTAGCCGTGTGCGAAGCGGTAGAGGCCCTCGGGGCTGAACGGGCAATGGTCAAGTGGCCGAATGATGTCTGGATCGAAGGTCAGAAGTGCGCCGGAATCCTCGTCGAAGCGCGTCCGCAGGATGGCTGGGCGGTGATCGGCATCGGTCTCAACGTCGCGATCGCGGACGATGACTTTCCGCCCGAGTTCCGCGGCCGGGCCACCTCGGTCGGACATGGAGCAACCGTGCCGGACGCAATCAGCAGGCTGAATGAAGCCTTGAGTCGACGACTCGATCCGGACGATTCCACTGCGCTGGTCGAGCTTGCCGAACGCGACGCTTTGCGCGGCCGCCAGATCACCTGGGCGGCCGGCAAGGGTGAAGCAGCGGGGATCGACCGTGATGGCAACCTGCGCGTCCGGGCTGACAATGGGGAAATCATCAGTCTCAACGCTGGAGAGGTGCACCTCGATGCCGTTGCTGACTGATTCACGAATCGACCTGGGCCGGAAAGGCATCGTCTGGCTGGAGGGCCAGCCAGTGCCGGTCGAACGAACCGGTGCCGACCGGGCGGTCGCCCGAATGGTTTCGACCGAAACCGAAACGGCCCCGGTGGTCGCGACCCTCTTTGGTGAGGAATGTGGCCACGAACCATCGGCGCACGGCACCCTGGCCGCGGGCGGCAGGAAAAAGAAAGATGCGCTTGAGGCGATCGACCGCTGGTACCGGCGTGAAGCCCGGGAACGAATCGAACTGGTTGTGGCCAACGAGTCCCACCGGCTCGATCTGCACCCGGAGAAAGTCACGATCCGGGACCAGAAGACCCGCTGGGGGTCATGCTCGACTTCGGGGACCCTTTCGTTCAACTGGCGTCTGGTCATCGGACCCCATCACGCATTGCGTTATGTCGTGATCCACGAACTGGTCCACATCGAGCATCACAACCACTCGAGAAAGTTCTGGAATGCCTTGAGTGAAGCCCTGCCTGACTGGAAACGATCCGCCCAGTGGTTGCGCAGCAATGAACGTGCGCTGACCGCCTACCGGCCAAGGATTTGAGCGAATCCACCAGATTCATATGTGAAGGACGTTCAGCGGGTATGGTCCTAGTATGAAAACGGGTTTGTTCCACAAAGGTTCAGTCGCCATCGCTGTTGCGCTCATGGCAGTGCTCGCCGGATCAAGCTTCGCTTCGACGGCCACCGCCAGCCAGGCGACCAAGAAAGCCCTGGTTGAGTCGATCGACAAAGTCCTCAAGACCGAAAACGCCCCTCCTGCGATCGCCGTACAGGTGAGGAGCAACGGTCGTACCCAATACTTCGGCAGGGGCAAAGGAAACCTCGCTTCGGGCGCCGCCCCCCGGCTGAACGAACATTTTCGGATCGCCAGCGTCGCCAAAGCTTTCAGCGGCGCGGTTGCCCTTTCCCTCGTCAGGAAAGGCAAGCTCCAGTTGAACGACACCATCGGTGAGCTTCTTCCCGGCAAGTTGCCCAAAGCCGAACGGGTAACCCTCGGCCAGGCCCTCCAGCACACCGGTGGGCTGCCGGACTACATCAGGTCCGAAGGATTCATCACCGACTTCTCGGCGGACCTCCAACGGTACTTCTCGCCGGACGAGTTGATCGGCTATGTCAAGGACGAAGATCTGACGGCGCGGCCAGGCTCAACCTATGAGTACTCCGACACCGACAACATCGTGGTCGGATTGATGGCCGAGGCAGCGACCGGCATTTCGTACGAGAAACTGCTGAAGCGCTTCGTTTACAGCAAACTGGATCTGAAGCGGACTTCACTTCCGGATGTATCGGCCATGCCCACACCGTTCATCCGCGGGTACGACATCGATCCGCCAGATCCGCCAAGCGACATTTCATCGCTGATCAACCCGTCAGGCGCCTGGGCTTCGGGCGGCATCGTTTCGGCCCTCCCTGACCTCGGAAGATTCTTCCGTGGATACGTGGGCGGAAAGCTTTTCGGCAAAAAGATCAGGAAGGCCCAGCGCCGCTGGACCCTTGGCGAGTCGCAGCCGCCCGGACCGGGCCGGAACCGGGCCGGACTTGGCCTCTTCAAGTACACGTCGAAGTGCGGTGTTGTCTTTGGTCACACCGGTTCGTTCCCCGGCTACAGGACCTTCGCCGCATCAAGCGCTGACGGTAAGCGTTCGATCGCTTATATGGTGAACATCCAGGTCACCCCGAATTCGGATTTCCCCAACGGGAAGACAATTTCCGCCCTGATCCGCAAGTCGTATGTGGCATCTGTCTGCCACGCGCTTGACTGATTCGGCGACCTTCCGGACACACGAGCGAAACTTCCGGTCCCGGGCCGGGTTTCAAATGACGCATTTGCGTCAATCTGGTGAATTCCAGTCATTCACACCGTCTTCGTGAAATACGTCTAACCTCGGATGGTCCAGAAACGGACTAATTCGCTTTGACGAGCAAGGCGGGGAGTCCAGTCCTCCCAAGGAAGCAATGAACGATTCACAGCAAACCATAAGTACAGATCCACCAATAGTTACCGACCCGCAGATTTCCGAAGAATGGGTCGAAACCGAGGCCAAGAGGGCCGGAGATCCGATCAACCTGCGGTCCAACGTGCGGGCAAATACCTCACCCGCGACTGACTCTGCGCATTTTGGCCATGCCTATCATCGGCTTCTGCTGGCCACCGACATGGCCGGCCTTCTGGTCAGTGTTGTCGCGACCCTTCTGCTGACTGAAGCCATCGGGCGCGAAGTTCACGTTTCGCAATGGGCCTTCTTCATGCTGGGAATGATCCCGGTGTGGATCCTGGTCGCATATGTACTTGGTCTCTACAGCCAGGTTGAACGCCGGATCTCGTTCGATTATGTAGCCGAGCTGAATCCGATAGTCGTTGCGGCCACTTTCTGGTGCTGGATATTCGTGCTTGTCCGCAGCCTGGTCCTTGACGGCATTACCGAGCTGTTTGCGCTGGGAGTGATGTGGGTGCTGATGGTGCCGACGCTGCTTGTTTTCCGGGCCGCTGCCCGC
Source organism: Solirubrobacterales bacterium (assembly GCA_049579585.1). Classification (GTDB taxonomy): domain Bacteria; phylum Actinomycetota; class Thermoleophilia; order Solirubrobacterales; family 70-9; genus 67-14. Next base: position 4,034 of record JBAUOE010000103.1, on the reverse strand, counting down.
GCATTCGCCCGCAAACGTCCGTGGTATCGCCGGTCGGTCGCCCTGGTCGGTGACATCGAAACTGTTGAAGTGCTCCACGCACGAATTGATCGCCACCCCGAATGGGGACTCGAAGTGGGGCTCGAGATCGTGCAGAGGCCGGATGATGGCGGCTGGCAGGTAAGGCGTCTGGTCGATGGAAACCTCGAAGATCACGGCTCGGTCGAGCCGGACGTTGGCAACGGTGCGATGACGATCGGCCTCACCGAACTGGTCGTCGATGCCGGAATCGACCGGGCACTCGTGTCAGGTGGCATGGAGCAGCTCGGCACAAGAACCAACCTGGCCTACACGATGGTGAATCGCGGGATCGCGGTCGACCATGTTTCCGGTGGTCCCGAAAGCCTTTACGCAAGCTCGATGCTCCAGCAACTGGAAGGCATGAGCCTGATGAGTTCACGGCCTTCCTATCCAAGACCAATGGGGGCGATCCTGAAACGCAGCGTGGACATTGCGCTCTCCGTGTTTTTGCTGATTCTCACCTCGCCGGTCCTGCTGTTTTCGGCGATCGCGATCCGGTTGGGTTCCAAAGGCCCGGTCATATTCCGGCAGGACCGGGTCGGTTTCAAAGGAGACACTTTCCAGGTCTACAAATTGCGCTCGATGGTTGTCGGGGCTGACAGCCAGCGTTCCGCGTTGCGCCACCGGAGCATCCACGGTGGCGATGACGGCATGCTCAAACTCAAGAACGATCCGCGTGTGACCGGGGTTGGCAAATTTCTGAGGCGGTCATCGATCGACGAACTGCCCCAGCTCTGGAACGTTCTGGTCGGTGACATGAGCCTGGTCGGTCCACGTCCGCTGCCGCTTGACGAAATCGCCGGGATCGACGCGAAATACAGGGTCCGCCAGCGGGTGCGTCCCGGAATCACCGGGCCCTGGCAGGTGATGGGCCGCAGTGAGATTCCGATGGAAGACATGCTCAAGCTCGACTGCGCTTATGTGACCAGCTGGTCGCTCGGCGAGGATTTCAGAATCCTGCTTCGCACCCTTTCGGCAGTTTCCGGCAGATCAGGGGTGTTTTGAGCCTTTCGCGTTCCGCCCGGAACGGGGTGGAACCGATATGTTCTGAGACCCGCCAGAGGCCTGTGCCAAGCCGAAAGGCTGCCGTTTCCAGTGGTGCTGGCTTCGATCGGCGACCCTGGCTGGATGGCCTTTCAAATGTTCCTGGAAACCCGGTTCGGCTGGCGGAAGCCGGAACCCCGAGATGAGAGAAGTGAGAACCAATTGAGCACCAGCAAACAAAAGGTTGCCCTGATCTCGGGTGTCACCGGCCAGGATGGCTCATATCTGGCCGAGTTGCTGCTTGAAAAGGGCTATGAGGTCCACGGCATAATCCGTCGTTCATCCAGCTTCAATACCGGTCGTGTCGAGCACCTGTACCACGACCCGCACGAAGACGGACCGAAGTTCATGACCCATTACGGGGACCTTTCCGATCCGGTCGTACTGACCCGCCTGATCTACAACATCCAGCCCGATGAGATCTACCACCTTGGCGCCCAGAGCCATGTCAGGGTGTCGTTTGACATCCCCGAGTACACCCTCGACATCACCGGTCTCGGCACGCTCCGCATCCTCGAAGCGATCCGCGATTCCGAGGTCGAAACCCGCTTCTACCAGGCTTCTTCTTCCGAGATGTTCGGCATGACACCGCCACCCCAGACCGAGACCACGCGCTTTCATCCACGGAGTCCGTATGCCGTGGCCAAAGTTGCCGCCTACTGGACGACGGTCAACTACCGTGAGGCATATGACCTGTTCGCGGTGAACGGAATCCTGTTCAACCACGAATCACCCCGTCGTGGCGAAACTTTCGTTACCCGGAAGATCAGCCGGGCAGTGGCTCGAATCAAAGCCGGGCTTCAGGAAAAGCTCTACCTGGGGAACCTCGATGCTGAAAGGGACTGGGGATACGCGCCCGATTTCGTCGAGGCCATGTGGATGATGCTGCAGGTAGATCAACCGGAAGACTTCGTTATCGCTACCGGTGAGAAGCATTCGGTTCGCGAAGCGGTCGATGTGGCTTTCTCTCGGGTCGGTCTCGACTTCGAGCAGTACGTGGAAATCGATCCACGTTATTTCCGGCCCAGCGAAGTCGATTCGCTCGAAGGCGATGCCTCCAAAGCGAAAGAGGTTCTCGGCTGGGAACCCAAAGTGCACTTCAAGGAACTGATGGAACTGATGGTTGACGCCGATGTCAAACAGCTCGAAGATCAGATGTCAGGGAAGGTCGCCTGATGCCGGCCCTCAACCAGCCCTCGGAAAAGTTCTGGGATGGAAAAAAGGTCCACGTGACCGGAGGTGCCGGATTCCTTGGCAAGCCCACCGTCCGCCTGGTTGAAAGTCTGGGGGCCGAAGTCACGGTGCTCCGGTCGTCGGAATTCGACCTGACCGATCCTGTGGCGGCCCGGGAAGGGCTGGCTGGAGCTGACGTGGTGCTCCACCTGGCTGCGAACGTCGGTGGCATCGGCTTCAATCGCCGTCACCCGGCACCCTTGATCAGGGACAACATGGCCATGGGCCTGAACGTCTTTGACGCGGCCCACGATCTCGGGATCCAGAAACTCGTTGCGGTCTGCTCGGTTTGTGCCTACCCGAAGTTCCTCGACGTGCCGTTCAGCGAAGACGACATCTGGAACGGCTATCCGGAAGAGTCGAATGCTCCTTACGGCCTGGCCAAGAAGATGCTGATCGTCCTCTCCGACACTTACAGGCGGCAGTACGGACTCGATTCAACCGTTCCGATCGTGGCCAACCTTTACGGGCCGGACGACAATTTCGACCTTGAAGATTCACATGTGATTCCGGCGATGGTCCACAAATACGTGGCTGCCAGGGAGCGTGATGATGAAGAAGTAGTGCTCTGGGGAACCGGCAAGCCATCCCGCGAGTTTCTTTACGTGGATGACGCTGCCCGGGCGGTTGTTCTGGCCGCCGAATATGCCCAGACATCGGAACCGTTCAACGTGGGTACCGGCAAAGAAACGATGATCAAAGATCTCGCCGAGATCGTGTCGAGGGAATCGGGCTTCGCTGGCAAGACCACCTGGGACACCTCACGCCCGGATGGCCAGCCGGTGCGGTACCTGGACGTCGAACGGGCCCGGGATCTGATCGGTTTCGAGGCCGTGACCGATCTCGACCAGGGCATCGCTTCGACCATTGACAACTTCCGCGACAAGCATCTGGGTGATTGGCTCGCCTGAAGATGATCGTCCAGTTGCCGGGAGCCGGGTTCTGCCCGGACCCACTGTGAATCGGGTGCTCGAAGGACCGACCCTGGGTCAGAGGCTCAGGGAGAGCCTGCCGGCCGTGATCGGTTTCGGCATCCCATTCGTACTGGTGCTCTTCCTCGCAATCGAGGCTGGTGGTTACGACCTGGTTCTGCGGAGCCAGGCCGGAATCATCATCTGGTGGGTAGTGCTGCTCGGTGCGATTGCGGGCCTGCTGCCTGTGGCGCGCGTAACCAGGGCAGGGCAGATCACTTTGGCCGTACTCGCAGGCATGATGCTGTGGACCGCCATTGGCACGTTCACCTGGACCGAATCCACCGAGCGCAGCATGGTCGAACTCAGCCGGGTACTCATGTTGCTGGGAGTGTTTGCCCTGTTCGTCCTGACCCAGGGCAGGGATGGCCTCAGGCGATCGGTTTCCGGGGTGGGGGCAGCGGTGGCCCTGGTTGCCGTGATCGCGCTCGCCCAGAGGTTTGCCCCTGACCTGCTGCCGATCGGGGCGAACCAGATTCTGCCCGAGGATTATCCCCGGGCAAGGCTCAACTTTCCGCTCGAGTACTGGAACGGTCTGGCCGCACTTCTGGCGATCGGCCTCGCGCCCCTGCTCTGGATCGCCAGCGAAGGAAAGTCGGTCTGGGGACGCTCGGCTGCAGCCGGGGTGCTGCCACTGATCGCACTGGCTGTCTACATGACCGCTTCGCGGGGAGGCCTGGTGGCGATTACCCTTGCGCTGGCCACCATGTTGATCCTTTTCCCGCG
>JBAUOE010000102.1:0-29222 GCA_049579585.1 Solirubrobacterales bacterium | reverse complement strand
GGTCCGGGTCGACTTTGCCGCGGGTATCGCGGTGAATCCGACCCGGAATGGGGGCTGAAGCTGGTTGGATCGCTTCGGGTCGGTTTTGCCGCTCACCTCGCGGTGAAACCGACCCGGTGCGGATTGCCTGGCCTTACGGCTGGCTGATTTCGTTCTGGCTCACGGGTTTCTGGGTCGGTTTTTGCCCCACTGTGGGGTCTTTCCCGACCCAGAATGATTCGGTTGGGCGGGTGGATGCGTTCTGGTTCGTTTTTTTGCCCTATCTCCGAAATATCCGTTCCAGAACGGGTGGTTGGACTTTCAGGTGCACCTTTCGCAGGTTCCTCGGAGCGTTATGTCGTGGGACTGAATGGTGAACCCGTCCCGTTTCGAGATTGCGTGGATTGCTTTCTCCAGATCGGAATCCTCAAAAGGAATCACCTTGCCGCAATCGGTACAGACGATGTGATGATGGTGGTGGCCCTCGGGATCGACCTTCTCGTATCCGGCCGACTCGCCGCCCATGTCGATCTTCTGGACCAGCCCCAGATCTTCCATCTGCTCCAGGGCCCGATACACCGTGGCCCGGCCGACGCCATCGAGTCGCGCATCAAGGTCCAGCGCGGTGATTGCGCACTCCTGCCCGCCCAGCATTTCGATGACGCGGCGTCGCGAAGCCCCGTTCCGGAATCCGGCATCCGACATCTCCTTCATCGCGTGCTCTTCCCAGCTTGGATCCGGATCGTGTCGATGGACCATCAGCCAGCCTCCTGTCTTCTGCCCAGCCTGCCCTGCAGCGCCGAAGCGGCAGCCGCGGCCAGGTAACAGGCGACAAGAGCGATTACAACCGAAGCCCCGGCCGCGGTGCTCAGATAGTAGGAAGCGTAGATGCCAAGCACGCCAGCGACCACCGCAACCATGGCGGCGATGGCCATCATCGGCCGGATCTGCCGGGTGACCAGCCTGGCGGCCGCAGCCGGACCGACCAGAATCGCCGCGACCAGAAGGTTGCCCAGTCCCTGAACGGAAACCAGGATCGTCATGGAAACGAGGGCGAGCAGAATTACGTTCAGGGAACCGACCGAAATCCCGAGTGCCGGCCCGGAGTCGCTGTCGAAACCGATCGCGAGAAGGCGGTCGTGCAGCATCCAGAGAACCACGAGCACGGCAGCGCCGACCCCGCCAGCGAGCAGGATGTCGGAGACTGATGCGCCGAGCAGGTCGCCGAAGAGCAGTTCCTGGATGCCTGGAGGGCTGGACGGGGACAGGGCCAGCAGCACGCCGGCGCCGAACAGGGTGGTGATCACCACAGCAATCGCCGTGTCGGCGGACTCGTCAGTAAGGCGGGCTGCCAGGACAACCAGGACCGCTGCGATCAGGACACCGATGGCGCCACCAAGCAGCAACGGGGCGCCGATAAGGGCGGCGATCACCAGGCCAGGAAAAAGGCCATGGGCCAGGGATTCGGCACTGTATGAAAGCTCAAAGAGCACGATCCAGCAGCCAATCGCCCCGCTGACCACGCCAAGAACGGTGATTTCCAGCAGGGCGCGCAGGGTGGTGCCATGTGAAAGCGGCTCAGTGACCCAGTCGATCAATGTTCGCCCGTGTGTTCATGATCGCAGTGGTGGGCAGGCAGGAGGCCCTGGCCGGGTTGACCGGGGATTTCCACGATATGCCCACCGTACGTTGCCTCCAGAACCTCCCGGTTGAGGGTTGAATCGGGACGTCCGAAAGCGATCTGCCGGCCGTTCAGACACAGAACCTGATCCCAGGCCCGGGCCTGATCGACATCATGGGTGGCGATCATCACGGAACAGCCACGATCGGCAAGGTCATTGATCAGCCGGTCCAGGCGAGCGGCGCTGGTTGAATCAAGGCCGGTGTAAGGCTCATCGAGTAACAGCAGCTCCGCATCCGCCGTCAGGGCACGGGCGATCAGAACCCTTTGTCGCTGGCCACCGGAAAGTGCGCCGAAGCTGTCGCTCGACCGTTCAGCCAGGCCGACCGTCTCCAAAGCCGCGGCTGCCTGCGCGCGGTCCCGGCGGCCCGGCCGGCGCCACCACGGCAGGCGGGAGAGCGCACCCATGGTCGCCACGTCGAGACAGGTGACCGGATAGTCGAGACGCGAACGGTCGGTCTGAGGCACGGTGGCGCAGGATGCATCGACCGAAAGGGTGCCGTCCAGCGGCTGGATCTGGCCGAGCAAAGCCCGGAAGAGGGTGGTCTTGCCGCCACCGTTCGGTCCCAGCAGACCGACTTTTGTTCCCGGTGAGATCCGGAAGTCGAGACCATCAAGGACGATCTTTCCTTCGTAACCAACCGCGAGGCCGTTGGCAACGACGAAATGGCGGGCGTGATCAGCCGAACTCGCAGCCACGTTCGCCTCCGGTCAGTCCGAGCATCAGGTTGTTGGCGTTGGTCTGCATCATCTTGATGTAGGTCGAGGCGTCTGAACCTTCAGGGCCCAGGGTGTCACCGTTGAGCTCGTATTCGGTGGTGGTGCCCGTGTCGCTGGCCAAAGCATCGGCGAGCTTTCGTGACACCGAACTCTCGGGGAAGATGGCTTTTACGTTTTCTTCCTTGATCGTCTGCTCGAGATCGGCCAGATCCCCGGCCGAAGGCTGGGCCTGGGTGGTCAGGGCGGGAATTACCGCTCCGACGACTTCGATCTCGTACCGGGACGCCAGGTAGCTGAAGGCATCGTGGTCGGTGACGATCTTGCGCTGGTTGTCTGGGACGGACTCGAAACACTTGGCGATAGTCCGGTCAAGGTTCGTCAACCGGGCCTGGTAGGCCTTCGCATTTGCCGTGAACGCAGCTTCCTGCCCGGGCTCAACTTCGATCAAGGCGCTTTCGATCTCGCTGACCGCGGCCTTGGCGTTCACCGGGTCCAGCCACCAGTGCGGGTCGACTTCTTCGTCTTCGTGGGCCTCGTCTTCATGGGCCTCATCTTCATGAGCCTCGTCTTCGTGGGCCTCGTCTTCGTGGGCATGGCCTTCTTCATCGCCATGAAGGGCTACCGGCAGTCCGTTGCTCAGGTCGACCACAGTGGCGCTGCTGCCGCTGTCGCTGATCAGGCCATCCGTCCACTCGTCGAGGTGGCCTCCACTTCTGAATACGACATCGGCGTCAACTACCGCCTCGACATCGGACGGACGTGGCTCGTAGTCGTGGGGGTCAGTGTTCGGCTGGAGGATTCCGGTCAGGTTGATCTGGTCCCCGCCGACGTTCTCGACCAGGTCAGCGACCTGGGTGGTGGTGGCGACCACGTTCAGCTTGTCATTTTCACTGCTGGAATTCCCGCATCCGGCGGCGAAGACCAGCAGGGCGACAGCGGCCGCAGCGATGGCGACAGGCCGGAACTTTCTGATCTGCCGGACGATCAGAACGCCGGCGAATGCGGCGCCGCTGACAACCGCGATAGTTGCCCCGGGTGGAGCGTTGAGTTTCACCGAAAGCCAGAGCCCGAGAGTCCCTTCGGCAGCGACCAGCATGACAGTGCCGATCTGGAGGGTCCCGATCCGGTGGGTGAGCATCCGGACTGTTGCTGCGGGGATCACGATCAAGGCGGAAACAAGTAGAGCACCGACCGCGCTGAGCGAGGCAGTGACCGTAATCGCGACTACGCCCAGCAGGGCCAGGTCGAACCAGGCCGAACCGGACTTCAGGTTCGCCGCCGATTCTTCATCGAACCCTTTCGCCAGCCAGTGGGTGGCACAGAGACGGGTCACGATGACTGCGAGCAGAGCGGCTCCTCCGGCCAGCCAGAGGTCGTTCGGGCCGATCGCAAGGAGGGATCCAAACAGCAGGGTGTCGATGTTTGCGCCTGAACTGAAAACATCGCTTGCCAGAATCACGCCAACAGCCAGACAGGAGACCAGGACAAGGGCGGTGACACTGTCGTTCGCGGTTCGTTTCGATCGGCTGACCAGAGCGGACAGCGCCGTGAATATTCCGGCCATGCCAAACGCGCCAAGGGCGGGGGAGAAGCTGAGGCCGTCTGCCAGCACCAGGCCGGGGAAGGCCGCAGTCCCGATCGCATGTGAATAGAACGAGAGGCCACGAAGCACCACCCACGAACCGACCAGGCCGGCGGCGACTGAAAGCAGAAGGATCTCGATGAGGCCTTCCTGGACATAAGGCAAAGTGAACGGCTGGAACAAGGTTGACTCCGGTACGAGGGGTGTGCGGACCGGAGAATTTATAACAGAATGAGAATCAGTCTCATCAAATCGGGCAAAATGAGACTGAGTACCTCCGCCGGGGTGGCTGGCACACTCTTCCTTCGTGAACGGGAGAGCCAGTCATAAACAGATCTTCATCGGGGCCGTGGCATTCATTGCCGTGGCCACCGCAATCGGACTCGTTCTGCTCTGGCCAGGTTCCGAGCCTGAGTTCTCGCTTGGGGTGGGCCCGGTTGGTGATACCCAGAGCGGGGAAATCCAGGCCGTAACTTCGCAGGAGTGTCCACCGCCGCGAAAAGGGACCTGCATCGATGCTGATGTGGAGATCACCTCCGGACCGCAGTCCGGCGAGGTCGTTCCGATCCAGGTTTCAAGTGGGGGGCCGACTGCGACTTATGACCCCGGGGACAAGGTGCGTGTCGCAAAGATCGACTATGCGCCGATCGGAAACGAACTGAGCACGGCCCCGGTCGAGCCGGTCTATTCACTGATCGACTTCGAGCGACGGGCACCGATGTTGTGGCTGGCCCTGGCGTTCGGCTTTCTGGTCATCGTTTTCGGCCGTCTACGGGGTGCTCTCTCACTGGTTGGACTGGCGGCAAGCCTCGCCGTTGTCCTGCTTTTCATCGTGCCGGCAATTCTTGACGAAAAACCACCGTTGGCGGTTGCTCTGGTCGGGTCGATGGCGGTGATGCTGATCACGATCGCGCTTGCCCACGGTTTGGGGCCAAAGAGCCTGGCCGCAATTCTGGGTACGGCGTTCAGTCTTTTGCTGGTGGGGATACTGGCCGTGGTTTTCACCGAGCTGACCAACCTGACCGGGTTATCGTCCGAACAGGCCACCGCCCTGGCCCTCAACGGGTCGGAGATCTCCCTGAGCGGTTTGTTGATCGCGGGCATGGTGATCGGGGCGCTCGGCGTGCTTGATGACGTGACCATCAGCCAGGCTTCAACTGTCCTCGCGTTGCGGTCAGCCAACCCCACCCAGAAATTCGGGGCCCTCTACCGGCGGGCGATCGATGTGGGCCGGGACCACGTAAGTGCGACTGTCAACACTCTCGTACTGGCTTATGTCGGCTCCTCTTTGCCGGTCCTGCTCATTTTCGGTTCGGGCCAGCTCGGGATCATCGATGCGGTCAACCTCGAAATCATCGCCAAGGAAATCGTGGCGACGCTGGTCGGTTCGATCGGCCTGATCGCGGCGGTGCCGATCACGACGGCCCTGGCCGCCCTGATGGCTGAGACGCTGAGCGACGAAGAACTCCATGCTGCCGCGGAAGGCGGTCACCACCACTGAGCCGGCTGCTCACCGGGATGGTTCAGTTCGCCGCTGCCTGGGTCAGGGCAGGCGGCAGCGGCAGCCCGAAGTCTTCGGAGAGCAGGGTTTGGACTACGAACGCTGCCGCGTTCGATCCCGATGAGATCGCCGCGGCCACCTGCGGGAACTGACCGGAAACATCGCCGGCCGCAAATACCCCCGGGACAGTGGTTCGTTGGAACGAATCGACCACCAGCCGGTCGGCAGCCATCGGATTCGGGTCCGCGTGGCGGGCGCCGAGCTGTGCGGCGAGGTCGGTGCGCTGGTGGAGTCTCGGCGCAACCATCAAGCCGCTGCGTTCAAGCTCGGTGCCATCAGCGAACCTGATCGCGGCGAGGTCGCCGTTCTCTGCCCGTAAACCAGTCAGCGGCCGCTCATCGACCCTGATTGCGGCTGCTTCGAGCTTGCCACGTTGTTCATCATTCAGGTCCGCCGGACCGTCGCTCAGGAGGGTTACGTCTTCACTCCAGCCACGCAGCATCAAGGCGCCGTGGACGCCCTGGTCTCCGTTGCCGCGAATGGCGAGGGCTCCATCACGGGCTTCCCAGCCATGACAGAAGGGGCAGTGGAAGGCCGAGTTGCCCCAGAGTTCAGCCAGGCCGGGCAGGTCATCGACCCTGTACTCCATGCCGGTAGCGAGAATCAACCTGCGGGCAGTGCGAACCGAGCCGTCGCTGAGTTCGATTTCGAACCCACCGGATTCAACAAGGTGTTTCGCTTTCACAGCTTCTCCGTCGACGATCTCGACCGAGGGGTAGGCATCGAGTTCGGTCCGTCCGATTTCGTACAGCTCGGAAGGGTCACGACCGTCATGACCGAGCAGTCCGCCGACTCCGTGTGAAGGACGGTTGCTCTGCTGGCCGGCATCGACGACCAGGGTGCGGCGTCGAGCCCGGCCAAGTACCAGGGCGGCGCTGAGCCCGGCGGCCCCACCGCCGATTACTGCGCAATCAAGTGTTTCGTTCATAGGCTCAACTTGACACGGGACAGGCGTATCTGTCAAGTTAGTTTGCTGATATGGCAAAAGAACCGGATTCCTGCAAAGGCGAAAAAGTTGAAGACCGCGTGCGTCGCCGTTTGCGCCAGATGCGAACGGAGGGAGGCCTTACCCTCGAAGATGTGGCTGGCCGGGCTTCGATTGACGTCTCAACCCTGAGTCGTCTCGAGTCAGGCAAACGAAGGATCTCGCTCGATCATTTGCCAGCGCTGGCGGCGGCCCTGGGGGTGACCACCAACGACCTGATTGATGAGCCCAAACATCCCGACCCCCGGGTCCGCGGGGCAGCCCGGAAGTTCGACGGATTGACCATGTGGCCGCTCACCAGACGTGGCCCGGCTGGCGGACTGCACGCCTTCAAGATCCACATCGAGACGGCCCGTAACCAACCCCCCGTGGACCTGCCGGTTCACGACGGTAACGACTGGTTCTACGTGCTCAGCGGCCGGATGAGACTCTGCCTCGGAGAAGACGACATGGTCGTGAGCCCGGGCGAAGCAGTCGAGTTCTCAACTCTCACTCCGCACTGGTTCGGGGTGGTTGAAGAACCGGTCGAGCTGATCGCATTGATGGGACCACACGGCGAAAGCATTCACCTTCACCCTTAGGGCGAAACGCTCAGCTGTACCTGTCCCAGCGCTTCAGCGGGGTAGTCGGATCGATCGGACTACCACCCTGGTACCAGCCCGGACGGGACCAGATTTCGAAGTGGAGGTGGCAGGCGCTGCTGCGTCCGGTCGTGCCGAGAGTGCCGACCCGCTGTCCGGTTTTCACCTTGGACCCGACTTTCAGCGGTGAAGGTGAAGCCAGGTGCATATAAACGTGGCTCTGGCCCGAACCCTTCACGTTGATCACCACGTAATTGCCTGCTCCGCCGGCCTGGTACTCGTTGTAGTACACGGTCCCTGCCCGGGCGGCAATCAGGGGCAGACCGCATTTTGCCATGACATCCTGTCCTTGGTGTCCACGTCCGGCGCCGAGACCGTCACCGAAATAGTGGGAACCTCGGGACACGGGGAATACATAGCCGTAAAACCTGAAGCCGAACGGATCGGTGGCCTTGCCACGTTGGGCTTTGCGCTGGACCTTGGCGATGTTCCGGGACACCTTGGCTGCCGTACCATCACTACTGCGAACCACAAACTGGTAGCTGCCGTTCCGCGCGAGCTTTCCGGAAGATGTCTTGCCATTCCAGCGAACGGTCTGGGTTGATCCGCTGGCAACACCTTTGGCGAACCGGCTGAAAACTATTTCACCGGAACTGCTGACAATGTCGATCCGCAAGTCATTCGTTGCTTTGCCGCCGGCCAGGATGAAAGTCAGTTTCGGTTTCTTCTGCCCGTACTGATAGGCCTTCCTCGGGGTGGTGGAAGCGTCGGTGATCTTGAGAGCGGCTCCCTTCGAAAGAGTCTGGACGGGACCTACGTTCAGGGCTTTGGGTGAGAAGCCGGATTTGGTTCCGTCGCTGCCGACCACCCTGACTTTGCCGGAGCGGGCACCGTCCGGCACCACCGCTTCAACCCGGTTGCCGGAAACCAGTGATGGCTCGACTTCGATGCGCTTGCCGTTGCCAGCGAAGCTCACCTTCGCAGCGGAGTTGAGGTTTACGCCGGTCACCTGGACGCTGCCCCCGGGCGATGAAGTCCTCATCTGGCTGCATCCGGAAAGGCAGATCACGTCGGTGATCGCCGGAGGATCGGGCAATACGAAGCCGCCGCCGCCACTGGACACCGCCGCAGTCGAGTTTGCGGGTGCAGCGAAGGCCATCAGGGCCATGATGGCGATGAGGCCTGAAAACTTTGGGCGAATTCGGGTCAAATGCTCTTTCGGTAATGCCTGCGGAGTTAGCTGTCGGGCTCGCGCTGAAAGAGTTGCGCTACAAGGCAGGATTTGCCCCTGATTCGCCCCAGGGAATGATGCTTCCCAATTGGTTCCTCCGCCCGGTCGCTTCTGGCGCGCCCGGTTCGGCAGTTATGCACTCGGGTGAGTATAGGGAAAGTACCGGTGGAATATGAGTGAACCATCACACTCGTCATTCCCGGCGCTGACTGCGGATCGAACGGAACTGCCTGGGGCCGATCGGGTCGGGCGGGGAGGCGCCCTGGACGCAGGCAGAGGCCGCTGGATATCTGCGCGGGAACCCGACTTGGATCCTGTTCCGGCCACTGGGAAGCCTAATTGCTTCCAATTCCGTATTATCCCCAAGCCGCGTTCCCCAGCACCTTGCTGGCGTGCGCCCCTAAACCATGAAGACTTACGTAGCCACTCCCACTAAACGCCAGAGAGACTGGTATGTCGTAGACGCCGAGGGTCAGACCCTGGGCCGTCTCGCAACCCAGCTCGCCGATGCCTTGCGCGGCAAGCGCAAGCCGGATTACACCCCCCACATTGACACCGGTGACTTTGTCGTCGTGGTCAACGCGGAGAAGATCAAGGTGACTGGAGACAAGATGAACTCCAAGATCTATTGGCGTCACAGTGGTTACCCGGGCGGAATCAAGTCCCGGACCCTGGGCGAAATGCTGGAAAAGCAGCCGGAGGAAGTAATCCGCAAGGCCGTCAAGGGAATGATGCCGCGCAACAAGCTTGGCCGGGCTCAGCTGCTCAAGTTGAAGGTTTACGCCGGACCTGAGCACAACAATCACGCCCAGCAGCCGAAGCCGATGGAGATCAAGAAGTGAGCGAAGAGGAAAAGGAAGTAGAAGTCGACGTCGAGCTCGAAGTGACCGAAGAGGTTGCCGAGGACGGCTCCGTCGAAATTGAAGCCGTGGAAACCGAAACTGTCACTGAAGACGGTGAAGTGGTTGAAGAGGTAGTCGTCGTCGAAGAAGCAGTGATCGAAGACGGCGAAGTCACCGAAGTGGTCGAAGAGGTAGTGGTAGCCGAAGGAGCCAAGTCAGACTTGCCGCCCGGTGCCGACCTCGAACCGATTTCAGTTGAGCCGGTAGCCGAGCTCAGCATCGAAGAGCGGGCCCGTCTCGAAGCCGAAGAGGAAGAGCGTGCCGAGCTTGAAGCCGCTGGAGGCGACGACGAAGAAGATGCCCCCGTCGCCCCGCCAGAACCCGCCAAGATCGCCAAGGATGCGCGTTTCATCGCGACCGGCAAGCGCAAGCGCTCAGTCGCCCGCGTGATCGTCCTCGGTGGCGAAGGCAAGATCACGGTCAACGACCGCGATCTCGAAGAATATTTCCCGCGTGCCCGTCACCGCACGATCATCAACTCGCCGCTCGTAGCCACTGGCTATGAATCGGTAATCGACATCCGCGTCCGTGTTCACGGCGGCGGCATCAGCGGCCAGGCCGGCGCGGTCCGTCACGGAATCGCCCGGGCGCTGCTTGAAGTCGATCCTGAGCTGCGCGGTGAATTGAAGCGCCGCGGCTTCCTGACTCGTGACGCACGAGCCAAGGAACGTCGCAAGGCCGGCTTCAAGAAGGCTCGTAAGAAGCCACAGTTCTCCAAGCGCTAGGGCCCTGGCTACCTCGGCTCGAACCCTCTTCGGCACCGACGGCGTCCGGGGGCGGGTCGGCGAAAATCTGACTGCGGAACTCGCCCTGTCGATCGGCCGGGCGGGTACCGCTGCGCTCGCCAAAGAGCGTCCGCAGGTCCTGATCATCCGCGATACGCGGGAATCGGGTCCGATGCTGGAAGCGGCGCTGGCTGCGGGAATCACCGAAGCCGGCGGCGACGTGCTGCTGGGCGGAGTGCTGCCGACCCCGGCCGCGGCCTTGATCTGCCGTAAATACGGTCTCGACATGGCCGCAGTGGTTTCGGCGTCGCACAACCCTTACTGGGACAACGGCATCAAGCTTTTCGGGGGCGATGGCGGCAAGCTCGATGACGAAACCGAAGCTGGGCTGGAGGCGCTGATTGCCGATCCGCTGCCGCCGGCCGAGCATCAGGGGCGAATCACTGAGCTGCGGGCCGCCGAGCAGGATTACCTGCGTGGCCTTCGGGAAGCCTTCCGGCTTGACCTGAGCGGGCTCAAAGTGGTTCTTGACTGCGCCAACGGCGCGACCTACCGGGTGGCGAAAGAGATTTACACGCAGCTCGGAGCGGAAGTCGACCTGATGGCCAACCAGCCGGACGGTCGCAACATCAACCGTGAGTGCGGATCGACCGACCTTGGCCCGCTGGGCCGCCGTGTAGCGGAATCGGATGCCACCATCGGTTTTGCCTTCGACGGGGACGGTGACCGCATGCTGGCCGTCGACGGTGAGGGAGTGATGCACGACGGGGACGAACTGATCAGCCTCATTGCCGCTCACCGCAAGGGGAACGGAACGCTCAACGGCGGCGTGGCCGTGACGGTGATGACCAACTACGGGTTTCACAATGCGATGAAAGACGCCGGGGTAGAGGTTGAGGTGACCAACGTTGGTGACCGATACGTCCTCGAGGCGCTGCGCAACACGGGTTGGACCCTTGGCGGTGAACAGTCGGGGCACATCATCTCGACCGATTACGCCCCCACTGGTGACGGCATCGCCGCTTCGCTGATGGTGCTCGAGGCTCTAGCTGGCCGTGACCTTGCTGAGGCATCAGTGATGAGAAAGCTGCCCCAGACCCTGGTCAACGTGACGGTGGCCGACCGGGGAGCAATCGCCGGCGCCACAGCTGTCTGGGAAGCGGTCGACCGCGTCAATCAGGAAATGGAAGGAAAAGGCCGGGTCCTGGTGCGGGCTTCCGGTACCGAACCACTGGTTCGGGTGATGGTGGAAGCACCGACTCAGGGCGAAGCCGAAACCATCTGCTCGGAACTCGTCGACTTGGTCAAAGCCGACCTCGGCTGAGTAACCAACTAGCCTTACGGGTCAGTCATGTGCGGAATCATCGGATACGTAGGCGAACGGCCCTGCGAAGAAATTCTTGTTGCCGGTCTCGAGAAGCTCGAGTACCGGGGATACGACTCGTCGGGAGTAGCCATGCTGATCCCGGACGGGGTGGAGAAGGTCCGTGCCGTCGGCAACCTTGCCAACCTGCGCAAGGCACTGGCTGAGACCGAACTCGCCGGGCTTTCCGACTCGCCCACCGCTGACGGAGCCTGGACCGGTATCGGCCACACCCGCTGGGCGACACACGGCCGGGTGACCGAAGCCAACGCCCACCCGCACGACGACGAAACCGGGGCGGTCCAGATCGCCCTCAACGGAATCGTCGAGAACCACGCCGAGCTGCGGGCCGAGCTCGAAGCAGATGGCCGGGAGTTCAGTTCGGAAACCGACGCTGAAGTGGTCGCCCACCTGATCGCCAAGCACTTCGATGGGAACCTGACTGATGCGGTCAGGGCCGCGTACCACGACCTTCGTGGCCACTACGCGTTCGTGGCCATGCACCTGGAGACACCGGGCGTGCTGGTTGGTGCCCGCAAGGAAGTGCCGCTGATCACCGGCATCGGCGAGAACGGCACCGAGAACTTCATTGCGTCGGCGATTCCGGCTTTCATGGCCCAGACCCGCCGGGTGATGACGATCAAGAATGACGAGATCGTGACCGTGACCCGTTCCGGCATCGAAGTGACAACCGCTGACGGTGCGCCCGTTGAGCGGGACTCGGAAATCGTTGAATGGGACGAAGAGCAGGCCGAGAAAGCCGGCTACGACACCTTCATGATGAAAGAGATCCACGAGCAGCCGGAAGCGATCTCCGAAACGATCCTCGACCGGATGCCCAACGACGACGGGGTGGACCTCTCGGACGTTGGCCTCAGCGATGACTACCTGAAGAACGTCGAGCGCATCATCATCGTCGCCTGCGGCACCTCCTACCACGCGGGCTTGGTCGGCCGGTACGCGATCGGTGAATGGGCCCGGGTTCCGGTTGGCATGGACATTGCCTCCGAGTTCAGGTACAGCAACCCGGTGATCGGCAAAGGGGACCTCGTTATCGGCATCACCCAGTCGGGTGAGACGGCCGACACCCTGGCCGCAATGCGCCTGGCCAAGGAAGCCGGGGCGACGGTTCTGGCGGTGACCAACATCATGGGCAGCCAGGCCACCCGTGACGCGGACGCGGTGCTCTACACCCGGGCCGGGCTCGAAATCGGCGTTGCCGCAACCAAAACCTTCGTCGCCCAGGTCGCAGCCATGTATCTGCTGGCCCTGCGGCTGGCCGAACTGCGCGGCACCCTGCCGCCGGAGCGCATCGTCGAACTGGTCGCCGATCTCAAAGCCATCCCGAAGAAGATGGAAGAAACGATCGACAAAGTTTCCGCACAGGTGCTGGAAATATCCAAGCGCCATGCCGATCAGACCTTCTTTCTTTTCCTTGGCCGCCATATCGGCCTGCCGGTCTGTCTCGAAGGTGCGCTCAAGCTCAAAGAGGTTTCCTACATCCCGTCCGACGCTTACGCGGCTGGCGAGATGAAACACGGTCCGATCGCCCTGCTGGACGAGAACACCCCGGTGGTCTGCGTAGCGACGAACTCACCGATCCTCGACAAGATGCTGTCGAACATCGAAGAGACCCGGGCCCGCGGGGCCCAGACGATCGCGGTCGCCACCGAGGGTTCGGACCGGGTTACCAAGGTCGCCGAAGAAACGATCCTGGTGCCGGAATCCGACTGGGTTACCCAGCCCCTGCTGGCGATCCTGCCGCTGCAGCTCCTGGCCTACCACGTGGCAAGGCTCAACGGCCTGAATGTGGATCAGCCACGGAACCTGGCGAAGACCGTCACCGTCGAGTAGGCATGTTCACGGCGTTCCCGCCGTCGAAGTCCGGATCCGCAAGGTTTTGACAACCAGTGGCGGTAGCATGCCGTTCCATGCCCGATAATTTGAAGCGGTACACCATTCCGTCCGTTCTCCTGGCGGCAGTTGCCGCATTTGCCCTTTCCGCATGTGGGGGTAACAGCAGCGAAGATGCCGCATCGGCTCTCGCCAAATACATGCCTGCTGACGCGCTTGTCTACGTCGAAGGCGCTGTGCGTCCCGACCAGGATGTTGCTGACAACGTCAATGACATCGCCACCAAACTGACTGGCACCTCGCTGAGCGAAACGCTCGACAAAGCCCTGGACCAGCAGGATGGCGACTCCGACATCACCTATGACACCGACGTTGAACCGTGGCTGGGCGACAACGCCGCGATGTACGTTGGCGGTGATGTTCTGGCGGCGACCGATTCGGCGGCCTTGATCACGCCGGCCAGTTACGACCCGACCGCTGTCGCTGGCGTTGATGGCTCGGTTGACCAGGACGTCGGACTGGTCGCGGAATCGACCGATGTTGCCGCTTCACAGTCCTTCATCGACAAGGCGGCGGGCGAGAATGACGCAACTGAAGGTGAGTACGAAGGTTTCAGCTACAAGATCAGCCCGGAAGATTCTTCGGTACTCGGCATCGTTGACGACAATGTTGTTTTTGCCACCTCTGAAGATGTATTCAAGTCAATGGTTGATGCTTCCAAGGGCGAAAATCTCGTAAGCACCGAAGCTTTTTCGGCGGTCTCCGGAGATGTTGCCGACGGCAGCCTCATGAGCATGTATGTCGCCAACGAACCGATTCTCTCAGCGACCCAGGAAGGGACTGGAGGGGTTGACCTCTCGTCCTTCTACAACGCGCTCGGCATGGACATGGCCGACACCGGAACCATCGTGAGCATGGTTCCCGAAAGCGACCGGATCTCGATAGTGGGAACCAGCAACCTGGAGACCACCATCGAAAGTGGTGACCCCAGCGAGTTGATCGAGTCCTTCCCGGCCAACTCGATCTTCGCCACCGGTTCCGGTGATGTCGGAGAGAACCTGACCACGATCATGGACGCCATCAACGAAGAAGGAATCGACGGGCTGCTCAAGCCCGGCGATCTGCAGAAGAACCTGAACCAGATGAGCCAGGGACTCGATATCGCTGACATCATCGAATCCCTCCAGGATGTCGGGTTCTTCGTCAGTGGCGATTCGATCCAGAACCTGGGGGGCGCCCTGGTCGCTACGACCAGCGATCCCGGTCCGCTGAAAACCAGTCTTGGCCTGATTTCGTCCCTCGCTGCCGCCTCCGGGGACGCGAAGATCACGACCCTGAAAGGCGGCGTGACCGGGTTTTCCGTGCGCACCCCGGAATTGCCGGGCCGTCCGGTTGTAGTGGCCATCCAGGATGACCGTCTCGTGGTTGGAATCGGCCTGCGTCCTTCCCTCCAGGCACTCAGCGGCAATGGCGATTCGCTCGCCGGTTCGGATGCCTATAAAGCTGCCGCTGATTCGCTTGGCGGCGAGAACGTCGACATGTTCGGCGATCCCGGGGCAATCGCCGCTCTGCTCAATGGTGTCGGTGACGAATCGGCAGATCAAGCTGCCGAGATCATGAACAAATTCGAATACGTGGTCAGTGGTTCTGCGTCCGAGGATAATTCGTTCCAGTTCAACCTCGGACTTTCGGACTGATCCCGGAATGAACACCACCGGGGTGGGGATGGACCTGATCGAGATCGCTCGCATCGAGCGTGCGCTTGATCGGCGGCCCCGCCTCGCCGATCGGCTTTTCACCGAGGCCGAACAGGAATATGCAGCTTCGATGGGCCGCCCTGGCCGCCATCTCGCGGCCCGTTTCGCCGCCAAAGAAGCCGTGGTGAAAGCGCTGGCCCTGGGGCCGGGAACGGCGCTCCGGCAGATCGAGATCCTGGCGGGCGCACCGCCAACCGTGCGGTTCCATGACGAGGTTCGAAAGATCGCCGAGGAGCGTGGGGTTTCGGTCAAGGTGAGCTTGACCCACGAACGGGAAATGGCCGCAGCGGTTGCGATCGCGGAGGCAGTCTGATGGGAGGCTGGCTCGACCCGGTTTTCGACGCTGAAGGCATGGGACGGGCGGATCGCTGGGCGATCGATCAGGCCGGAATTCCGTCGCTTGAACTGATGGAAGCGGCCGGACGTGGCCTGGCAGAAAAGGCAGCCGAAATGGCCGCAGCTTCATCTGGCCGGGGCGGGCCGGTGCGGGTGGTCTGTGGCAAAGGCAATAACGGTGGCGACGGCCTGGTTGCCGCTCGCCACCTGGTTGAAGCCGGATATGAAACCGAGGTACTTCTGCTCTGGCCGGCGGACGAACTCAGTCCCGACAGCAAGGACAACTTTGAGCGTCTCTCCGGCGTCAAGGTAATCGAAGGCCCCGGTTCGATTGGGAGGCTGCCCGGGTCGGGCCTGATCATCGACGCGGTGCTCGGCACCGGTTTCCGGGGAAAACCGGAGTCACCGGTAGCCGAAACGATCGATGCGATCAATGCCGCCGGCTCAGCGGTGGTCTGTTGTGATGTGCCGTCGGGCATCAACGCCAGCACCGGCGAAGCCGGGCTGGCCGTGAAAGGCGACCTGACAGTCACTTTCCATGACTTGAAGATCGGTCACCTGATCGCGCCCGGCAAACATCTTTGCGGCCGGGTTGAAGTAGTCGACATCGGTATCCCGGACGGCGCTCCGACCGGCGAGGCTGCCGGGCGAATAAACCCGGCGGTGCTTGACCTGCTGCCGCTACGTGGCGCAACGTCGAACAAATTCACTTCCGGGCGGGTGTCGGTGGTAGGTGGGTCGCGCGGCCTCACCGGAGCGGTCTGCCTTGCGGCCGACGCCGCGATCCGGGCGGGGGCGGGCTACGCGAGTGTCGCCGTGCCTTTCGACCTCGAAGCGATCTTTGAAGTGAAGCTCACCGAAGTCATGTCGGTTGGCTGCGGAGACGTCGAAGGCCACCTTGGTGAAACGGCGGCCGAAGAGATCCTTGAACATTGCCGTGAAGCCGGGGCGGTCCTGCTCGGCTCCGGGATGGGTCGCCTGAAAGACACCGGGAAGCTGGTCCAGACCTTGGCTGGCCAGATCGAATCAGCGCTGGTACTGGACGCCGATGCCCTTGGCGGGCTTGACGGCCGGCTCGACCTGGTCAAGGGTCGCGGCGGCGTGACGATCCTGACTCCGCACGTGGGCGAGATGGGCCGTCTGCTTGACCAGACCGCCCCGATCGTCAACGCCCACCGGCTCGAGTCCGCACTCGACCTGGCCCGGAAGACGAATGCGATCGTGGTGCTGAAGGGCGACGATACGATCATCACCGACGGCGAACGCATCGCGATCAACGATCTGCCGGCGCCGTCACTGGCGACGGCGGGAACCGGTGACGTTCTCGCCGGGGTGACTGCCGCTTTCCTGACCCGGGGAGTAGAGCCCTTTGCGGCGGCCTGCGCGGCGGTTCATACCTGCACCAGGGCCGGTCGACTGGCGGCAACAGCAGTGGGCAGCGATGAAGGTGTGATCGCCTCTGACGTGATCGAAGCGTTGCCGCTCGCAATGAGAACCGCAGCCCCTGTCGACCGGAGCTTGGAATAATCTGAGGCAATGCCGACCGTAGCCGACATCATGGACCGTGAGCCCGCCACAGTTTCTCCGGACGACAAGGTCCAGAAGGTGATTGAGGTCCTCCAGACCCATGACCTGCCGGGCGTGCCGGTGGTTGACGAGGTCCGCAAAGTGGTAGGCATCATCACCGATTCCGACCTGGTGATCTCCGATGAGAATGCCGACTTTCACCTGCCGCATTTCGTCAACATCATGGGCGCCGACATTTTCTACGAGTCGACCAAGCATTTCGAGAAGCGTGTTCAGAAGGCGTTTGCCACTGATGCTTCCGAGATGATGACCGCCGATCCGTACACGGTTTCCCCTGATGACTCGGCGGAAACCGCTGGCAGGTTGATCTCGGAGAAGAAGCACAATCGACTTCCCGTCGTCGACGACGAGGGCCGACTGGTCGGCGTGGTTACGCGGGTCGACGTCCTGGCTGCCCTCACCGCGGGCTGATGTACCAGCGGGCCGAGGCCCGGATCGACCTTGATGCCCTGCGGCACAACTGCCGGACCCTTCGTGGTCGGCTGGACCCCGGGGTGCAGCTCTGCCCGGTACTGAAAGCTGACGGTTACGGGCATGGTGTCGCCCACGTGGCTGGCGCTGTGGTCGAAGCCGGCGCCGATCGGATCGCGTTCGCTACCGCGAGGGAGGCGATGCGGATCCGTAGCGTTGGCATTCAGGCACCGCTGCTGATTCTCGGGGCCCTGGCCCCGGCCGAACTCGACATGGCGATTTCCGCAGGCGCGGAAGTTTCAGCCTGGGACCCGGGATTCATTTCCGATGCCGGCTCGAGAGCGGCTGCCGCGAACCAGACAGTCGGGGTGCACGTGAAGTACGACACCGGGATGGGTCGCCTTGGTGTGGCCGATCCGGCGCAGGTGATGGAAATGGCCCGGGCGGTAGATACCCATCCCAACCTGGAGCTCAAAGCGGTCTGGACGCATTACGCAACGGCGGATGACCCTGACAGCGGGTTTCTGGGGGTTCAGCGGGGCCGCATGGCTGATCTGGCCGAATCGGTGCGGGCCCGATACCCGGGGGTGCTCATCCATGCCGCCAACAGTGCCGCCCTGGTCGCCGACCCGGCTTCCCACTTCGACATGGTCCGGCCCGGCGTCGCGATCTACGGCATGGACCCTTTCGGTGAAGACCCGGCTGCGCATGACCTGAAACCGGTGATGTCCGTTCATTCTTACGTCGCGTCGGTCAAGAGTTTCGAGCCGGGGATGAGTGCGGGTTACGGCCGGACCTGGATCGCTGACGGCCCGACCCGGATCGTGACGATCCCGGTTGGTTACGGCGACGGGGTGCGTCGCGGCCTTTCGAACCGTGGCCGGGTCCTGATCAACGGGGTCTCCTACCCGATGGTCGGCACGATTTCGATGGACAACCTGACGGTTGACATCGGTCTTGAAGATGAGGTCAGGATCGGCGATGAAGTCACCCTGATCGGCCAGCAGGGCGAAAACCGGATCACGGCCGAAGACATGGCCCTCGATCTCGACACGATCAATTACGAAATCACCTGCGGCCTTTCGCCGCGGGTTCCACGGTTGGGAACCGGGGATCCTTGAACCTCGAGACGATTGCCGACCGCCTGATGGCGGTGGACCTGGTGCGGACCGTGCATCAGGCAATCGGCGACACCCCGGCGTGGGTTGTCGGCGGCGCGGTCAGGGACGTGGCACTTGAACGTCCCGTGAACGACCTCGATATCGCGGTAGCTGAGTCACCGCGACAGAGCGCCCGGGCGGTCGCCAGCCAACTCGACGGGTTCGCGTTTGAGCTTTCGTCGGAATTCCCGACGTGGAGGGCGGCGGCGCGGGATGGCTCCTGGCAGATCGACATCGCCGAAATGCGCGGCGGCAGCATCGAGGCGGACCTCGGCCTGCGGGATTTCACTCTTGGTGCGATCGCCGTGAATCTCGGCTCAGGCGACGCGCTTGACCCAAGTGGCGGCCTGGCGGACCTCGAAGCCGGGGTGATCAGAGCGGTCGGACCGGAATCGTTTACGGCTGATCCACTCAGGTTGATGCGCGCGGCCCGACTGGTTTCGCGATTCGGCTGGAAGATCGAGTCGGAAACGATCGTGCTCGGCCGCAAGTCGGCGCCGCATGCGGGGGAACCTGCCGGAGAACGCACGCTTTCGGAACTCTGTCAGTTGATGGCCGGCGAAAATCCCGTGCTCGGGCTGCAGGCGATGGATGAACTTGGTCTCTACGACTCCGTGCTGCCCGAAGTGGCACACCTCAAAGGAGTGGTCCAGGGCCCGAATCATCACCTTGACGTCTACGGACACACGATCGAGGTGCTGGAAGGGATCCTGAGGATAGAAGCCGATCTTGAAACTTTTGTGGGGGAGAGTGCCGACGAGGTCCGTGCCCTGCTGGATGCCGATCTGGCCGACGGGGTAACCCGTTCGACCGGCTTGCGCCTCGGGGCGTTGCTCCATGACTGCGCCAAACCGCAGACCCGCAAGGACGAAGACGGATTCGTGAGTTTCAGGGGCCACGACCGGGCCGGAGCGGATTCGATCGAAGGGATCTTCAAGCGGCTCCGCTCGAGCAACCGGCTTTCCTCCTATGTTTCCGATCTGGCCCGGCATCATTTGATCCTCGGATTCATGGTGACCCAGCGGCCACTTACGAAACGTCAGGTCTATGGCTATCTGAAAAACACCGACCCGGTGACGGTTGATGTGACCCTGCTGACCGTGGCTGATCGCCTGGGCGCCAGGGGCAAAGCCGGCATAGCGTCGGAAGAGATGGTTACCGGCCACCTAGAGCTGGCATCGGAGATGGTGGCCGCCGGGCTTGAATGGCGCCGGACCGGCCCTCCGGCCCAATTCCTGCCGGGTAACGAACTCGCGCAGCGACTCGGTATCGAACCGGGCCCGGAACTGGGCAAAGTCATGGAGGAACTGGCTGAAGCTCGATATGCGGGCGAAATCGCTTCTGCAAGCGAAGCTGTGGAATCTGCACGACGCTTCCTCGATGCTGCCTGAGTAGTACGCTCCGTCGTCGCAATGGCTAAAGAAGAAAAGATTGAGATGGAGGGTGAAATCACTGAAGCCCTCCCGAATACGATGTTTCGTGTCAAGCTCGACAACGACCACGAGGTGCTCGGGCACATCTCCGGCAAGATGCGCCGGCATTACATTCGCATCCTGCCTGGGGATCGGGTGAAGATCGAACTTTCCCCCTACGACCTCACTCGCGGTCGAATCACCTACCGATACAAGTAGGTCCTTCGGGCACGGCGCAACCATTCCGTTGTCCATGTGTTCTTGATTCAGATGCCTAACTTCAAGCTAACACTTTCTGAACATTCTGACCGCAAGATTCTCGGTGCCCTTTTCGGCACGGTGGCTTTGATTGCGGTCGCTCTGCTGGTCGTAATGTCGGCCCCTGGCGACTCCGAAGCCGCTTCGAAAAGGTTCATCACCCTCGGTGAATCAACCAAGAACCTGACGCCGAATTGCGGCATGGCTGCGACTGACCGTACTTGCACCGCCGAGGGCCGGATCACCGGCTACCAGGTGAAAGCGACCGGTTCGTCCCGTGATCGCGGTTTTGTCGTGCCATGGGCAGGCAAGGTTGTTTCGTGGAGCATCTCGCTGTCCAATCCGACAACGAAAGACACCGACGAAGCCGGTCCGGCCCAGTTGCCCGCCTACAACAACTACTTCGGCTCACCGGCCCAGGCCCGGATTTCCGTCCTGAAGCGGGTTCAAAAGAAGAAGAAGGGTGACCCGCGCTACAAGATGGTGCGTCAGAGCCCGGTTCAGATTCTCAATCCGCATTTCGGCACCAAGGTCACTTTTGCACTGACCAAGCCGCTGAACGTGATCAAGAATCAGATCGTTGCGTTGACCATCCCGACCTGGGCTCCTGCTTTCTGGAAGCCGAGGTCATGCGACCTTTCCAACGGAACCGTGATTGACGAAGCCGCCTGTGCCCGGTCCGCGCAGAACAACACCTGGCGCGGCAGCAGGGCCTCGGGCAAGTGCTCGCTCGGTAACCCGGCGGTTGATTCGCAGGAACAGATTGCCGAGAACATCGCTGGCAGCTATCCCCAGCAGAAGGTTGATTCAGTCAAGAAGTACGGCTGCTACTACGGCGGCAACGTGCTGCTTTACACAGCCAACGTCGTCGGCCAGTAGCCGAACCGGGTTCGGGCGGGCTGTTCGCTGTCAGGCGGGCAGGCCGCAGAACTCGCACTTGGCGAGATCGCGCGCAGTGAGCTGCTCGCAGCGGCGGCACAGGCGAAGGTTCACCGGGGTGCGCGGCAGGCTTGAAGCTGACGGGGCGAGTGGCAGGACCTGGGCCACGGGGACCATCTCTTCACCGGTCTCGGCGTCGCGGTAAACGACACCTTCTTCGGCGGGGGCGAAGCCTTCTCGTCCGGAAACGATGGCTCGCAGGCGGTAGGTCTGCTCGTTGGTCGTGCTCATTGGTGAAGAATATCCGTTAATGAAGATCCTCATATTTCACGGCTATCTCCTGCGCGGTACCGGCAGCAACATTTACAACGCCAATCTCGCTCAGGCACTGGCTGGCCTCGGGCATGACGTTCACCTGCTCTGTCAGGACCGTGATGCGGAAAAGCTGGAATGGGTCGACCGGATCGGAACCTGGACCGCCGTGGGCCTCGACGTGGAAAGCCTGCGTTCCACCAGCCACCCGGGATCGGTCACCGTCTACCGGCCGCCGATCGGCCAGCTCCTGCCCGTATACGTAGAGGATCCGTATGAAGGCTTCGAAGCGAGGGCTTTCCCGCGACTGAGCGACGAGGAGATCGAGCACTACATAAGCGTCAACGTGTCGGCGGTTCAGGATGTGGTCGAACGGATCGGCGGCCAGGATGCCGCGCTCGCCAATCACCTGCTGATGGGCCCTGTCGTTTTCGCCCGGGCCGGGGTGCGTCCTTATGCCGTCAAGAACCACGGCTCGGACCTGGAATACACGGTCAAGCCGAATCCGCGGTTCGTGCCGTATGCGATGGAAGGGCTTGAGCCGGCGGCTTCGGTCCTGGTCGGTTCTTTCCACACGGCGGACAGCCTCTGGACGGCAATCCCCGATCTCGACCTGAAATCGAAGACTGGCATGGGGCCTCCCGGTGTTGACACCGAAAGGTTCAGTCAGATCGAGCCGGGCCCGGGGAGGAAGGCCCGTGCCCTCGAGCTGGCCGCTTTGATCGAAGATTCACCGACCTCTGACGTTTTCGGCCGGGACGAAGAACAGGCTGTGGAAGCGCTCCGCGAATACGCCGAAGCCGAAGGTCCACGGGTGATGTTCGTCGGCAAGCTGATCGTGTCCAAGGGGGTCGACCTGCTGGTGGCCGCCTGGCCACTGGTCCACCGGGCGAACCCGGGCGCAAAACTGCTGCTGGTCGGTTTTGGCGCGTACGAAATCGGGCTGAGGGCGCTGGTCACCGCGATCGGCGACGGGGACATCGAGGCGATGGGCCACATCGCCGAGGCCGGCCGCGGACTCGAAGGTGGGGAGGACCAGCCGCTCGAATATCTGACGGCTTTCATTGCGGATCTGCCGGAGGACTATCGAGCAGCGGCAATGGCATCAGCCGGATCGATCTCTTTCGGGGGCCGCTTCGAGCATGATGAAGTCGCGGGCGTCCTTCCAGCTTCCGATGCGATGGTAGTTCCGTCCACCTTTCCCGAAGCATTCGGCATGGTTGCGGCCGAAGGAGCGGCCAGCGGGGTGCTTCCGGTTTGCGCCGGTCACTCCGGGCTGGCCGAGGTAACCAAGACTTTGAGTGATGAAGTTCCGGCGACCGCGGCAATGATCAGCTTCGACCTCGGACCAGGAGCGATTGCCGATCTGGCAGCGAACCTCAACCGTTGGCTCGGGCTCGACCCGGCCGAGAGGGCGGCGATCGGCCGCGATATAGCCGAGTGCGCCGATCGGAATTGGAGTTGGCAGGGAGTTGCAGGAGACGTGATTTCCGCATCAGCAGGCCAAGTCCAGCCGGTTCTGGAGCCATGAGCTCACCTGACGAGACCTTCCGACCGAATCATCAATAGAATCAGGGACGTCTCATGACTCCTCCTCGACTTCCGTACCTCAAACTTGTGCTGGCCACCCTTGCCTTCGGCACGATCCTTTCCGTAGTGATGCTCATCCCGGACTGGTTCGGCGAAGCGGCATCCACGGCGGCCTCCCCGATCGACCGGCTGATGGACGTGACCATCATCCTGTCCTCGTACATCTTCGCCGGTGTCTGCGTGGCCCTCGGCTACGCGCTGATCAAGTGGAGGGTCAAGCCCGGTGATGAAAGCGACGGCCTGCCGATCCACGGCAATACGAAGCTCGAAATCGTCTGGACTGTAATTCCGGCGATCATCGTGACCGTCCTCGGTGCCTACAGCTGGATCGTCCTCGATGACATCGAAGCCAAGGACAAAGACGTCCAGATCGTCAACGTGTACTCCCAGCAGTTCGCCTGGACCTTCGGTTATCCCGAACAGGGCAACAAGTGGTCCGAAGGTGAACTCCACGTGCCGGTTGACCGTCAGGTCGAATTCAAACTTCACGCGCAGGACGTACTCCACTCATTCTGGGTTCCGGAATGGCGGATCAAGAAGGACAACGTCCCCGGCATCACGACCAACGCGATCATCACCCCGGACAAGATCGGTACTTACCAGTTGATCTGTACGGAACTCTGCGGCTTCGGTCACACGACCATGCGGGCCAAAGTCGTGGTCGAATCGGAAGAAAACTTTGAGAAGTACATGAAAAGCCTGGACACGACGGTACCCGACGGTCTTTACCTGACGGCTGACCAGGCGCTCGAAATCGAGCGTGAAGCACAGGCAAGAGACGACGGAATCGACGGCAGCGGCGTAGATGAAACCGCCAAGGACAATGTCGATCAGTCATGATGGAGGACAGCTAAATGGCAGTCGCACTTAAGCAGCCGGGCTGGTACCGCGCTGCCCTCGGCACACTGATCGGGGCCGCTTTCGGCTTCTTCCTGGTCATCGGGCTGCGAGCCCTGATGGGTCTCGACCTTTTCCAGACCGAACAGACTGGCTACCCGCACGTCATCGTGCCCCTGATCGTCGCTCCTTTCGGCTTCCTGATTGGTCTTGGTGCTTTCGATTACTGGTTCCGCTGGGCGGCAGGCAAACCGACCATTCCGGAAGACCACTCCGGCCATGGTGCCACCAAGTGGCAGGATTACTTCAAGTTCAACACCGACCACAAGGTCATCGGCACCCAGTACGTCGTGACCACCATGATCTTCTTCCTGATCGGCGGCATGCTCGCCCTTCTGATGCGGGCCGAACTGGCCCAGCCAGGAACGCAGATCGTCGCTGCGAACACCTTTAACGGACTCTTCTCCACGCACGCCGTGGTGATGATCTTCCTGTTCATCATCCCGGTCTTCGCCGGGCTCGCCAACTACGTCCTGCCGCTGATGATCGGCGCACCGGACATGGCATTCCCCCGACTCAACGCCCTGAGTTTCTGGCTGCTGCCGATCGCCGGCGTCATCTTCATGAGCTCATTCCTCGCCCCGGGTGGTTCTTTCGACGCGGGCTGGACGGGTTACGCGCCCCTGTCGACAGGGGCGCCGCTGGGACAGACCTTCTTCAACATAGGTGTGCAGTTTGCCGGCGCGAGCTCGATCGCGACAGCGCTTAACTTCCTGGTCACGATCATCACGATGCGTGCCCCAGGGATGAATCTCTGGCGCATGCCGCTTCTGGTCTGGGCCAACCTCTCGACTTCTCTGCTGGTTGTCGGTGCGACCCCGTTCGTGGCAGGCGCCCAGTTCATGGTCTTCTTCGACCGTATCCTCGGGATGAACTTCTTCGAGTTCCTCCAGGGTGGTGACGTTCTTTCCTACCAGCACATCTTCTGGTTCTACTCGCACCCGGCCGTCTACATCATGATGTTGCCCGGATTCGGGATCGTCTCCGAAATCATTTCGACCCATGCCCGAAAGCCCGTCTTCGGTTACCGATTGATGGCTCTGGCACTGATCGGAATCGTGGTACTCAGTTACTCCGTGTGGGCCCACCACATGTTCGTCGCCGGCATGTTCGACTGGCTGCGAGTACCGATCATGATCACGACGATGTTGATCGCGGTCCCAACCGGAATCAAGATCTTTTCCTGGCTGGGCACGCTGTTCTACGGCAAGATCCATACGTATTCGACAGCAATGCTGTTCTCGCTGGCGTTCATCGTCACTTTCACCATCGGCGGAATCTCGGGAGTCATGCTCGGCATGATCCCGATCGACATTCACGTCTCCGACACCTACTTCATCGTCGCGCACATTCACTTCGTGCTCTTCGGCGGGTCGGTGTTCACGATTTTCGCCGGTATCTACCACTGGTTCCCGAAGATGACCGGCCGCATGTACGACGAGAAGCTCGGTCGAATCCACTTCTGGGGCACCGTCGTCGGAACCTGGGGCACTTTCGTGCCGATGCATTGGGTCGGCATGGACGGCATGCCCCGTCGTGTCGCTGACTACGCCTCCCAGTACGGCGACTGGAACCTCTTCATCTCGGTTTTCGCCTTCATTCTGGGTGCTGTCCAGCTGATTTTCTTCTACAACATGATTGTCAGCTGGCGTTTCGGCCCGAAGGCCGGGGACAACCCGTGGCGCGCGAATACGATCGAGTGGCAGGTATCTTCGCCGCCGCCGGTCTTCAACTTCGACGAGATTCCGCGTGTTGTCGGTGGCCCGTACGAATTCGGAACACCCGGTGCCCGCCACGCCATCATGGGCGACGAATCAAGTGCTGACGTTCCGGAGCCCAAGCCGACCACGGTGTCTGCGCCATCATGAAGCCGATCGTTCTTTTCCTGAACGAAGTTGCCGGAGGGCGCAAGCTCCTCCAGCACACGCTTGAGCGTGTCGACGAGGCGAGCTACGTTGTTGTAGTCGCGCCGCAGAATCAGCCGGCTGCCGGCCAGCTGTTCAGCCCGGAAGAAGCTGCCGAGGCAGCCCGAAGCCGGGTCGATGTGACTCTGTCCGTGCTCGACGAATTCGGCATCGAAGCCGTCGGTGAAGTTCTGGATCCCGCGTCGGATCTGGCCCTGGGTGACGCGATTCGCAGCCACCGTCCGTCGGAAGTCCTGCTTTCCTGCCTTTATGACAGCCGGTTCGGTTACACCCGTCGCGCTCTCGAAGAATGGGCCGAAGGGACATTCGAGCCCGGGGTCAAGATCACACATATCCCGGTCCGGATCGAAGATGACTCGATCAGCCTGTCGGTAACCCACACCCTGGTGGTCGCAAACCAGACGCTGTCCAGTCCCGACCTTGCTGCGCGTCTGCTCGACCTTTCGAAGGAGCGCTCGCACCGATTCACGATCATTGCGCCGCAGACCGACGGTGTGCCGCAGAACAAGGTGTCGCGTGACCTCGCGAGCCTGATGGCGACTCTGTACCGGGAAGACATCGATGTCACCGGTCAGCCGATGAGTCCTGATCCATTCGAGTCGGTGAAAGAGGCAATTGCCCATTACCGGGTTGACGACGTATTGATTTCAACGCTTCCTGGCGAAGAGTCGAAGTGGCTCGAATCGGACCTTGTCGGTCGCGTTCGTGAGATCACAGACAAGCCGGTTGCACATCACGAAGCCGGCCGCGCGCCCGAAACCGTCGCCGCCGCCGTTGCTGAAGGTGAAGCCGTAGCTGTAGAGACCGTGGAAGACGAGGCATAGAGATGGAAAGCGCAAGCATCCCCGTACCCCACGGACACGCGGAGGACGATCACCATCACGGGCCGCCGGAAGCTCACCAGAGCGCCCGGATCGACCGTACGATCCTCGGGATCCTGCTGTTCATCCTTTCCGAAGTCATGCTGTTCGCAGCCTTCTTCGCTGCCTACTTCTTCCTTCGGGTCGTCGTAAACCCCGACTCATGGCCGCCGGAAGGCATCCATCTGCCGGTCCTGATCGCCTTCATCAATACCGTGGTCCTGGTTTCGTCTTCTTTCACGATCCATTACGCCCTCGAAGCGATCAAGCACAACAACCATCGCGGCCTCAAACTTGGCCTGGGCTTGACCTGGCTGCTTGGCGCGACCTTCCTTTTCATCCAGATCAACGAATACATCCACATCGGCTTCAGTGCCCGCGATGGAGCGTTCGGCTCGATTTTCTACAGCCTTACCGGCCTGCACGGAGCGCACGTCTTCGTCGGCCTGCTGCTGCTGACCTTCGCGAACATTCGTGCCTGGCGTGGACACTTCGGTCCTGAACAGAAGAACCACCTCGGTGTGGAAGTGCCCGGCATTTACTGGCACTTCGTCGACATCATGTGGATCATCGTGTTCGTCGCCATCTACATCGTCTGATTTAGGCAGGGCGGACGCCATGGGCAATCCGCTTACATCTGAAGTCGCTGCGTTCCGCTGGCTCGTGGCGATCCTCCTCGGCGCGGGTTCGGTCGCTCTGGCATCAGCGCTGTTCGGTTCGATCGTGGCGATCTGGTACGGCCTTGCCCTGATCTTCATCCTGATTGGTTTCATCGCCAAAGGGATGACGTACATGCTCAGCTCACCCGATGGGGATGAGCCCGATCGGGAATCTGACAGCGGGGTGGCATCCGGGTCTTCCGGCGAGTCCCCGGATACCGGCAAGCAGCCAGTCGGAGACGACGTGGTCGAGGATCCGCCGGACTGAACGACCGTCCGGGCGACTGCTCCGGACTGCCGCCTGATCGATAGCCGTGCTTGATTCAGGCGTGGCCGCTGAGTGAGAATTGCCTGGCAAGCGCTCCCTGTCAAGTGGGATTGATTCGGGTTAAGGGCCATCTGCCGGCATGGCAGCTGTCAATGATTGGCTCTGGGGCGGGCGAAGATGGCCTGCGGGAGAGTTTGTGGAACCTTTCTGTTGACATCGGCAGGTTCAGTTCGTAGGATGATCGAATTGTTCAACAATTCCTCTATAAGGAGCATTTGAGATGTCAGCGATTCAGCACCTGTCCCTGAGAAAGAGTTTCCTGGCTTTGGCCGGCCTCGCACTCGTTCTCGCACTGGTTGCTTTGATTGCGAAGAATGATTCGTCCGTCGCGTCCGCTTCAGATCCGGACCCGGCGACCAGCGTGATCATTCTCAGCGGTGATGGCATGGGAATACAGCAGCGAACGGCTATTCAGTACGCGCTTTACGGCCTCGATGAACGTCAGCCGATGGACGCATTGCCTTACACCGGTTTCCTCGACACGATTTCGCTGGGCCCGGGAGCAACAACCGACTCGGCCGCAGGCGCAACCGCCTGGGCGATCGGGGAGAAGACAATCAATGGCTACACCGGTCTCGGTCCGGACAAGGTACGTGTTCCGACCCTGCTCGACATCGCCAAAGAACAGGGCAAGACGACTGCTCTGATCAACGACCACGACGTTACCAACGCGACGCTGGCCTCCTTTGGTGGTCCGGTGGAGAATCGCGACTGGAAGTCAACCATTGCCAAGAAAGAGATCCACAACGGCAAGGTGGACATCCTGATGGGCGGCAACGAGGCCTACTGGTACCCCGCGGGCAACCCGGGAATGATCCCGAACACCAACAAGCAGGGCGAAGACAAGTCCGAAGGCAGACAGGGCAACCTCGTCGAGGCGGCCATCGAAGAGGGCTATCAGTACGCCTACGACAAGGACACGGTCGCTGCGCTTACCGGTCCGAAGGTCCTCGCTCTCGTTCAGGACAGCGCCAAGCGCCGTTGGATCGAAACCAAGGGTTACAAGTTCAAGGAAGACCCGCACTACGTGCCGGTCAAGGACATGGTCACGAAGGCACTCGAGATCGCCGACCAGAATCCGAATGGATTCTTCATGGCTATGGAGAGCGACGACCTGGATTCCGCCGGGCACGAACATGACGTGAAGAACGTGATCCAGTCGGGCCAGACGATGAATCAGGTAGTGACTGCGATCCAGGAATACCGGGAAACCAATCCGAACGTTCTGGTTATCGTCACGGCCGATCATGAGACCGGCGGCATGACGATCGAAGACTGGGACAAGGAAGAGACCAACACCAATTCAGACGGTGATGATCCGATCCCGTACTGGGGCAAGAAAGCCAGGAACAACGCCGGGCCCAAGGGTCAGGTTCCGTCGCGAAGCGGACCAATCACGATCAAGGGCACCGACCGCAAGTTCAAGGTCGACTGGACCACCCCGGAACACACCGGTGGCATGGTTCCCGTGACCGCGGTCGGACCGAATGCCGAAGAGATGGTTGGCGTCTGGCCGAACACCCACGTGTTCGACGTCGCCAAGAAGACACTGCTCGGAACGCCGTAAGGCGACTTCCGGGACCAACGCCACGCTCCGGCAGCGATTTCAACCACCCCGTGGGTGAAATCGCTGCCAGAGGCGCACTGCGCAGTGGCTGCCGCTACTCCGGCAACGGAATTTCCCGCA
>JBAUOE010000101.1:0-17462 GCA_049579585.1 Solirubrobacterales bacterium | reverse complement strand
AATCAGCTTCTTATTGACGAATTCTTCGATCCCGTAACGACCGAGTTCACGTCCGAATCCGGACCGCTTCACTCCACCAAACGGCAGTTCCACGCCATCGAGCAGGGTGCCGTTGACGTAGACCATGCCGGCATCGATCTGGTCAGCGACCCGCTCGGCCTGAGCCGGGTCGGTCGAGAAGACGTAGGACCCGAGGCCGAATGCGGTGTCGTTCGCGAGTTCAACGGCTTCTTCTTCCGAGCTGACCTTGTAAACCGAAGCGACCGGACCGAAGAATTCCTCCCGGTAAGCATCGTTTTCTTCGGAGATGTCGGTCAGGACAGTGCCTTCGAAGAAGTTCTCGTTGTGATCTCCTCCGGCGGCAACCGTGGCACCCTGGGCAACGGCGCGGTCGAGCTGGTCTTTGAGGCGCTCGGCGGCAGATGACGATGACAGCGGCCCCATGGCCGTCTCTTCCGACGTCGGGTCACCGGTCTTCGGATCGGTCATTGCCGACGTGAATCCTTCGAGGAACTCGTCGTAAAGCTCGTCAAGCACAATGAACCGTTTTGCCGCGTTGCATGACTGGCCGGTGTTGTCGAGACGGGCATTGGTTGCCGCTTCGATCGTTTCTGCCATGTCGTCAGTGCCAAGCAGGACGAAAGGATCTGATCCACCGAGCTCGAGCACTACCTTCTTCAAATTGCGTCCGGCGATCTCGGCAACGGCCGAGCCAGCCCGTTCGGAACCAGTCAGCGATACGCCTCGGATCCGGGGATCGGCAATCACTCCTTCGATCTGTTCGTTCGAGGCATAGATGTTCACGTATGCGCCTTCCGGGAATCCGGCTTCGCGATACATGTCCTCGATGGCCTGGGCAGATTCGGGGCACTGCGGTGCGTGCTTCAGCAGGATCGTGTTGCCGAGGCAGAGATTCGGTCCGGCGAAACGGGCCACCTGGTAGTAAGGAAAGTTCCAGGGCATGATTCCGAGCAGCGGGCCGGTCGACGTACGACGAATGATTGCCGTGCCTTCACCGGCGAGCAGGTCGATCGGTTCATCGGCAAGGAAAGTCTCGGCGTTATCGGCAAAATATCCATAGATATCGACGCAGAAATCAATCTCGCCGAGGGCCTGCTCAACCGGTTTACCCATCTCGCGCACGATGATCGCGGCAAGTTCATCCCGCTTCTCCCCGTGGAGTTCACCGACTCGCTTGACCAGGGCGGCACGCTCGGCGATTGTCGCTTTCTGAGACTAGTTCCAGTAAGCGTCATCAACTTTGCCGATCGCTCCAGTCAGGTCGCTGTCGGAGATGGTGGGGTATTCCTTCACCGTCTCGCCGGTTGCTGGATTAACAACTGCGTACTGGGTCATGAAGCTCCAATCCTCAGGGGGTAAAAGTTGACTCGGTGGCAGCTTACCGTTGTCTGGAATGGCCGACGAGAATATTTTTTAGCGGACATGAAGCGGCAACCGGGGGACGCGGCTTCCGCTCCTGCCGGCTGTCGTTATCGCGGTTCAACCCGGCCGGATCTGGGTACGTATTGGATGAAAGCAATACGCGGGCTGTTCAGCCGGACAGCCCAGATTGGAGCATTCATGACTGACCATAAAACCGATAACGCAAAAGGCCGGGTCAAAGAGGCCGCTGGCGATCTGACTGATGACGACAAGCTCAAGAACGAAGGCAAAGCCGATCAGGCTGGAGCCAAGGTCAAGGAGAAAGTCGAAGGCGCAGTTGACTCGGTGAAAGACAAGCTGACCGGCAACTGAACGTCGGGCCTGCCGCTACTGGGAAGTTTTCTCCCAGTAGCGGTTGAGGCCTGACCACATTCCTTCGAAAGGTCCGGCCCGCCAGTAACTGTCGACCGCATCTTCGCCGGCACGTTCGGTCAGCCACTGCCTGATCCAGGTGGAAAGCCCTTCGGCATCGGTCTGTTTTGATGCTTCGGCAAGTTCATCCAGTGCCGGATGGACCATCGCAATGTGATCCTGTACGTCAACTTCGGTCTGGCCGAAGTGCATGAAAGCCAGTCGTCGCGGATCCCACGCAGCGACGGTGTCCAGCGATTCGTGCCAGAGGCCGATATCGATGTCGGGCGGGGGAGTAGGCGGGAAGGCCGGACCACCGTTGATTCGGATGCCGGTGACATCTCCGGTAAAGGCGGTCCCGCTCGGGGTGTGGAAATAGGAAACGTGGTGTTGCGCATGGCCGGGGGTATAGGCCACTTCCCAGGGGCCTTCTGACTCGCCGCCGGACAGCACCCTGACGTTCTTTTCCGGGATCGGGGTGACGTCACCCCAGAGCATGTCGAAATGTTCACCAAACACTTTTCTGGCGCTGGAAACGAGCCTGGTCGGGTCGATCATGTGAGGCGCCCCGCGCTCGTGAACCCAGACTTCAACGTCGGGATAGAGCTCGACCAGACGCCCGGTTCCGCCAGCATGGTCAAAATGGATGTGGGTGAGAAGGATCGCCCGGGGAGTCGAATCGCCGAGAGCTTCGACCACGCGGTCGATCGTTTTCTGGCTGCCCGGGTCGACGATCACGTCACCCATGATGTGCGCGCCGATCGCACCCGGCATGCCGAGATGCATCAGGTCAACAGTCTGCGGAACCACGGCGCTCAAGTTGTCTGAGGGGAGGTTGGGGTCATCCGGACAAACCTACATTCACCGCGGACGGGACGCTCCTGTAAAGACCGTGGGCATGGTCGGTTCTCACGATCCTCGGCCGGCCGTCGGGAGCTGCGAGTATGCGGGCAGGTTCAATGGCTGAAACCAGCACACCCGATATCCGAGTAGCAGCCGCCGGCGACATTGACCGGGTTACCGAAATTCTGGTCGGAGCCTTTTACCGGGACCCGACCTGGTCCTGGGCTTTCCCGGATGACGACCGGCGACGTGAGCAGCATCGGTCCCTGTGGCGATTGATGGTCGAGGGCGCCATGCGGTATCCGACCGTCTGGCTGAACGCAGATGCGACGGCAACAGCGGTCTGGATACCGCCGGGCGGCAGCGAGATGTCACCCGCTCAGGAAGCTGCACTGAAACCGCTCGTTTCAGACCTGCTGGGGGAAGGGGCAGATCGGGTCAATGATGCTTTCGACCGGTTCGAGCAGGCCCACCCGGACGGCCCGGAGCACTACTACCTGACCCTTCTGGGTACGGATCCATTGCGCCGGGGCCGCGGACTTGGACTGGGGCTGCTCGAGGAAAGCCTGAAGGTCATCGACCGGGAACAGAAGCCGGCGTACCTGGAAGCAAGCAACGAGGTGAACGTTCCCCTGTATGCGAGGTACGGATTCGA
Organism: Solirubrobacterales bacterium; assembly: GCA_049579585.1. GTDB lineage: Bacteria > Actinomycetota > Thermoleophilia > Solirubrobacterales > 70-9 > 67-14. The sequence continues at coordinate 14,170 of JBAUOE010000101.1, read as the reverse complement.
AGTTGCAGGCAGCTTTCAGCTCCCTGAGGACGGGCCTGAAGTCACGACGATGTGGAGAGAACCGCAGCCGCTGCCAGGTTAGTCCGGCGCCGCGCCGACCAGAATCGCGAGCTCCGCGACCATCCCGTCGGCAATCGACTGGACGTCGGGGGTCATCTCGCGATCTGCGGTGATCCCGATGTCGATCGAGTCCCGGTAGCTCATCACGGTTACGTTGAGGCCACTGCCATCGGTGATGATCGACAGCGGGTACAGCGCTTCGAGCCGTGCTCCGGCGCTGTAGATATCGATCGGTGGCCCGGGCACGTTGGAGATGATGACGTTCAGCGCCGGTCGGGTAACCGCTCCGTTCAATTCGGTGATCGCTCGTGTGGCACGGGCGTGCAACGCTGGTGGAATGAACGTGGTGACATCACGAAGTGCTTTTGCCGGCAGGGCTTCGTGTTGCTCCTTGGCTGTCCTGAGCGTTTCGTTCTGAAACCGGATCCGGTCGGCTGGATCCTCGAGGTGAGTCGAAATCGGGGCCATCATCACCGAGACCTCGTTGCCGAAGGATCCACGTTCTTCTTCTGTGCGGACCGACACCGGGATCATTGCCACCAGGGGTTCTTCCGGTAGCTCCCCATGCAGGGCCAGGTGACCCCTGATTGCGCCGGCGGCGATCGATACAACAACGTCATTGACCGTGACCCCGAACTTGTTCTTGACGCTCTTGACGTCACTGAGCGAAAGCGAAGCGAACCCGAATTTCCGGTGGGGCGAGACTTTCTTCCCGTAAGGGCCGCGCGGCGCCTTTACCTGCGAACGCTGGATGATTTTCGTTTCCGGATCGCGATTGCCGAACCGGCGGGCCCGCGAGAGAGCCCGACTGATCGTTTCTGTCCCGGGAATGCCCATCGCTGACGGCACCACATCGACGTGCGGAAGAACCCGGGCCAGGCGCGTGAACGCGTTCACCGGGTATCGCGGCATCCCTGTTATCCAGTGACCGAGCATTTCCGACGCGCTGGGGTAGTCGTAATCCGGGTCGCTCGAAGGAGGGTCGACGTCCCGTGCTTCGGGAGTCAGGTCGTAGAGAATCGTCATGATCTCCTGGCCCGACATGCCATCGACGCTCGAATGGTGGATCTTCGTGAGCATCGCTACCCGGCCGTCAGGCAGTCCCTGGATCAGGTAGAGCTCCCATAGTGGCCGGGAGCGGTCAAGATGCCGGGAATAGACCCGGGCTGCCTGTTCAGCCAGCTGGTCCATGCTGCCTGGCTTTGGCAAGGCCAGTTCCCGGCAGTGGTAATCGAGGTCGAAATTGTCGTCGGTAACCCAGTAGGGCCGATCGAGGTTCAGGGGGACTGGAACCAGCTTCGAGGTGAAAGGGGGGATCAGGTGAATCCGGTCCGCCAGAAGCTGCTTGATGTCGTCGATCGTGATCTCACCGCCGGGTGCCGCGGACGGGTCGAGGATCGCCAGACCTCCGGTGTGGCCGTAGTTGCGGTCATTCTCAAGGGCCAGGAACGTTGCATCCAGCGACGACAGTTGTTTCAAAAGAATCTCCGATCAGAGACGAGCGGCCAACTCCCGCCAGACTCTCACATCCATGGCCATGCCGAGGTGGGTGCTCGGAATTTCCACGTGCTGGGCGGCGGGATCGAGACATGCCTGCCATCGCACTACTTCGTCCCGTTTCGAGTACATGCCGATGTACTTGAGGTCCGGGGAGAGCGGCCGCTCAAGGTCGCTTCGCGACTCGGCACAGCATTCTCCGTCGAGACAGCCACGGCTGAACATCTTCGGAACGCCCAGCGAGCCCAGAGTGGAGACAGCCCGGACCGACAGCTGGGCACGCATCGAGATTGCCAGCTGGTCGGTCGTGGGTGATCCAAGGGTCACCAGCGTGTCAACCAGGCCTGGTGCCCGGGCTGCCAGTGCCCGTCCGAATACGCCGCCACGACTCTGTCCAATGATGGTGGCAGGCTTGCCGGTGCTGTCGGTGATGCGATCGAGGAGTTCAACCATGCTTTCGATCTTCGGTTCCATGCAGTCAACGTTGAAGGTAGTGCCGCTGCGAGAGGGCTTGAACCCACCCTGGTTCAGCCAGGCACCCAGACGGTTCAATGAACTGTCGCCAGCGAGAAAGCCCGGAATGAGCAGAGCCGGCCGGCCATCGCCTTCCGGCGGTTCGGGCCAGCGGTTCCGGACCATGGTTGACTGCCATTCTTCGGCGATCAGAAGCGGCGAAGGCTTCTTCACCAGGGAAAGCGGGAAAGTTTCAGTTGTCGCAAACATCAGGTACAGGGTAGTGGCCCAAGTCGGCGGGCCGGGCCGGGAAGGACCCGTGAACGTCATTTTGGCCGACGTCATTTGGCGAATTCACCAGTCATTAAAGAAGAAAGGGCGACCCGAAGGCCGCCCTTTCGATACTTCCGGTCCGGGGACCGTGATGCTTAGCCCTTGACGGTGATCGATGAGATGCCGATCACGAGGCCACCCTGGAGATCTTTGATCCCGAAGGTGTCATTCAGGAGGCCGGCGGCGTCATCAGAGAGCTTGACGGTCGTACCTTCCAGTGTTGCTGAACCATCCGAGTTCGACTTGAGCGGCTTCAGGGTTGAACCGTCGAGGTTGAACAGGAGGGCACCTTCCGCTGCGACCTTGCCGTCGACCGAGACAGTGCCGGTCAGTTCGGAGGTTCCCGGATCGATGACGAAGTCAGTCAGTTCGACCTTGGTGTTGCCGGCCGTGAGGCTGAGGCCGCTGCCGTCGTGCATCAGGGTTCCCTGAACAAACGGACGGTAGTCAGACTGCGGGTCGTAGTAAGTGACGTCGCCGCCAGTGATCGGGAAAGCTGCGACACCTTCGTCGCTGATCGTGGCCTTGCCAACCGGGGCGGGGGTGACCTTCAGCTGGGTGAGTGCGTCGACGAAACCGGCGTCCAGGGCTACCTGGGTGTCAATTCCGGTGACGGGATCAATCTGGGCGACCGGTTCGGGGGTGCTGTTGCTGCTGGTGTCGCTGTCGTCGCTGCCACATGCGGTGACGGCGAATGACATTGCCGCGACGAGCATGATTGCGGCGGTGATGCGGGCGATGAGGGATTTGCGAGGCATTTGTTCTCCTTGAGTGGGTTTGGACGGGACGATTCCGGTCTTGCCGGTGTCGAACCTTTCCTTCACTTTCGGAGGCGGAACGGTTTTGGATCATTTCTGAGCCAACAAATTCTGATTGAGCGGCTCCTGGGCGGCCCGATTAGTGCTGTCAATACCAGCGGGTAACCGCAGAGGTGGTGTGTCAGAGCCGAATGTGGCGCGTCTCCTGTGGAAGGTCGAGATCCGGGAGAAGATTCGGGACACGGGCCACGCAGGCAGCCCTGATCCGCAGCTGTACGGGACGGATCGAATCCGGTGAGACGAACGAGACCGTTCCGCGTTCGGCGGGATAGCATGGATCACATGGTGATCAAAGTGCGTCTTTTCGCCGGACTCAGGGAAGCGGGCGGAACCGAATGCATGGATGTGGAGCTCGGGGATGACCACACAGCGACCGGGCTTCTCCAAGCCATGCGGGCGCAGCCCGGTCTGGGTGATCTGCTGGAAAGGCTTCCGGTGAGGGTTGCGGTCAATTCAACCTATGTGTCCGGTGACACGGTGATACACGATGGCGATGAAGTGGCCCTGGTACCGCCGATCAGCGGTGGTAGCCAGATTCGTGCTTCGGTAACTGCGAAACCACTCGACATCGCTTCGATCTCTGCCGAAGCCGGCGATCCCGAAGCCGGGGCCGTGGTCGTTTTCCAGGGTGTAACAAGGGAAGTGGCGCATCTCGACTATGAGGCTTACGCGGAGATGGCTGAAAAGAGAATCGGCCAGATCCTGATCGAGACCGTCGAACGTTTCGGTCTGACCGGCGCGGTCGCCGAACATCGAACCGGTGTGGTGCCGCTTGGGGAATCATCGGTGATCGTGGCCGTATCTTCGCCACATCGGCCTGAAGCCTTCGAAGCCGCAAAAGTGGCAATCGACCGGATCAAGGAAGAAGTACCGATCTGGAAGGTGGAAGTCGAAGCGGACGGAAGCACCCACCGCGTCGAAGGCAGCCTGCCCCGGATTGATCAACAGGAGATGAACAGACGATGACTGAGCCGAAACTCACCCATCTCGATGAACACGGCAGAGCCTCGATGGTCGACGTCGGCAACAAAGACCAGACCGACCGGATGGCCAGGGCCCGGGCCCGGCTCAAGGTGCTGCCCGCCACGGCGCGAGCAATCGTTTCCGGCGATGGACCAAAAGGGGAAGTGATCGGGGTGGCCCGCATTGCCGGAATCCAGGCCGCGAAGAAAACATCTGACCTGATCCCGCTGGCCCATCCGCTCGCTCTCACATACGTGGATGTCAGCATCACGGTCGATTTGCCTTCTGGAATCGTGGAAATATTCGCGGAAGCCCGGACCTGTGAGCGCACCGGGGTGGAAATGGAGGCGCTCACCGCGTGTTCGGTTGCGGCCCTCACGATCTACGACATGGTGAAAGGCGTGGAGCGTGGAGTAACGATCGAAGAGGTGGTGCTGGTTGAAAAACTGGGCGGCCGCAGCGGACACTGGCTGCTCGAAGGCGAAACCCGGTCGTGATCCGGGCGGCGCTGATAACGATCAGCAGTTCGCGGGCAGAGCCGGAAGCCGGCGGCAGAAGAACTGGCGCAGACGCGCTCACGGACGAAAGCGGTGAGCGCCTCGTGGCTCTGGCCGAAGCGCTCGGGGCCGAAGTGATCCGCAGGCAGCTGGTCGGTGATGATCATGAAGTAATTGCCAGGACGTTGGTCGAGCTGGCCGATGGCGCGGGTGCGAATCTGATCTTGACCAGTGGTGGAACGGGCTTCGCTTCATCCGATGTGACCCCGGAAGCAACCCGGTCGGTGATCGACCGGCCGGCACCCGGAATTGCCGAGTCAATTCGGCTTGAAGCGGCCAAACACACCGACAAATGGGCTCTGTCGCGAGCCGAAGCCGGGATTCGTGGCCGTTGCCTGATCATCAACCTGCCAGGAAGCCCGCGCAGCATCGATGAATCCAAACCGGCAATTGCCCCGTATATAGAGCATGCGATCGCTCTCATCGAAGATCAGGACGAAAGCCACTGAGCTGTACCCAGACCCGTTCCCAGAAATTTAAGATCTTCCGGAGAGGATTGACCGATGATGCTGCCACGCCTGCTCGTGATCGCCAAAGCGCCGGTTCCCGGCCGCTCCAAAACACGTCTCAGCCCACCTTGTTCGCCCGACCAGGCAGCCGTGCTGGCCGAAGCCGCCCTGGTCGACACTCTCGAGGCGGTGGCTATGACCGACTGCGGCGGCCGCACCCTGGTGCTTGACGGAACTCCGGGCGACTGGTTGCCCGAAGGATTCGACGTGGTGCCGCAAGTGGATGGAACTTTCAATGAACGTCTGGCCGGGGCTTTCAGTCATCACGGCGATCCCGCACTGCTGATCGGCATGGATACACCCCAGGTCGATCCCGGCCTCCTGGCCGCTTCGCTCGAACGCCTGCAGGATGCCGACGTTGATGCGGTGCTCGGGCACTGTCCTGACGGTGGTTACTGGACCATCGGCATGACCAGACCTCACCCCGGAGCCTTTGAATCGGTGCCGATGAGCACCGGACGAACCGGCGTGGTTCAGGAAAGCCGGCTTCGGGAACTGGGGATGTCAGTCGAAATTTTGCCGGAACTGGGTGACATCGACTATTTCGAAGACGCTCGCCGGGTAGCTGATCAATGGCCGGATGGGCATTTTGCATCGGCAATGCGTGACATGGAGGCCAACCTATGCAGGAAGTAACGCTTCGCAGCCCGACTGAACTTTACGAGTACGGGATTGACAGTTTGCGACTCAACATGGTTCCAACCGATCTCTACGCGGTCGGTGACGATGGCTCACGGCGCCTCCTGCCGATCGACCGGTGGCTTCAGCAGGCACCTGACGACGAAGAACGCCTCCTGGACCGGGCGTCGGGTCCGGTTCTCGACATCGGATGCGGTCCCGGTCGCCATCTGGCGGCTCTCGGCCGGCGTGGAGTCGAAGCAACCGGGGTGGAGGTCTCAAACGTGGCCGTGGCAATAGCTCGTGAGCAGAACTCGGTTGTGATTCACGGATCGGTATTTGACGTTGATGCCGCTCCCGAGTGGCATACGGCCCTACTGCTCGACGGCAACATCGGGATCGGTGGCAATCCCGAAAGGCTGCTTTCCCGGGCCACGGAGTTTCTCCGGCCGGGCGGGCAGATCCTGGTCGAGCTGGAACCACCACAAAGCGAAACCAGGTCGGTGAAGATCAGGCTCGAAGGCCCAAGTGACGTAAGCGAATGGTTCCCCTGGGCCTGGGTTGGCACCGATGGGATCAGGCCGGTCGCGGCGATGGCCGGACTTACGACCGTGGAGGTCTGGACCACCGGAGATCGCTGGTTCGCACAGTTGGCAGTGCCTCAGGCATGAACACCGGCACCGGACGGCTGAAGGGGATGAAAATCCCTCAACTTGGCGAAGAAACGATTCCGGCCCGCAGCGGTAACCTGCTGCCGCTGCTGATCAGCTTCGGGGTGCTCGCGACCCTGGCGGTTGGTCTCATCGCGAAAGCGAACGGGGTGAACTGGAGGGCAGCGACCCAGCCCCTGTTCATCCTTTTCGATCCCGTTTTCGCTGGCTGGGGGATCGTCGCCGCGGCCGGGATGGCGGTTTCACTGCTGGTCGCGTACCGGCTCTGGAAATCCGATTTATCCCCGGGTTGGTTCGGGCTTGCCCTGTTTGCACTCACGCTCGCCAGCCGGCTGATTCTCAATGTCGCCAGGCACGGGCCACAAGAGTGGTACCAGATCTACGTGATCCTTCCGGGAGAAGCCGGGCGCCTCGAATACCTTTCGGCGCTGCCGGATCTGAAGTCAGGTCTGGGGCCTTTCCTCGACAACTTCGCTTCCCTGGTGCCTGAACTGCCGGTGCATGCGGCGGGCCACCCACCCGGAATGCTCGTGGTGATTGACTGGCTGAACATCACAACCCCGCAGGGACTTGCCGCTTTGACGATCGGGGTCGGTGCCGTCGCCACGCCGATTCTTTATGCCCTGGCCCGTCGGTTGTTTGACGAACGGACTGCCCGGGTCGCCGCGCTGCTCTTCGTTTTCGTGCCGACCTCGCTGCTGTATGGCGCAACTTCGGCCGACGCTCTTTTTGTCACCCTGGCGCTGCTCTCCGCGGCCTTGCTGCTTTCGAAACGCATGGCGGTGGTAGTCGCCGGGGCCGCGGCACTCGCGCTGGCGTCGTTCTTTTCTTACGCGTTGCTGGCCGCTGGCGGCTGGGCAGGGCTCGTCCGCTGGCGGCGGGATGGTTTCCGGTCAATGTTTTCCGCCGCCATGCTCTGCGCCGGCGCTTTGATCCTGTTCTACGGCATCCTCGAAATCACCACGGGGTTCAACGTCCTGGCGGCGATCGAAGCCACAAACCACCGCTACCACGACGGAATCGCGAACGTCAGGCCGTATTTCTTCTGGCTGTTTGGATCACCGGCGGCCTTTCTGATCATGCTTGGGCCGGTCGCCTGGTATGCCGCGAAATCTCTGGCGAGTCGTGAGATCACGGCGGTTTCACTGACCGCAATCATTGTCGTCACCGCCTTGCTCGGCTACACCAAGGCAGAAACTGAACGGATCTGGTTCTTCCTGGTTCCGCTGGCCTGTCTCGCGGCGGCCCGGGCCCTGCCGGACCGTGGCGTCAGGATCATGCTGGCCGGCCTGGTCGCGCAGGCCTTCATTTTCCAGCTCCTGTTCGATACCCGCTGGTAGCAGCGGGGCGCCGTCGGGAGGGCGCTTAGCGCAGTTCGGCGGTGGCGAACTCGCGCATGCCTTCTTCAAGTCCGATCTCGGCGGTCAGGCCGAGCTGATCACGGGCCCGTCCGGCATCAGCAAAAACATGCCGGACATCACCCAGCCGGAAATCCCCGGTCACGGTCGGTGCGGCGGCTTCCGGCCCGGCGGCGATCGTCAGCTGTTCCGCCATGTCCCAGATCGTTCGGGGGGTACCGCTGGCGACGTTGAAAGGGCCTTGGGCGGTTGAACCGGGGTCGAGTGCGAGCAGGTTGGCCCTGGCCACATCGCTGACGTGGACGAAATCCCGGATCTGCGCACCGTCTTCGAAAACGGCGGGAGCTTCGCCGCGTTCGATCGCGCTGCGAAAGATGCTCGCTACCCCGGCGTACGGGGTGTCACGAGGCATCCGTGGCCCGTAGACGTTGTGGTAGCGAAGGGCGACGTACCTCACAGCTTCGGCTTCCCGGGCAAACATCGAACAGAGGTGCTCCTGGTGGAGCTTGGTTGCGGCATACACATTTCTCGGGTCGGCCGGCGCGTCTTCGGTGACCGATCCGGGTGTCAAAGGTTCGCGGCAATCGGGGCATCGGGGTTCGAACTGGCCTGAGGCCAGATCTTCCCGACTCCGGGCGTCCGGTGTGACGCTGCCGTGGTTTTGGCATTCGTAGTGGCCTTCGCCGTAAACCACCATGCTGCTTGCCAGAACCAGGGGACCATTGAAGTCCCTTGCTGCCAGTGCGGTCAGCAGGCGTGCGGTCCCAAGGCAATTGTCCTGGACGTATTGATGCGCATCGGCGAAATCGACCCCGAGGCCGACCATTGACGCCTGGTGGCAGACCGCGGTGATGCCATCGAGGCTCGTGTCGAAAGTCGATTGGTCTGCCAGATCGGCTTCGATGTACTCAGCCGCCGGGTTGAGGTAATCCGGTTTGTTGCGGTGGGCGGCCGGGTGAAAGCAGTCGATCACGCGGACCTGGCTGCCCTGATCGACCAGACGGTCGACGATCTGCGAGCCGATGAACCCCGCACCTCCGGTGACCAGCACGCATTCAGACATCGGCCGACCCTAACACCAGAACTCCGGCGAAACGGATCCAACTCTTACAGTTTGATTAAACCTTGGCCGGATTCGTTCTGGTGTGCCTTTTGCTGACACAATCAGTCGATGGTCACCGAAACTCACGCCGGCTGGGGATTTCGGTTTACCACCGTGCTGGCTGCCGGAGCGTTCCTGGCGGTCGCCGGATGCGGCGGCGGGGAGACATTCGGCCCGGCGGCCGAACCCGCAGAATCACCGCCGGTAAAGGTCAGCCCAGCCGGAAAGGTGGTCAGCATTGGCGCGGGAGCCGAAGGAATGGCTTTCGATGAAGGGTCAGGCACGGTTGCGCTCGGTTTGAGGGAGCCATATCGCCTGGCTTTCGTCGATCCGGCGAAACTGTTCATCACCTATCAGGTGCCGATCCCGAATCCGGTAAGGCACCTGGCCGTGAAACCCGGAGGCAACCTGGTTGCGGTCCCCGCGGAATCGGCAAATACGGTGTTCGAGATTTCACCGGATCGCGGAGTTGTCAACCGTGTCGCGACCGGCGAGCACCCGCATGATGCCGCGTTCGCCGATGGCAAACTGTTCTCGGCAAACGAGTTTGGCGACACGATCTCGGTGATCGAGGACGGCGAGGACGTCGCGACCCTGCCCGCACCGGTACAACCTGGCGGCATCGCCTCCGTCGAGGATCGTTACCTCGCCGTCATCGCAGTTTCGGAACGGGTGTTGACGGTCTATGACGCCCGGACGAATGAAGAACTGGGGGAGACGCCAGCCGGAACCGGCCCTACCCACATCGAGAGCATCGGTGGCGACGTTTTCGTCGCTGATACCGAAGGCGATCAGTTGCTCAGGTTTAGTGTGGGGTCGGACCCCGAGCAGGTCGATTCAGTTGCGGCGGCCGGTACGCCCTACGGGATTGCTGTTGATTCCAGGAGGGAACGGGTATGGGTAACTCTGACCGCAACAAACCAGCTGGCCGGATACAGAATTGACGGACCGACGATGCAGCGTTTTGCCACATACCCGACGATCCGTCAACCGAATTCGGTGACGGTCAATCCTGAATCCGGCAATGTTTTTGTTGCGAGCCGAACTGAAGGCCAGATCCAGCGAATTCCGATTCCTGAACAGGACGACCAATGAAGCGCCTGAGCGTCCCCAAAATCAGGATTCCGAAGCCGAATCTGCCCAAACCGAAGTTTCCCGAAGAGCCGCCTCCCGGCCCGACCCGACCGGAGACCTGGCGCAGTCCGCTGCGCGGCCCCTGGCTCTCATCGATCCTCGGATCGGCCCTGCTGCCGCTAATCCTGATCTGCGCCGGAACCGGATTCCTTTCTCACGCCGCTTACAACCCGGCCCTCGGCGACAATTCGTTCTTCCCCTCCGGCGGCATCGGAATCAATATCTACTTCTTCTCCTGGCCGACGGTGCCGCCATTCCTTTATGCGGTAACCCAGGGGCTGCACGTCACTTCCGGAGTGATCGCGATCCCGTTGCTGTTCGCAAAGCTCTGGTCGGTGATGCCGAAGCTGTTTGAATGGCCGCCACTTAAATCTGTCTCACACCTGCTGGAGCGAATCTCGCTGGCGCTCCTGGTTGGCGGGGCCCTTTTCCTTTTCTTCACAGGACTGCTCAACACCCAGCTTTATTACCCCTGGAAGTTCAGCTTCGTTCCTTCGCACTACTACGCCGCTTTCGTCTTTCTTGCGGCACTGGCCCTTCATGTGGCGCTGAAGATCCCGACCATTCGCAAGGCCTACCGCGAACGCGGCGTCGTGAAGCCGTTGAAGGACGACATCGCGCACACCGCTGCCGAGCCTTATGTCGAAGGATCGACTACGCCACTCAAACCCGCCCGGGCGACGATCTCTCGGCGGGCAATGCTCGGCATGGTTGGTGCCGCCTCACTCGGGGCCGGTTTCATGATGGCCAGCCAGGTGATCGGCGGGCCGCTCAGGAAGTTTGCCCTGCTGGCACCGCGTGGCCGGGAGATCAACGATGGACCGAACGGCTTCCAGATCAACAAAACCGCCGCTTCAGTTGGAATCGGGGCGGAAGAAACCGGTCCGGACTGGCGACTGACGCTCGCCGGAGGCAAAGAAGTGAAGCTCTCCCGGGATGAACTGCTGGCCATGCCGCAGTACACCTACAGCCTGCCGATCGCCTGCGTCGAGGGCTGGTCTACAACTCAGTCCTGGACCGGAGTAAGGCTCAAGGATCTGGCTGTCGCAGCCGGTGCGGCCGGCGCTAGCGAAGTCCTGGTGGAGTCGATGCAGGAAGCTGGCTCGTTCAACAAGGCCACCCTGAGCTCCGGGCAGATCGACGATGACAAGAGTCTGCTGGCACTCAAGGTGAACGATGTTGATCTGTCGCTCGATCACGGTTTCCCGGCGCGGGTGATCGTGCCCGCCATGCCCGGTGTGCACTGCACCAAATGGGTTTCTTCGATGAAGTTCTCGGTGGCATGATCACTGCCCGATTCCGAAACGCTTACGGCGCATCGCCGCTTCACCTGCTGGCGGTAATCGCCAGTTTCCTCATCGCTGCGTATGCCTTCACCCGAATTTTCGCTGCACCCGGACCGATCAGCACCATGACTTTTTTCATCGCAGCGATTTTCGCGCATGATGCGATTGCGTTTCCGCTGTATTCGGCGCTGAACTGGATCGCGAACCGGTCAATCGGAGACCGGGCGAACTACTGGTTCGCCGAGCAAAAAGTTCAGCCACTCAACTATCTGCGGATTCCGGTCGTGCTCAGCGCCTTTCTTTTTCTTCTGTTCTTCCCGTTGATCCTGGGCCTCAGCGCCGAACGGTACGAGAGGAGTACCGGTCTCACTACCGACGTTTTCATGGGGAACTGGCTCGGTATCTGCGCCGCACTTTTCACGATCTCGGCGATCGCCTACGCGGTTCAGCTGGGTCGCGTTGCACGGGCCACCAGGGCCGAGGATGAAGCTCTTCTCGGTGATGACTGACCTTGCCTGATGTAATCCTTCCCGTCCTCGATGAGGCCGGTGCTCTCCCGGGGGTGCTTGGCTCGATGCCCGAGGGCTATCGCGCAATCGTTGTTGACAACGGTTCGACCGACGGGTCCGGGCAGATAGCCCGCGACCTCGGCGCGACGGTGATCAACGAACCCGCGAAAGGTTTCGGCTCAGCCTGTTTTGCCGGTCTGATGGCGGCCGAGGCCGAAGTGATCTGTTTCATGGATTGCGACGGGTCGCTCGACCCGGCGGATCTGGTGAAGCTGGAGTCAGAGCTGAAAGGGGGATCTGACCTGGCTATCGGCTCCCGTGATGCCGAGCGCGGCGCGTGGCCACCACACGCCCGGATCGCGAACCGGGTTCTGGCCTTTGAGCTGCGACGACGAACCGGGATGAAGGTCAGAGACCTTGGCCCGATGCGGGTCATGTACCGGCAGCCCTTGCTGGAACTCGGGATGACTGATCGCCGGAGTGGTTGGCCTCTGGAGATGGTGATCAAGGCGCATGCAGCCGGATGGCAGATCAGCGAGGTCCCGGTCAAGCTTCATCCTCGATCAGGCCGGTCGAAGGTGACGGGCACGGTCAAAGGGACCATGCAGGCGATCCGGGATATGTCATCTCACCTGCGCGACATTCCTTAGACCCAGGTCCAATCCGGGCGCGGAACCAGTCCCTAGAATCGAAGCCATGCGTCAAATCATCAAGGGGGAGCCGGATCCGAACTCGGTAGCTACTCGTGGCTGCCAGTGGGGCACCAGAGTTTCGTTGCTTGCCCTGTTGACGCTGCTGATGTGTTTTCCCGGGTCATCGTCCGGTGAAGCACCGACCGGTCAAAAAATGGCTGCGATCGATTTGCGTTTTGTTGACAGTGCGGCCATTCGCAGTCAGGGACAGAGGCTTTCGGCAGCAACGGGTCCGGACCTGAAGGAAGCCAGACGGCTCGAAGCAGAAACCGGCGCAAAATCGATGAAACCCCTGGTCGCAGGGATTTCACAGGCCACGGTTTCACGGCTCTCCGGGGCTGCGGAAGCTCGGTCTGGTGTCTGGAATCCGGACATGGCGTCCTGGTACCGCTTCACCCTTTCCGACGCGGCTGATGTCGCGGGGGCTCTCCGGATCCTGAGGGAATCGCCGATCGTCTCGACCGCCTCGCCGGCACCTGAGGCTGCGCCGCCGCCAGCAACCCCCGACTTCGGTGCGATGCAGCTTCATCTCGGCCCGGCGCCAGCCGGTACCGGGGCAGATTTTTCGCTGGACGAACCGCGCGCGAGGGGCGCCGGAATCAAGGTAGTCGACCTCGAGTATTACTGGACTTCAGACCACGAGGATCTGCAGCTTGCCCAGTCGGCTGACCTTGGCGGAACCGCGTTTTCCCAATACCCGGTTTTCGACGATGAGCACGGTACAGCGGTTTTCGGAATCATCGCGGCCAAAGACAACGGTTTCGGCGTAACCGGTGGCGTCCCGGAGGTTTCTATGCACGGCATTTCACCGACCGAGTCAGGTTCGTTCGGATACAACCCCGCAGGGGCACTGGCGTCCCTGACCAACAAGCTGAGCCCGGGCGATGTTGTGCTGATCGAGCAGCAGATCGCCGGACCGAACGGTGCCGGTCAACACGTTCCGCTGGAGTGGGATCAGGCAAGTTTCGACGCGATCAGGAACCTGAACAATCTCGGAATCATCGTGGTCGAAACTGCCGGGAATGGAGCTACGGGAGGCGAAAACCTCGACGGCTCCGAATACAACGGCAAATTCAACCGAGCGGTGCGGGATTCCGGCGCGATCATCGTCGGGGCTGGAGATTCCGTGTCGCATGCGCCCCTGTGGTTCAGCGCCCACGGACTGCGGGTTGACCTCCAGGGATACGGCAATAACGTGGTCACCACAGGTGGTGACCAGGACCTGCTCCAGGGAAGCGGGCCGGCCGGACGCACCACCAGGTACACGAGCAACTTCGGAGGGACTTCAAGCGCCGGACCAGTCGTGGTGAATGCTGTTGCAGCCATGCAGTCCTATCGCAAAGCGGCAGGGGCGGAACCATGGAACGCCGCGCAGATGCTGACCGCCCTCAACACCACGGGTACTCCACAGGGCAGCCCCGGATCCGGGCAAATCGGGCCTTTGCCGGACGTAGCCGAAGCCTTGTACCAGTACGAGGTCGACGCGCCGCTCGTCAACGCAAGCCTTCAGGACGGCATCGTCACCACGGTCGCTGAAGACGGCTGGGGCTGGGGTGTAGGCAGCATCGAGTTCCGGATCGACGGCGGTTCGTGGATCCGATACGAAGCTC
>JBAUOE010000100.1:0-13445 GCA_049579585.1 Solirubrobacterales bacterium | reverse complement strand
CAACCTCAGGCTCTTCAAAACGGGCTACAAGCTGCGCGCCTGAAGCCGGGGCGTTTCAGCCGAAAACGGCCGCTTCGACAGCGCTGATCTGGTTCGGGCAGGTGATCACGGCCGGGGCCTTGCCGAGCGCCTTGTCGGGATCCTTGAGTCCGTGGCCGGTGAGTACGCAGACGACCGTTTCGGGTTTCTCCATGCCATCGACCACGGGCAGGCCATGGTTGAGGATGCCTGCCACTGAAGCGGCCGACGCCGGTTCGCAGAACACTCCTTCATTCGATGCGAGCCAGTGGTAAGCATCAAGGATCTGTTCATCGGTGACGGCCTGTACCCGGCCGCGTGAAGTATTGAATGCGTTCATCGCTTCTTCCCAGCGGGCCGGGCTGCCGATACGGATTGCCGAAGCGATGGTTTCGGGCTTCAGTACCGGTGCTCCGTCCACCAGCGGGGCCGAACCTGCCGCCTGGAATCCATAAAGGATCGGGGAGGCCTCCCGCTCCTGGAAGCCTTTCCAGTAAGCAGTGACGTTGCCGGCGTTGCCAACCGGGATCGCCAGGGCATCGGGTGCCTCACCAAGTTCGTCGATCAGTTCAAAAGCAGCAGTCTTCTGCCCTTCGATCCGCCATGGATTGACCGAGTTGACAAGTTCGATCGGATGACGTTCGGAGAGTTCGCGGACCATCACCAGGGCGTCATCGAAGTTTCCTTCGATCGCGATCACGCGGGCACCATGGATCAGGGCCTGGGCAAGTTTGCCGATGGCGATTTTGCCTTCCGGCACGATCACCGCACAGGTCATGCCGGCCCGCACCGCGTATGCGGCGGCGCTGGCGGAAGTGTTTCCGGTTGAAGCGCAAATCACTGCTTTGGCCCCCTGGCCGGCGGCGTGGGAGACCGCCACGGTCATGCCCCGGTCCTTGAAGCTGCCGGTCGGGTTCGCTCCTTCAACCTTCAGCCAGACCCGGGCCCCGACCTTTTCGGAAAGACGTGGTGCTTCGACCAGGGGCGTGGAGCCTTCGTTGAGGCTGACCACGGGATCGCCCGGTTCGAGCGGCAGTGAATCGCGGTATCTCTCAATCAGCGGTAAAGGCATATCTCCCTAGCGGTCGTCAGACGACGAATTCTTCTTCGATGACACGGATGAAGCGCGGTCCTGAACGGAGCGCGTCAAGGCTGGCGATCTGGTCAACAGCCTTCTTGAATCGGGGTTCGGGACATTGGTGAACCACCATCACGAGTCTGGCATCATCGCCGATTCCCTTCTGGACAACGCTCTTCACCGAGATACCTTCGTCGGAAAGCAGCTTGGCGACAGTGGCCAGGACACCGGACTCATCGGCCACTTCGAGGTGCAGGTAGAAGGACGAAGTCACGTCGGTGAGGACCGGCAGCTCTTTCGGAGCGGCGTTGGTCGGTGCGTCACCGGTAACTATCGAAACGAGGTCGCCAAGTACCGCAGCGGCAGTCTGCACGCCGCCGGCACCGGGGCCGGACAACGTCACCTCGGTGATTTCCGGGGCTTCGACGGTGACCGCGTTGAAAGGTCCTTCGATCGGCGAGAGGGGATGGCCCTGGTACAGGAAACAGGGGAACACGCGGACAGTGATGCCGTCCGGAAGTCGCTCGGCCACGCCGAGCAGCTTCAGCGAAAGCCCCAGTTCCTTCGCGTAAGCGAGATCATCGGGCTGAACCGCTTCGATGCCTTCGAAATCCACCTGGTCGAGCGTGACCGGTGTGTGGAACGCAAGCCTGGCCAGTATCGCCATTTTTGCGGCCGCATCGGCACCGTTCACGTCATCGGTCGGGTCGGCTTCCGCGTATCCCAGTTCCTGTGCCCGGACCAGGGTGTCTTCGTAGGAAGCCCCGGTTGATGCCATCTCGGAAAGAATGAAGTTGGTGGTGCCGTTGACAATGCCTGAGACTTTCGTGAACTCAACCGAGCCGAAACTCTCCTGAAGCACCCTCACGACCGGTACGACGGCCGCAATTGCCGCTTCGAAACGAAGCTGCACCCCGGCTTCTTCAGCGGCGGCGAATAGCTCCGCTCCGTGCTGCGCGAGCAGTTGCTTGTTGGCGGTGACGACCGGTTTGCCGGCGGCCAGGGCGGCCAGCACGTAGGTGCGGGCGTGGTCGGTCCCTCCCATCAGTTCGACGATCACGTCAGCGCCGCCAAGGATCTCGTCGAAGTCACCGATACTGGTGGTCAGCACCCCGGAGATCTCCGCTTTGCGGCCGGTTGCCGTTTCGATCGATGCGGCACGTGCGGTGACCAGTTCGTCGAAGGCCCCACCAACTGTTCCGTGGCCGAGCAGCCCGATCTTCAGCGGCTCGCTCATACGTCCCTTGAAAGCAGGTCGGCGTACGTTTCCCGTCTCACGACCACGGTGGCTTCACCGTTCTCGCAGAAGATCACGGGCGGCCTGGGCATACCGTTGTAGTTATTCGCCATGGAGTGACCATAAGCCCCCGTGGCCGGTGTGAGCAGAATGTCATCGACTTCGGGGGCCGCAAGAGCGACGTCTCGGATCAGGATGTCGCCGGATTCGCAGTGGGATCCAGCGACCGTCACCACCCGTTCGGCCGGCTGATCGGCCCGGTTGGCAATCACTGCTTCGTACTTGGCGTCGTAAAGCATCGGGCGCAGATTGTCGGACATTCCGCCGTTCACCGAAAGGTAGGTCCTCACCCCCGGGATTTCCTTGATCGTTCCGACCGAATAGATCGTCACCCCGGCGGTCCCGACCAGCGAACGGCCGGGTTCGATCAGGATTTTGGCTTCGTCACCAAAGAATTCGCGCACGGCAGCGAATTTCAGGTCAACGTAACTCTCGATCTCTGGCGGCTGGTCAGTCGCTGCATATGAGATCCCAAGTCCGCCGCCGAGGTCCAGGACCTTGCACCAGTCGCCCCGGAGTTGCGAGAGCGCCTGAACGGCAAGGCGGAATGGTTCGATTTCGAAGATCTGCGAGCCGATGTGAAAGTGCAGTCCGACCAGATCGAGACGGCTCGAGGCCAGCACCCGGTCAACGGCTTTCTGCGCGGTTCCATCTTCGAGGCCAAAACCGAACTTGGAGTCGAGCTGGCCGGTCTGGATGTAGCTGTGGGTTGAAGGTTTGATTCCCGGGGTCACCCGGACCAGCACCTTCTGGTTCCGGTCGAGCACCCTTTCGAGACGGTCGATCTCATCGAACGAATCGACGATCAGGTGACCCACTCCGGCCGATGCGGCAAGTTCGATTTCCGTGTCGGTCTTGTTGTTGCCGTGCATGTAGATGCGGTCCGCCGGAAAACCACCGGCGAGCGCAATCGTCAACTCGCCGCCGGACGCGACATCCACCGAAAGCCCTTCGTCGGCGAACAGCCGGTATGCCGCGGTCACCGGCAGCGCCTTGCTGGCAAACAGAACCTCAAAGTTGTCGGTATGGGCTTCGAACGCAGCCATGTAGGCGCGCGCCCGATTGCGCATCTCTTCGACCGAAAATAGATATGCGGGCGTGCCGAACTCGGCGGCAAGTTCAACGACATCGCAGCCCCCTATCTCGAGGTGGCCCTTTGCATTGGTGACTGTTCCGACTGGGTAAACCATCGTCGCCATTCTTACGACTTCCGCCGACCGGTACGGTGTGGGCCATGTCAGGCTCAGGGAGACGCCCCATCAACTCACCCGCTGGTGCCCCCAGCGCGGCCGGTATTCCGTGGGTGGGACTCGGGATATTGGTGGTTCTTGCCCTGATCCTGGCTGCGTTCGTGGCCTATTTCTTCTTTGATGTCGGAAGGGAAGCAGGCACGTCAAGCGATACCGGGCGGGCGCCAGTGATCATCACCGATGCCCCGGAAGAGAACGGTGGCGCCCTCGAAGGCAACAGCAGCGAAGCCCTCGGCTACCCCGCGGTGGCAACCCGTAATACGACCCGGATCAACGGTTCCGACCCGGCCGCGATCTCGATTGCGGCGGCGCTCGCTTCCTATCCGACGATCGGCCCTGGCACTCCGCCGAACGCGGTGACCGTGGTCAGCAGCCGGCAGTGGCAGGCGGGAATCGTCGCTTCGACCCTCAGTGCCGCCCCGGTCAATTCACCGATCCTGATCGCTACCGACGGCGAACTTTCTGAAGATGGCATTACCGCCCTGAACGAGTTCGATCCGACCGGCTCCCCCTTGACCGGGGAAAAGGATGTGTTCGCGATCGGCAAAGTCGCACCGGCATCAGGTTTCGAGAACGAGGTCGTCAACAGCAACGACATGGCGAAACTGGCAGTGAAGGTCGCCGAACTGAAAGCGGACCTGACCGGCGAACCCCCAGGCGCTTTTGTCGTCGTTTCTTCCGAGGAGGCCGAGTTCGCCACCCCAGCCGCTTCCTGGGCGGCCCGGTCGGGCGACGTGGTGCTGTTCACCGGTCCCGACGAAGTGCCTGCCGCAACCCTTGATTTCCTGAAGAAGAAAGTGAACCGCGATGTGCCGGTGTTCGTGCTGGGCCCAACCGACGTTGTGTCGGCTGATGCCCTGGCCAGGTTGGGGAAGGTGAACGAATCGGTTGAACGGGTCGGCGGTGACAACCCGGCTTCGGCGGCCCTCGAACTTGTCCGGTTTTCCAGCGGATCTTTCGGCTGGAACCTGAATGATCCCGGCCACGGGTACACGATCGCCCGTAGCGACCGTCCGCTTGACGCGATTGCGGCCACCTCCCTTTCGACCGGTGGAACCTGGCCGGCGCTGCTGCTCACCGATTCCAGCGACCAGCTTCCGGAGGACGTCGGCGACTATCTGCTGGACGTAAAACCCGGCTATGACACGGATCCGACCCGCGCCCTGTACAACCATGTGTGGATAATCGGTGATGAATCACTTATTGACGTCAACCAGCAGGCCCTGATCGACGATGCTGTCGAACTGGCACCTGTAGAAACCCTCTCGAGCGGACCATGAGCGAAACAGAACATCTTGGAGTCCTGAACTCCGACATCGAAACAACTCCAGAACACATCCGCGAGCTGACCCACGCGGTGACGCCGCATTTCTCGCTTCAGGTGAGGAACCGGGTTCGCCGGCTGATCGAGCCGCTTCCAGAAGGGCATCCCGCGCGGGCCGAAGGTGAACGTCAGATCGCCCGGCTTGAGGCCCTCTCGCAGAACAGCGGCCAGCCCGGGGTCGACCCGACGCCTTTCTCGCACTAGGACGAAGTGAAGCGGCTCGCACCAGGGGTCGAAAGGCTCGGACAGTTTCCCCGTCCTCTGGTCAATGTCTACCTGGTCGAAGATGTCCTGATCGATGCGGGCACCACCTGGGACAAATGGCGTATTCCACGCCAGGTCAAGGATCGTAAGCTTTCGATGCTGGCCTTGACCCACGTCCATCCTGACCATCAGGGTGTCGCCCGCGATATCTGCCGAGACCGGGACATCCCTCTCGCCTGCCATGCGGACGACGTCGACGCTATGGAAGGCCGCCGGCCGGTCTCCGGCGAGCAGATCACCAACCCGGTGCTTGCCCGCATCCAGAAGTCATGGGAAGGCCCGCCCCACAAGGTAAGCCGGGTTCTGAATGAGGGTGATGAGGTCGCCGGTTTCCGCGTGATCCACGCCCCGGGACATGCCCGGGGTGAAGTCATCTACTTTCGTGAGAGCGACCGGGTCGCGATCTGTGGCGACGTGATCCGCAACATGAGTTACGCGACCAGCCTCGCCGGCCTCGATGAGCCGCCCCCGGTTTTCACCTATGACCCGGAAGAGAACCGACGCTCGATCCGCAAACTCGCCGACCTGAATCCGAGCCTGATCCTCCCGGGCCACGGACCGGAAGTGACCGACATGGCCAGCTTCGAACGCTTCGTAGAAGCCCTGCCGTAAGGAACGGAGCCCTCCCCAAGGTCCGGACGCCCACTACCCAAGGTCCGGGTCGACTTCGCCGTAAAGGTCGCGGCAAAACCGACCCGGAGTCCGAAGTGCCACTCAGCCTTCACCGTCCGGGTCGACTTCTCCGCGGTAACTGCCGCAAAACCGACCCGGTTCTCATGGTGCGGAGCGGACTGCCCTCTTCGGGTCGAGCTCACCGCGCTCAGTGCGGCGAAGTCGACCCGGACCTTTGAATGCCGTCAGGCGACGCTACCGGGAGTTCCGAAGGCTTCGATTATGCGCTCGTTGTACTCGGTGATCTGCTCGTTCGGAATGAAATAGGTCGGGGCCCCGGGGAAGATCGCGTCGCTGAACTGGGCCACCTCTTCAACCTTCGCCCTGACCTTGTCAACCGAGCCGACCGCGCAGTACTGCTCGACCATTTCGTCAGGGATCGCCGCGGCCACCCCTTCGATGTCGCCCTTACGGAAGGCCGCAGCGGCACTTGCCGCGTTCTCTCCAAATCCGTGGAGTTCGTAAAGCGGCATGTAGGTCTTGACCGTTGAGTAGAACGCAACTGTGCGCCGGGCCGCATCAAGTCCGCGCTGATAATCGTCGTCGATCGCAACGCAGATGCTTGGCAGGTACGTGAAATCAGACCGTTTCCGGTTCGACCGGGAAAGGCCGAGCTCGAAAGCGGGGACGATTTCCTGTTCGATCCATTGCGCTGAGCAGAGCGGATGTCCGATCAGGCCGTCGGCGACATCACCAGCCATGCGTGCCATGCCTTTCTGGACAGCTGCCGTATAGATCGGAATGTCGGCCCGGACTGGCGGTGTCGAGCGATACCAGCCCTTGATGTCGAGGTCGTAGTACTCACCCTTGAAAGCAACTGATTCACCGGCCGCGGCCGCCTGGATGATCGCGCGTACCGCCTGAATCGTTTCCCGCAGATGCGGGGCCGGACGGCCATATTCGGCGTTGTGCCAGGTTTCGTTGAGGCGCTTGACCCCGGGACCGAGGCCCAGCTTGAAACGTCCGTCGGAAATCTCGTCGATGTCCATCGCGCTCATGGCCATGGTCATCGGACTGCGCACGAATCCCCAGGCAATAGCCGTGCCGACGCCGACCGATTCGGTCTGGGTGGACAGGTAAGTGGTCTGGGTGAAGGCGTTCCGGAATAGTTCGATCGCCCAGATCGAATCGATTCCCCCCGCTTCCGCTTTACGGGCCAGTTCGGCCATATCCGCGGGCGTGGTGCCCATTACCCCCAGTGAAACACGGTCCATTGCGCTCATTCGCGCAGGCTATCTGTTGGGCGATTCAGCCGCGACCAAATCTCATGTTTAGGGGACCGGCCGATCGGGAAACATACATTTTGTAAGGCAGGATCTGAGCGGGAAAACAATGCGTGCGAGAGCAGTTGAACGTCTCACACGATGCAAAATCACTCCGAAAAGGAAGAGAATTTGTTCATAGAAGGTGTAGTTGGGGGAAACGTCCGGAGATCCACGATTCTGGGATCAGCCAGCGCAATACTTGCGTTGGCTTTTTTATTGCTCGCCGGTCTCGGGCCGGTCAAAGCGGCGGCTGACCCGGTCAGCTTCAAGCTCGATCGCGGCATCATCAACCTGGGAACCGATCCGGGCACCAACGGAGTCAAGCTCATCGATCCCGACGGATCGCCCCCCGACCCCGCCGCAGTCATCAACGGTTCGGTCACCGGAACGACATTCACTTCGCCGCAGTCGGGCTTCGTATTTCCGTCCAAAACCATCGAGAACGTCTCCGGCAATTTCGACGCAACCATCAATATCAGCGCGACCGGGCCCGGCACCGGAACTTTTGATGGCAGTACCGGTGCCGCCGATATCGATATTCCGGTCCGAGTCCAGGTATCGATCTATGACGGCAGCACCCTCTATGGAGAGTGCTCAACCAGTTTCCCACTCGGGTTGGCGACCACCGGAACGCTGAGCGATCCCGGCGATCCCGGCGCGGCCCCGCCACGGCCGGCAGCTGACTATGACGCAGAGACATTCGCACCTCCGGCCAAGGACGGGGCCATGGTCGCTTCCTGGGCCAGCCTGCCGACCACCACTCCTGGCGGGGGACTCGCCCCCGGAACGGTCTGCCCGATCGTTGATGGTCTGATCGGCGGACCTGGCGCGATCTGGTTGAGCGGTAACGGCGGAATCGACGAAGGCGTGAGCTCGACCTACGTTGGCGGCGAAGGGACGACTTTCGACACCTCGTCCGGTGGGTACACCGGCTCTGTCGACAAGCCTGTTACCTGCATCCCGCTCCCTCTGCTCTGCTCTGACTTCACAAATTCGTTCCAGGCGGCAGGAGGCACTGGAGGCGCCGGTGACGGCTTCATCCGAACCGCCAGCGCGGGAACCACAGTGGTCGCTTTGCTCGGCACCACAACAGGCACATGGACCAGTCCCGTATTCACCTACAACGGCGCCCAGGGCCTAGAGCCGGATTCACTCGCTTTCTCCCTCGCCCGGAAGAGCAACGCTTCCAGCCTGCTGTCCGCCGTAAGTCCGCTGCTCGACCCGCTCGACATCACCGTCGATTACAGCGCCATCCTGGTCAAGGTCTCCGACAGCTCCGAAACGGAGTTGATCGAATCGGCAGCCGTCAGCGGGGCTGACGTCTGGACCAACCAGCCGGGAGTCTCCCTCGACCCAGCAAGCCTGGACATCGGGGCGCAGTACCAGGTCCGGATCGATTCGTCGATGAACGTGCCGCTGGCGGGGATCCTGCCGAGCGCCACTTTCGACTATGACGATGTAGCCCTGGTAGCCAAAAAAGCCCCTGAGACCGGCCCAACCGGATCGACAGGTTCAACCGGATCAACCGGATCAACCGGTTCAACAGGTTCGACCGGATCGACAGGTTCGACCGGTTCAACTGGAACGACAGGAACCACTGACGGACCAGTCGGCCCGACCAAACCGGGGGCAACCGAACCGCCGAACTTCTCGACTGCGGTCTTCGATGGGAAGTTCCTCTACATCCGGCTCAAGTGCGCGGCAAGGTTCAAGCCGAAATGTCTCGGCCGCGCAGCCGGCGTAAAGAAGAAGTCAAAGAAGCGCAAGGTTGCGAAACCCATCACCAAGGCAGTTTCGGCCAAACAGAAGGCGAAGAAGTGGAAGGTCGCCAAGCTCAAGGTGAAGGCGAAATACCGGAAACGGGTCACCCGTTACGCACAGAAGCCAAAGAAAAAGAAGCTGATTGTTCGCCAGACTGTAAGGGCCAAGAAGTTCAAGAAAGGCAAGCGCCAGGTGGTTTTCCACAAGTACCGCGTGCGCAGCGCTTCCTGACCGCTCCTCCCTCACAGAAGAAAGGCCGGCGCCCCACTCCAGGGGCACCGGCCTTCTTTTGTTAAGCCACTTCCGAGGGTTTAGTTGATGCGCTGGAGCAACGTGCCGGTACCGATTCCGCCACCACAGCACATGGTGAGCAGGCCGATTTCCCGGTCGTCACGTTCCATCTCGTGGAGCAGAGTCGTCATCAGGCGGGCACCGGTCGATCCGAGTGGGTGGCCGAGTGCGATTGCGCCGCCGTTGACGTTGACCCTGTCCATGTCCGGGTTGAGTTCCTTCTCCCAGGCCAGGACCACCGAAGCGAACGCTTCGTTCACTTCAACCAGGTCGATGTCGTCCATGCTCATCGAGTTCCGTTCGAGCAGCTTGCGGGTGGCCGGGATCGGACCGGTCAACATGATCACCGGGTCGACCCCGATCGAGGTCTGATCGAGGATCTTCGCCCGGGGCTTCAGGCCGAGTTCGTCGGCCTTCTCGCGGCTCATCAGGAGCAGTGCGGCAGCACCATCGGAAACCTGCGAAGCGTTTCCGGCGGTTACGTTGCCGTCTTCCTTGAAGGCGGGCTTCAGGCCAGCGAGGCCTTCAACTGAAGTTCCGGGACGGATACCCTGATCGGTCTTCAGCACCTCTCCGTTGACGGTGACCGGAATCATTTCCCGGTCGAAGCGGCCTTCTTCCGTGGCCCGCAGTGCGTTGGCGTGCGATCGAACTGCGAGTTCGTCCATGTCAGTGCGGCTGATCCCCCACTTGTCGGCGATCATCTCGGCCGAAATGCCCTGATTGACCAGGTCGTACTGCTCCAGGAGTTCCGGTGAGTACGCGTATCCGTATTCGCCCATGACTTTCGCGGCATCGCCGAACGAAATCGCGCTCATGAATTCAACTCCGCCGCCAACCATCACGTCATGAACGCCGGAAGCGATCATTGCAGCCGCGTAGTTGACTGCCTGCTGGGCCGATCCGCACTGACGGTCGATCGTGCTTGCCGGTGTTTCGATCGGGAAGCCGGCTTCGAGCCAGGCGTTGCGTCCGATGTTGATGCTCTGCGAACCGAACTGCTGAACACATCCGGCAACAACGTCTTCGACCAGGCCAGCATCAATTCCGGCACGCTCGATCAGCTGCTTGTAGGTGTGGGCCAGGAGGTTCGAGGGATGAAGATCTTTGTAATAGCCCTTTTCCTTGTGACCGCGACCGACCGGGGTCCGGACTGCCTCAACGATGACGACTTCGCGTCCGCCAAACTTGCTCATCGAAAACCTTTCGTCAAAATCTCTCGGGATGCCCGTCGTTCACGGGGATACGTAGAGCCAACGATACCTGATTGACTCGTCAGTCAATACAGGCTTCTGACACCCTCTGGATGAAACTTCAATGACCGAAAACCCTTACCCAGTCCTCGCTGTAGCCGGCAGCGGCGCGATCGCCACCGGCCTCGCCGCGCTCGCCACAAAAACCTCGGAAAAGGTCCTCCTGCTCGCCCGCAGCGAATCTTCTGCCGAGCGGGCAATGGCCGCGATCGAAAAGACTTCCGGCCGAATCGATGGCGCTGATCCATCAAAAGTGGTGACAACAACCGAAGTCAGCGACCTCGCCGACGCCAGCCTTGTTGTCGAAGCGATAATCGAAGACCTCGAAACGAAAGTCGAACTGCTCGCGCGGATCGGCAATGCCGCCCCGAACGCCGATCTTTCAACGACGACTTCATCGCTCTCGGTTACCGACATCGGCGTTGCCTCCGGTCACCCCGAAAGGCTCTTCGGGCTCCATGTCTTCAACCCGGTTCCGGTAATGGACCTGGTCGAACTCGTACTGCCGGAGGCGGCCGGTGAACCGATTGGATCCCGGGCTTCCCGGTGGTGTGAATTGATCGGCAAGACCCCGGTTACCGTCCCTGACACCCCGGGTTTCGTGGTCAACCGGCTGCTGTTTCCCTACCTC
Source organism: Solirubrobacterales bacterium (assembly GCA_049579585.1). Lineage (GTDB taxonomy): Bacteria > Actinomycetota > Thermoleophilia > Solirubrobacterales > 70-9 > 67-14. The sequence continues at coordinate 2,341 of JBAUOE010000100.1, read as the reverse complement.
TTCGACGCCGTGCGCTTCCAGGAACAAAGTGGCATGCCATCGAAAGACGTTGATACGTGCATGGCCCTGGGTGTGGCCCACCCGATGGGCCCCCTCGCCCTGCTTGACCTGATCGGCCTGGACGTGGCGACCGCCATCGGCAGCGCCCTCTTTTCCGACTCGGGCAACGAGAATCACCGGCCACCGGCTGGCGTGACCGAAAAGGTCGCTGCTGGTGACCTCGGCCGCAAGTCCGGTCGCGGCTTCTACGACTACAACTGAACCGGGCCAGTCACCCCAGCTGGTCTATCTGGGCTGCCAGTTCGAAGTCGGATTCGGTGAGACCCCCTTCCGAATGGGTCGACAGCGTCACCTCCACCCTGTTCCAGGAGATCTTCAGGTCGGGGTGATGTCCCATGCGTTCGGCCGGCGCAACGAGACTGTCCACGAACGAAACCGAGCCAACGAAGTCGGCCAGTTCAAACTCCCGCACGATCTCGTCCTGCCGGCGGGTCCATCCTTCCAGCCCATTGAGTTTCTCTTCAATCTCTGAATCTGTCAGAAGTGCCATATTGGTTCCTCCATGCGAATTGCGAGTCTGGTTCCTTCTTCAACCGAGATGATCTTCGCCCTTGGTCTCGGCGACCAGGTGGTAGCGGTCACCCATGAGTGTGACTACCCGCCTGAGGCCGCGAATATGCCCCACCTGAGCGACACCATGATCCCCGAGGGTCTGACGCCGGCCGGGATCGATGCCGAGGTCAAGCGGCTGGTCGGCAAGGGAGAACCGCTTTACCGGCTGAAGGCCGATGTTCTGGAGGCCGCGATGCCAGATCTGATCATCGCCCAGGACGTGTGTGCCGTCTGTGCCGTCTCTTACGACGATGTGGTCTCGATCGCCAACCGGATGCCGGACCCGCCCCGTGTCCTGAAACAGGATCCGCTTGACCTGACCGATGTGATCAACAACGCAGGCGAGGTTGCAGCCGCGGCCGGCGTACCGGAAGCCGGTGAGCAGCTGAAACAGGAAATGACCTCGCGGATGGAAGCGGTGGCCGATGCGGTCGCCGGCGAGGAACGCAAAACGGTGCTCGCCCTCGAATGGCTCGACCCGCCGTTCACTGGCGGTCACTGGGTGCCAGAAATGATCAGGGTGGCCGGTGGTGTCGACCTGATTGGCAATGCCGGCGAGAAGTCCGCTGAAACCACCTGGGATCAGCTTGAGGGGATTGCCCCGGATGTTGTCGTGGTCATGCCCTGCGGCTTCTATGTGGAACAGGCGGAAAGCCAGGCCCGGGATTTCATCGACCGGATCCGCTCAACCAATCCAGGGCGGGTTTTCGCGGTGGACGCCGCAGCTTCTTTCTCGCGGCCGGGACCGCGACTGGCCGACGGCATCGAACTACTGGGGCACCTGCTCCACCCCGACCGGGTTCCGGCCCCGGAAGGACTCCAGTCGGTTCCGGTCAGCCTCGACTGAACCAGCCGGGTCAGAGGCCGAAAAGGCCGAGCAAACCGACCACCAACGCCTGGGCAGGAGCGAACGGCTCGGAAACCATGATCGCCGCCACGGCGGAAACCACGCCGATCGCGACGAACCCGCCGATCTCGACGAACTTCGCGTTCGTACCGAGACGGCCGCGTTCACCGGCGATCACCAGAAGGCCACAAAGCAGCCCGGCGACAACCCCGCCGAGATGTCCACCGATACTGATTCCGGGAATCGAAAAGGTGAGAATCAGGTTGATGCCAAGGATCAGGCCGACTTCACGGGCAAGACCAGTGAGGCCACGACCCTGGGCAATTACGAACACGGCCCCGAAGATGCCAAAAACCGCTCCGGAAGCGCCAACCGTGGGAACCGCGCTGCCGGAAATAAGGATCGCGCCGAAAGACCCGGCGAGCAGGCTGGCGAAATAGACCAGGGTGAATCGCAGGGTTCCGATCGATGGTTCGAGGATCCGGCCGAGGAAATACAGCGCGAACATGTTGAAAGCGATGTGGAGGAAACCGGCGTGGAGGAAACCACCGGTGATCAGTCGGTACCAATCCCCGTCCGCGACCGCGTAGCCCTGGAGGGCGAGGTCGTTGAAGATGGCTCCACCAACCGAATTGAGCCCACCCGAGCCGGTGCCGATTGCCAGCAGGAACAAGACGACGTTGGCCGCGATCAAGGCGAAAGTGGCCGGTGTTCCATTCGACGCACTGACTGCCGCCGCACCACTGCGGACCTGGGTTCTTTCCTGGCCGCATTCCGGGCAGCGAAAACCGACCGGGGTCTGGATCATGCAGTCCGGGCAGATAGGTCGTCCACAACTCGAGCAGGAAACTCCGGTCTCGACCCGTGGGTGGCGGTAACAGG
>JBAUOE010000099.1:0-22015 GCA_049579585.1 Solirubrobacterales bacterium | reverse complement strand
CTCCTGGAATGCCTGGATCTGCGGGTGCCCGGCTGATGCGATCGCGATCGCTTCACGCGGCAGTTCTTCCCGCATCGTGTGGAGCACCCGGCTGAGCGAGAGATTGTCGGTCCAGCGTCCAACCAGTGCTTCGTGCCACTGCTGCCTGCAGGTGGAGATTTCCTCCCGGTAGGCAGGCCGGCTGACGCCTTGCGGGCCAGCGTGATCCTGAAGAGCGTCGAGCAGATCGCTGAGCCCGGCCTTCGAGTCGCAGACAACTCCGACCGCGGTCGGGTAGTTCTTGCCGATTTCGGTCGCGTCGATGTCGAAATGGACGATTTCGGTTGGCGGGATCGAGAACGACATGCCGTCCAGGTAGGAGGACGATGTCTGTTCGGCAAAGCGGGTTCCCACGGCCAGGATCACGTCGGCGTTGCGGGTCATGTGGTTGCCGACCGCGGTTCCGTTCGATCCCGTGTGCTCCGCCGCGAGGGGGTGATCTTCAGGGAAAACGCCTTTGCCCATCATGGTCACGACTACGGCCGCGTCGAGGTACTCGGCGACGGCCCGAAGCTCGGCCGAAGCTTCCGCTTCGAGACAGCCACCGCCGGCCAGGATCACTGGCCGTTTTGCGCTGAGAAGCTTCGCGGCAGCTTTGTCAACCGCGTCGGAATCGGGCCTGACGACCTGGGATGTGGCCCGGCGTTCGGCCGGGTCCGGCAGGGGCATGTCGGTGATGTTGGCCTGGACGTCCATCGGGAGTTCGATGTGGACGGGGCCGGGACGGCCGGAGAGTGCAGTGTTGAACGCGCGGGGAAGCACGTCGGCCAGGAGGTCGACGTGCTGGACATCCCAGTTGCGTTTGACCATCGGCTGCATGATGTGCGGGAAGACGTTGTCCTGCTGGCGTTCGAGTTCCTGGAGGACACCCTTGCCGAGCATGTAGGTCTGCGGCCCGCCGGTGAACGAAACGACCGGGATCGAGTCGATGAAAGCGGTCGCGAGTCCGGTCGCGATGTTGAGCGAACCGGGGCCGATCGAAGTCATCGTCGCCAGTGGCTTGCCGGAAGCCCGGTAGTAGGCATCAGCCATGTGGGCCGCGGCCTGCTCGTGCTTCGGCGCGATCATGGTGATCTTGTCCGCCCGGTCCTTGAATGCATCGAATGCGGCCATGTCGCCATGGCCCGGGATCCCAAAGACGTACGGGATGTCCTCGGAAATCAGGTACTCGGCAACGAATTCCCCACCTGTCAGACCCACTGTGAAACTCCTCTCCTCAAAGGTTTTAGCGAAAATGCTTCTGGTGTAGCCGGTAACATGTTACGCATAAAATACGTTACATTGCAAACCGGTCGGCAATACGGAAAAGGGGTGGCTTCTTGGACGCGGGTCCCAGAGAAATTAAGTTCGAAGGCAACGTGGTCGCCGAGGAACTCGGGCGGCTGCTCACCCCCGAACAGGTTTCGTGCAAAGGGCCCGATTTCACCCAGGCGCTGCAGGACGGCACCGGCAACCGGGGGCTGATCGGCACCGCCGACGCCCTCGTAGTGCCAAAAGACTCGTCCGAAGTCGCGGCTGTCATGGCCCACTGTTACGAGCGGGATATCGCCATCGTGACCCGGGGCGGCGGCACCGGCCTCGCCGGTGGAGCGGTCCCCGACGGCGGGGTTGTGCTTTCCCTGGAGAAACTCGACCGGGTGCTCTCGATCGAACCCGAACTCTGGCGCATGGAAGTGGAAGCGGGAGTAAGCACCGGCACTGTCCATCGAATCGCCCTCGAAAATGGCCTGCTCTTCCCACCCGACCCCGGCGCCAGCGAACAGTCGACCATCGGCGGCAACATCGCGACCAATGCGGGCGGGCCGCATGCATTCAAATACGGGGTCACCGGCAACTGGGTGACCGGGGTGACGGCAGTGGTCCCACCCGGAGAAATCCTCACCACCGGCGGGCCTGTGCGCAAGAACGTCGCCGGCCTCGACCTGATCAGCCTGCTCACCGGTTCCGAAGGAATCCTTGGCGTGATCACCTCCGCGTGGCTGAGGCTGGTGCCTGCGCCCGAAGCGCGTGGTGTGGTCGTCGGCTTCTACGAAGATGCGACTGTCGGGTGTGAAGCAATCGCGACCATTCTCGGCTCGGGCATCCAGCCGACCGCACTCGAATTCCTTGACCGGGGAGCCCTCGCTGCCAGCCTCGGATCCTTTCCGGGCGAAACCCCGAGCGAAGCGGGCTTCGCGGTGCTCGCCGAAGCCGACGGGAATCCGGAAGAAGTCGAACGTGTAGTCACAGAACTTGAAGAAGCGATGAGCGATGCCGCCCTGGTCCCCCCGGCCCGGGTAACCGACCGGATCGAAGTCGCGGCGGTCTGGACCTGGCGCGACGGCGTTTCGATCGCGGTCACCGCCCAGCGCGGCGGCAAGATCTCCGAAGACGTCGTGGTGCCGGCCGAACGCCTCGCTGAAGCAATCGAAGAAACCGTCCGCATCGGCGGCCAGCACGACCTGCCTGCCTGCTCCTGGGGTCATGCCGGCGACGGCAACCTCCACTCCACCTTCCTGGTCGACCTGGCCGACCCCGCAGAGATGGCCCGCGGCGCTGAAGCCGCCGCGGAGATCTTCGAGATGGCGATCCGGCTGGGCGGTTCGATCAGCGGCGAGCACGGAATCGGCAGCCTCAAAACCGGTTACGTCAATCAGGCCCTGAAGCCGGTCGCCACCGGCCTGCAGGCCGGCATCAAATCGGTTTTCGACCCGAAAGGCCTGCTCAACCCGGGCAAGAAACTCCCTGGTTGAGCTGGCCATCCCGGCTACTTCCGGTGGGCCTTGATCGCTGCGATCGGCCCGCCGCCGCGATTCATCGGTTCGGGAACCAGACCGGCCGCTTCGATCCAGCCAGCGATCTCGGCTTCGCTCCAGGTCCAGCCACCTTCGTTCTCGATCACCATCATCGGGGTGAACTTGGCGACACCATCAGGGCTGGTGCGACCTTCATCGATCACCCATTCGTAAATCACAAGCTTGCCATCCGGCGCCAGCAGTTTCGCGGCTTCAGCGACAATCCGTTCGTTTCTTTCCGACGGATTGTCATGCAGGATGTTTGAAATCAGGACGTAATCCCAAAGTTCGCCTTCCGGCCGGCCGAAACGCGGCAGGTCGAAATCACCGGCAACGAAATCCAGTTCCGGATGACGCTGCTGGAGCACCGCTTCCGCTCCCGGCAGGTCAAGTACCGTCGCTTCGAGACCATCCACGGCCGCCGCGAGGTTCGCTGAATGCGAACCGGCACCGCCACCGATGTCAAGCAGCTTGCCCGGGCCTTCCAGCGCGGCGAGTCCTGGCAGATCACCACCGTAAAGACGGCAGAGGTCATCCAGCGCGATCAGGAAAGAATGAGCCTGCTCCGGATCGTTCTCCAGCCGCTCGCGCCAGGCACCGGTCTGGGCGTGGCCGGTCTTCACCGCTTCCGGCATTTTTGCCCATAGCTGGTAGAAGAACCATTCCTTGCGGGCGATCCATCCAACCGTTTCGGGGTGGTCATCGGCAAGCAGCTCACCAGCATCGGTCAGGCTGAAACTGTCGCCGTCGCGTTCCACGATGCCGAAAGTCACCAGGCCGGAAAGCAGGCCCATCGTGCCCCTCGGATCCGTTCCGAGAGCAGCGGTGAGCTGGTCCAGTGTCTGTGGCTTCCCGTAAAGGGAGTTGGCCAGGCCAAGCTCGACAGCAGTGCCGATCAAGGCCGACTGCTGGTACGAAGTGATCTGGTCCGCCACCGCATACGGGGATGCCCCGGATGAAGCATTCATGCGCTCTTCCTCAATTCTCTGGTTGCCCTGAGGGCATCACGCAGCATCGATGCCTGCGCCTGGAATTTCTTGACTTTCGAAGTTTTGCTCAGGCCGAGCTCTTCGAGGATCACTCCGGCCGTGTTCCGGCCAGGCATGCCCGTGATTCCACCACCGGGATGGGTGCCGGCACCGGTCAGGAACAATCCGTCAACCGGTGTCCGGTAACCCGAAAGGGAAACCGAAGGCCGCATCGCCATCAGCTGGTCGATGCTCATTTCGATGTGATTCGGGTTCGCGCCCGGGTTGCCGTGACGTTCGACCCATTCGAGTGGACCGGTCAGCTTGCGCTCAGACGTGGTCATCGAATAACCGAGAGCTTTCTCGGCCGTTTTCCAGGTCAGGTCGGCAGCTTCTTCGAGCAATGCCTGATCCCACTTGCCGCTCTCGGGTGTCCAGGGGACGAAAGTCGAAAGCCAGACAACACCCTGACCTTCCGGCGCCCAGCCGGATTCGAGGGTTGACGGGAAAGCGATCATCACCGGGGGGCGCTCCGGCAGGCGTCCGCCGCCGATGCTGGAGAAGGCCCGGGCGATATCGGTACCGGTGTTGGCCGAAAGCATGAACGACTTCTCCATGCCATCGGGGCCATTCACCCTCGGTACCTGATCGATCACAGCATCGACTTTGAGCTCCGACACGTTGTGCTGGCTGAAATGGATACGCCTGACCTCGGCCAGCAGGGCGGGCGGCAACTCGGACTCGTCGATCAGTCCGAGGAAAAGTCGACGGGCATCGATCGCCGAGATCACTGCGCGTGTAGCTACGTAGCGTTCACCGTTCGCAATCACGGCCCGGGCGCGACCACCGGCGAGTTCGACCTTCTCGGCCGGGGCCGAACAGATCAGCTTGCCCCCTGCCGCTTCAAGGCAGTTGACCAGAGCATCGACAGTTCCCCTGGAGCCCCCCGCCGGGCGCACTGCCGGCGATCCGTGTGAGGCGGCGAGGAAGAGTGCTCCCGCACCGGTGCCGGGTGTCTGCGGGGGCTGCTGGGAGTGGGCGGCCCAGTGATCGAGTGGGCCACGAAGACGGTCGTCTTCGAAAGCAGCTTCGGTGACTGCGGTCGCCGGGGCAAACAGCGCCTGCATCAGTCGCGCACCTTCTTTGCCAAGCGTCGCGTCAGCAACTGCTGCCAGCGAACGCATGCTCGGTGGCGGGCCGCTTTCCGACTGGCCCAGCACCTTCATCGCGGCGGTCGACCAGTTGGAGAACTGCCGGTAACGCTCGGCATCCTCGCGGCCAACCGTTTCGGCGAGGCCTTCAACCGTGCGATCAAGCGAATTCCAGAAAGAGATCCCGGTGCCGTCATCGCATGGCGCGTAGATGATCTCGTCGCGCTCATGGAACTTCAGTCCGAAACGGCTCTCAAGCTCAAGTTCTTCAGTGACTCCGCTGCCCTTGATTCCGCCGTGTTCGTACGCCCCGAGTTCGAGACGATTGCCGGAAGGCTGGTCCTCGGTGTAAATGCACCCGCCGGGGCTATGTGACGATTCAAGGACAGTGACGCTGAGGCCAGCCCTTGCAAGGTAAGACGCACACACCAGCCCGTTATGGCCAGCTCCAATTACAACAACATCACTCGTTTCAGACAAAGTCAGTTCCCCTCTTCGAAATCGAGTGGCCCGGCATATGCGGACTCACCCTTCATCTCACCGCGAACGGCAAGATCGCGCGCCCGCTCCCTGGCTTCAGCAGCCAGAGCAACACGGTCAATCCCCACAGTCTGGGCACCGGTGACCCGGAGGGTGCCGTTGACCCAGACCTCGGAAACGCTACGTGGCGTGGCCCCGTAAACAACCTGCTGGAACGGGTCGTGCAGAATCGCGAGCTCCGGCCCGTTGCCATCGAGCAGGACCACATCGGCCCGCTTGCCGGCTTCGAGACTGCCCACCTGATTCTCCAGCCCGAGGGCTTTAGCGCCGCCGATAGTCGCCATCTCAAGCACCTTCGGTGCGGTCATCGCAACCGCCTGCAGGTGATGAACCTTCTGCAGCAATGCGGCTGTCTTGATCGCACCAAACATGTCCTGGTTGTCATTTGAAGCAGCTCCGTCGGTGCCGATTCCGACACGCATGTTCTCGCGCTGGAAACGTGGCACCGGGCAGACACCGGACGCGAGAATCATGTTGGCGACCGGGTTGTGGGCGACCGCGACATCCTTCGAAGCAAGCAGGCCGATGTCCTGTTCCGAACACCAGATGCAGTGACCGGCGATTACTTCGTGATCGAGCAGCCCGGTACGCCCGGCATGGGCGATCGTCGATCCACCGTATTTCAGGGTGGACTCGGTGACTTCTTCCCGCACTTCGGCGAGATGGGTGTGGACCGCCCAGCCGTGCTCCGCGCAGGCATGGATCGTACGGTCGAAAAGTTCGTCGGACATGCCGAGGACGGTTCCGATGCCGATCCGGAAATCGATCTGGTCCTCGGTTGAGATCCGGTCGGCGAGGGCTTCGTGTTCCTCCATGAAAACCGAGGGGTCAGGGGCACCATCGAAAAGATCCTCTGCGCCGAAGCACACAACACCTCTCATGCCCAGCTCGGAAAGTCCGTCAACCGCGCCCAGCGTTGCCATCGAACCAAGGTTGCGATGGCAGGACATGTCATTGACGGTAGTGATGCCGCTTTCGAGCATTTCGACTGCTTTCAGCCGGGTTCCGAGAGCGACCTCTTCCCGGGTCATCACCATTCCCGAGGGATTCACTACCCGCTCGAACCATTCCCACAGAACGGCGGTCTCCCCCATGCCCGTGATCAGGCCTTCGGTCAGGTGGGTATGGGCGTTGATGAATCCGGGCAGAACGATTCCGTTGCCGTCACCGACTACTTCCGCTCCCGGATTCTCCGCAATCAGCTGCTCCGCAGAGCCGGTTTTGAAAATCTCACCGGCGCCGTCGAAAGCAACCGCGCCATCGCGGATCGCCCCGGCCGGGCCCATGGTCAGAACCCAGGCCCCCCGGACTATCGTCACTTCATCGACTGTACTCATGCTTTTTCTTCTACCTCCAGGTGAAGGCCTTCGCCTTCGGTTTCACGTGAGTCGTAGTACCAGGGCAGCAGCAGCCGTTCCAGCAGGGTGACCAGCAGGAAGAGGCTGATACCGATCATTGCCAGGGTGAAGATCACCGCGAACATGTCGGTAGTTGCCGTCTGGTTGTTCAAGACGAGGACCAGGTAACCGAGGCCTTCCGAAGCTCCCACCCATTCGGCGAATACGGCACCGATGACTGACAGCGCAGCCGCCACTTTCATGCCCGAGAACATGAAGGGCAGGGCGGCCGGCAACTGGGCCTTGCGAAAACGCTGCCAGGCGTTTGCCTTGAGTGTCTTCAGCAGATTCATCAGTTCCGGTTCAACTGCCCGCAAACCATCGATCGTGTTGACCGCGATCGGGAAGAAGCTGACCAGCATGATCACGATGATCTTCGGCCTCATGTCGAAACCGGTCCAGATGACCAGCAGCGGCGCGATCGCCGGGATCGGCACCATCTGTGAGACGACCAGCCAGGGGTAGATCGCCCGTTCGATCTTCTGCGAACTCCTGATCAGGACGGCCAGGCCGACACCGAGCAGGATGGCGGCCGTGAAGCCGAGGGCGATCTCCTTGATCGTCACCCAGGCATTCTCAATGAGCATCGTCCGGTTCTCCCAGAGAGCCGCCGCAACATCGGTCGGCTTGGGAAGGGTCGATTCCTTGATGTCCGAGATGTCGCAATAGAGCTGCCAGACGACAAGGACAAACATCGCGAACAGCACGGGCGGCAGTACCGCCGCAGCGATGCGGCGGGCACGGGTTCCACGACTGAACATCAGATCTGCTCCTCAAGGGTGGGACGGTCGTCATAGAACACTCCGCCACCTGCGGCTGCTTCTTCGAGCGGACGCATCAACTTCTGTTTCATCGTCAAAAATTCGGGGGTCATTGTGACTTCAGGCTTCCGGGGACGGTCGAGATTGACGTCCACACAGAGCGAAACCCGGCCGGGACGGCCGGACATGACGTAAACACGGTCGGAGAGGTAGATCGCTTCTTCGACATCGTGCGTCACGAACAGAATGGTCTTCCTGTCTTCGTTCCAGACATCAAGCAGCCAGTTCTGCATGTTGGCGCGGGTAAGTGCGTCAAGCGCGCCGAAAGGTTCGTCGAGCAGCATCACGTCGCGTCCGGCAAGGAAGGTCCGGAGCAGCGCCGCCCGCTGCTCCATGCCGCCCGAAAGCTTGGCTGGCCACTGCTTCTCGAAACCGGCAAGCCCGAACCGTTCGAACTCGGCCATCGCCTGTTTGTGGGCTTCTTTCTTGCGTACCCCTGCCAGTTCGAGGCCGAGGGTCGTGTTGTCGAGCACGCTTCGCCAGGGCATCAGGCAATCCCTCTGCGGCATGTACCCGACCGAGCCGAGCAGCTCGTCGGGCTGCTGGCCGTCGAGGAGCACTTTGCCCTTCGACGGCCGGATCAGCCCGGCGATGATGTTGAAAAGAGTCGACTTGCCGCAACCCGAAGGTCCAACTATCGATACGAATTCGCCGGAGCCAATCTCGATGGTCACATCCTGGAGAGCGGTGACGTCATCGCCGCCACCACTCCCCTTGTAGACCTTCGACACACCGTCGATATGGAGCTTCGTTGCTGCCTGCACAGTCATCTCTTCTTTCAGTCTGCTCTGGTGTTCCTACTCTTCGCTACCGCTGAACTCAGTGGTGGCGAAGCGATCCGGAGCAATTGGTTCGCTGATCAGGTCCGAATCAACGAGGAACTGGGACAGCTCTTCGAGGTTCTTGTTGTTGAACTCACCGAACGTGTCGGATGCACCCATCAGCGGAACCCATGCGTCGAACGACTGGGTTGCCAGATCCTTGTCGATCCCCTGGGTCTCGGAGATCAGGGCGTCGATAGCTTCGGCGGGATCAGCCAGTGCATCCTGGTAACCCTTGACCGTTGCGTCGACGAAACCCTGCATAAGATCCGGGTCTTCAGCGATCATCGACTCAGTCGAGAAAACGACCAGTCCCGGGTAGGAGGGCCCACCGTTCTCGTCGAGCGGGAACGACTTCGTCGGGAATCCGTCAGCTTCGACCTGGACGCCGTCAGCGGGGATGAACCCGGTGAATGCCGCGACCTTTTCACTTTCGAGTGCCTGGACACCGTTGAATCCGATGGTCACGACCTCGGTATCGTCCGGATTCGTTCCCGAGTTCTCCAGGATCGTGTCGAGGATCGCGTTGTCCGAAGGAACTCCGGTCACGCCGATCGTCTGTCCGGCGAGGTCAGCCGGGGTTTCGATACCGGTCTCTTCGAGGGTGATCAAACCACCCGGCGGGCGCTGAAGCAAAGCCATGATGCCCTGTGCTTCACGTCCATCGTTGATCTGGGAGGCGAGGTCGATGCCGTCAGCTACACCGAAATCAGCCTTGCCGGCATCAATCAGCTTCAGCGTATCTGCGGTCGACGTCGGCTCGATGATCCTGAGGTTGATGCCGTTGTCGGTGTAGTAGCCCGCCTGAACCGCTTCGTAAATCCCGGCATGAACTGCACCGGGGATGAAGTCGAGTACCAGCGTAGCGTCGGTTGTGGCTGTTTCTGTGCCACTACTTGAATCATCGGAACTGTCATCCCCACCGCAGGCGGCGATTCCCGTCGCCAGTACCAACGATGCGGCCAATGTGAACAAAAGGCGCTTCCATTTTGTAACGAAATCCATGTGGATCCTCTCTCTCGCTTAGTTCGAAACCAATTCTCACTGCTTGCTGAGATCACTTCTCCCGGTTCAGCTCCTCGCATACCTCCAGCGCATCCAGGCCCATGCTCGGGCCGTTTCTTTCTCGAACCACCTGGATCGGGGATCCAGCTCGACGGCCCTCCAGCCATCTGCCGAATCACTCTCTTCTCCGATCAGGCATCGCTCTTCCAGGTACCGGGCACGAACCACCGCGTGAGCCAGACTCGGCCCTGTCGCGAGTGATCCGTTTCCCCGTACAAGCACACAGTCACCGTCATCGAGGGCCACGGCCAGTTCGTGGCCGGCCTCGAGATCGGTGACAAGGTCGGTTCTGCTGCAGAAGCTGACTGAGCCCGCGAGTCCTCCGAGACCGTGAACCAAAGGTGGGATTTCGCCGCGTGCCCCGGCCCGGACCGCCGCCGGGGAATGCGTCCGGCAGATCGCGCCGACGTCCGGCCGGGCGGCGTAAATGGCGGCGTGCATCGGTGTTTCGAGAGGCAGATCCGGGGCGTCCGCCAACGGATTGCCCTCGGGATCGACCGAATAGATCTCGTCGGCACCAGCCGCACCGAGCGGCCGGGTCGCAGTAATCAGAAAACCATCCGCCGACCGGCTCGAAACGTGACCGAAGGCCTCGACCAGTCCGGCGCCGGAAATGATCCGGGCAGCCTCGGCGATTTCATCCGGAGTCGCGCATTCGATGTTGACCGGATGGTCGCTCATTCTCAGGCCATCGCCCGCAATGCCATGGGGGTCGGATTGAAAGCGTTTACTGCCGAAATATCCTGCGGGCAGGCGGACAGGGCAACCACCAGGTCCTCCAGCACCTCAAGGACGATCTTTGAACCAGCCTCGTGGGGCGGTTCGTAGGTGACGATCTTGCCGTCCTCGACCTTGTTGTTCATGAAGACGTTCCAGCACATCTCGCCACGCAGCGGCAGGTCCATGCCTTCGATCGCGGCTTCGAGCGACGCAAGGCATGAGCCGTGGTCCGGTTCGCCATAGTCGATCGAGTAACGCTCGGGATCGCAGCACGGCACAACCAGGTCGTGGCGTCCGACGTCATCGCGCACGATTCGCATCAGAGGGGTGCGGTGGTTGGAGAGAACCGCGTCGCCGACCTCCGGCACCAGTTTGGAAAGACTTGAAACGGTGTGGCTCGGGGAGAGATACTCGGCGGGATCCCCTGTTCGCCAGGCCGCGAGGTCACCGACCTGCTGCCCTTCCAGATCGACGATCTCGAGGGTCTGGCCCCGTTTCACGCTGATGGTTCTCGCCTCGCTGGCAGGAACGATTACCTCTTCGATGAGTTCAGACATGGGATCTCCTCCTTACTTTGCTTTGCTTACAACGCAGGCACCATCTGGTGCCGGTGTGTTTCTTGAACGAAGTGCCTTGACTTCGCCATCGACCATCACCGCAGCAATGCCGGGGATGTCCCCGAACTCGATCGATTCAAGCGGTCCCTCGCAGGAGGATCCGACTGGCCTGAACATGCAGACAAGGTCGGCCGGACGTCCCGGTTCGAGTATCCCCTCGGGACGTTTCAGGACTTCGCCGTTGTTTCCGGTTGCCAGGGCAATCGTTTTGGTTGCCGAAAGCCCGCAGAGCGAAGATATTTCGCAGACCGTCTTGATCATGCCCAGCGGCATCACCCCGGTTCCGGTCGGCGTGTCGGTGGCCAGCACCAGACGCGACAGCAGATCGTTGTCGTAAGCCCGCTCGACGATCTCGATGCTCGACCGCAAGTTTCCTGCCTGAACCAGCTGGATGTAACCGGGCGCATCGAAAAGCCGGGACAGATCGGCATCCGGGAGTGCCGTGGTGCCGCCGTTGGCGTGCCCGATGATGTCGCAGCCCAGAGCGAGCACATCTTCAATCGTGACCGGTGATGAATCGGGGATAGAGGCGCCACCGGTGTGGTTCATGACTACGAAACCCTGCTCCTGGGCGGCCCGGACGAGTGGTGCGGCATCAGCCTGGGGGCTGAAATCGCCGAAACCGACTTTGGCCAGCCAGACGCCCTTTTCTTTGAGTTCGGCGAAATCGCCGGGCTCGAGTACCGGCTCCATGATCACCGAGCCGGCGTGGACCTTCACGCCGCCGGGACGGAAGGAGTCATAGGCACGCTGGGCAGTGATGGCCAGGGCCTTGACTCCTTCACGGTCATGCGGCCGCCCGGGAAGATGAACCTCGGAGGCGGACATCATGCTGGTCACACCTCCGTGGAGAGAGGATTCAATCCATCCAAGGGCGCTTTGACGGGGGGTCCAATCCCCGAAAACAACATGGGCATGCGAGTCGATCAGACCGGGCATGACCACAGCTCCGCCACCATCCAGCACGGTGTCGGGTTCCGGTCCCGCTTCGAAGGAGGTGATTACACCGTCTTCGATGCGGATCACTTCAGGCGTGGCCAGCGGGTCTTCGACCCGCCCGGTCACCATGCCGGAAATGTTCCGGATTTCAGTCGTGGAGGTCATTCCACCTCGTCTTTGGTCTTTCCGCCAACCCGGGCGTTCAAGCGGCCCCGGGAAGCGACAGCGCCGATCAGGACGATTTCGTCGTCGGCCGGTGCGTCATGAATCGCGACCGTGATCGTGTCGTAGTGGGAACGGACCCAGATTTCATCCTTGAAGCAAAGTGGCACGTCGATCTGGGCACCGGTCGCGCAGCGTTTGGTGGTTGAAGGCAACCAGGCCTTGCCACCATCGAAAGCTTCGCGGAACGGGTTTCCGAAGGTGGTGGTTTTGGCGGCGTTGCCGTGCTCCTGTTCGCCAGCCATGCCAACCATCACCGCTTTGCCCTGACTCTCGATCGGACCGTCGTAGGCGTTCTTGACCCTCTCGCCCAGAGCAACACCGAGTTCGGCGCTGGCATCAATCAGTTCCGAGAGATCCTCCGTGTACGGCTTGCCGGCGTACGGGTTCTTGAAGATGACCGCAACCGCAGCTTTCAGCAACGGCTCGCCGTCACCACGTCCGTTTTCGGAGTGGATTTCCTCCACCACGGTCACGAACTTGCGAATGTCGAGTTCAAGACTCATGTAGGCACCTCCTGGTCGGTGTTGGCTACGCCGGTCGGGGTGTTCGGGCCACAGGGTCGATCCGGCAGTGACCGAAAGTACTCAATGACCTGATCGGTCGACTTTACGTCCCCGTATTTCATCTGAATGTCCAGCAGGTTCACTTTGTGCGAAATCATCGAACGATCCCAGACACATTCCTCTGGTACCACTGAGCGGTAGTTGTACTGGGCCGCATCGACAGCACTTGCCCGCACGCAACCACTGGTGGTGGTACCGGTGGTGACCACCGTGTCCGCACCCAGGTAGATCAGGTAATCGAGCAGGTGGGTTCCGTGGAAAGCACTCGGCTTGTCCTTGACGAAGTAGATGTCTTCGGGCTGAGGCTCAACTTCTTTGACGACGTCATTCCCGAGCGAACCCTTCATGTCTGACGCTTCACCTGACCGGTGGCTCTTCCAGTTCCAGGCACCCTGATCAAAACCGTCAGGGCGCCGGTCCATGCCGGTGTAGATGATCGGGATCTGCTTTTCACGGGCAGCCGCGATCAGCTTCTCGAGGTACTTGATCCCTTCCCAGCCGCGTTCACCGCAGCTGTAGCGCCAGCGCTTGATCGACTCGAGAATGGGTTCGGGCACGTCGCCGACGAAGTTGTAGATCACGTCGACGACCAGCAGTACCGGCTTTTCGCCGAAACCGACCTCTTTGCCCCAACCGGCCTTCTCGAAGACCTGACGGTCCTCTTCAGGTAGAACGTCGTCCCAGACGTTCCCCATGCTCAGGCGCCTTCTTCGTTCTTGCCGATCAACGGCAGGGTACGGACTTCAGCGGTGGCTCCGGTGCCGCCTGCTACCGGGATCAGATCCTGGCCGGGGGTGCGTCGCAGGTAGTGACCGTCGGAATCACCGATGTACTCGGGTGCCGGGGCTCCGTCGTCCCACTTCGACATCTGCTTGCCGCGGAGGAAGGTCGCAACGGCGAAGCCGTGCATGGTGTGGCCGTCGAGCACGGTCCACCCGGAACGGGTGAGCACGTTCTCGTTCTTGACTTCGACTTCTTTCTCCAGGTCGATCAGAACGATGTCGGCGTCAGCGCCCACGTCGATCAGACCCTTCTGCGGGTACACACCGAAGATCTCGGCCGGGTTGGCACAGGCGACTTCAACCATACGCTCGAGGGTCAGCTTGCCCTGGTGAACACCTTCGAGCATCACCGGCAGCAGCATTTCGACCCTTGAGGTGAAACCGGTCTTGAGCTCCCAGATGTTCTCGTTGTAGGAAGCTTCGTAACCGGCGTCGCCCCAGGCCACAACGTGATCCGAACCGACCGAGTTGATGATGCCGGCCTGGATCGCGTTCCAGATGTTGGGGTTGTTGGCCCGTGAACGCAGCGGAACGTTGATCCGCCATGCGTTGTGCTCTTCTTTTCCGAAGTGCATCCAGTGCGGACCGGTCTGTGCGTGTACTTCTACGCCACGACCGCGCAGCTCGAGGATCTCTTTGTAGCTCTCGGGGGTGGTTGAGTGCTGGATGTAGATCGGGCAGCCGAGTTCGGCAGCCATGTCGCCGTACTGGCGGATGTGCGAAGCCTCGAGGTAGTGCGGCGAACGATCTGACCAGGTGGCCCAGTCGGTACGGCCCTCATCTTTGAGGCGCTTGTCGAAGATCCGGGCAATTTCCCAGTTTTCACAGTGCAGACAGACGACACCGGGACGACCGAGCTTGGCGACGTTCTCCATGGCGACCCAGATGACACCGTCATCAAAACCGGCACCGAGTCCGGCACGACGGCCAGGCCAGTTGGGCTCAGCTTCGGGGCTCATTGCCTGGAGGTAAAGCTTGAACGAAGTGACACCGTGCTCTTTGGCGTACTCGGGAATCTCTTCGACCTGCTGATCGGTTTCGAGCATGTAGGTGAGGAAGACGTCGATTGCGGAGTCTTCTTCAATGATCTGCTCGAAATGCGGAAAGCCGTCATGGAAGGATCCGACATCTTCCTTCTGGACGAATTCAACGAAGTCAGGGTGGCCCATTCGGGTGGCCGGAGCGTGGACGCCCCATGTGGTGACACCGGCGGTGACTGCGGCGCGGGTCTCGGTGGCGATGTCGTCCCTGAGCGGCACGTAGCAACCCGGGTGGGCTTCAGTGTCGACCAGTCCTGGAATCACGTGGAGGCCGGTGGCATCAACTGTCTTCTTCGCCGGGGGAAGAAGACGATCTTCGGTTACGGCAACAATCTTGCCGTCATCTACTGCGATACCGACCTTTCGTGTGCCGCTGGGGCTGACGACGGTGCCGCCCGTGATTACCAGATCAACTTCACGTGAATCGCTCATTCAACTCTCCTGTTTTGTCCTGCGCCAGTTCAATATGCTGAACCAAGTTCCGTATTGTGGACGAGACTAACACAGGCAGCGGTCACTGGCAAGCTCCCGGTCGGGAAGCCGCGCGCAAGAGAACATCGAAGGCCCCAGGAGGGCCCAAGAGATCAGGAATTGATGGCGGCAGGCCGGTGCGAACCAGCCTCGGCCATAACCGAATCAGCAGTCCCGCAGAGCACTTCGCCGACCGCTTCCAGGCGTCCTTCATCCATCTGCGAACCGAAGCCGAGTGCCAGGAGGATCAATTCGAGGTCGCCGCTGGCGCCCCAGATCCCGGTCGCAACCGCGTTGTTCTCGTTCAGCTCCCCGAACGAAGTTGACCAGCCCCTCGACCGGACTTCCGCCACATCGGCGATCAGACTCTCGGGACTGGTGATCGTGGACTCGGTATGGGCCGGCAGTTTCTTCGCCTTGATGATCTTCTTCACTTCGGAATCGTCCATCGACGCGAGCAGCACCTTGCCGAGGGCCCCGTCCATCGGGCCGAAAGTGCTGCCAACGGTAATCCCGACGTGGACGTCGCCCGGCGGATAGAAGCGGGTGATGATCCTCACCTCCCGCTCTTCGGTGCGCTGCGCGATCGCGAACGAAAGGTTGTGTTCGCGGGCCAGCGGCGCCAGGCGCTCGGTTGTGGTCCGGACAAGCTTGACCTGGCGGGTGGCTTCGACCCCCAGCGGGATCAGGGCGGGGCCGAGCCGATACATGCGGGTGTGGGGTTCCCGCCTTACGAAGTCGTGCGCCTCGAGGGTCGAGAGCAGGTTATGCATGGTGCTTTTCGACACGCCTGTCGAGGCGACGAGGTCACTTTGAGTGGCCCCCTGATCGGCCAGCCCCGACAGTTCCTTGAGAACGCTGATTGCCCCGACCACGGCGGGCACCTGATACTTGACTTCCTCCTCAGCCAAAGTTCTCTCTTCCCTTTCAGTCCATCGGTTCGCGGAATCGCCGGAAGATGATCGGTTTCTCCCTGGTCATTTCATCGAGGGTATACCCAAGACCTTCCCGGCCCCGGCCCGAAAGCTTGACTCCACCGAACGGAATTATCGGCGGCCGGTAGTTGTCAGTCCCGTTGATCACTACCCCTCCTGATTCAACCTGCTCAGCCAGGTTCAATGCCCGGCGCGGGTCGGCTGAGAAAACGGAAGCCATCAGGCCGAACGAAGAGCTGTTCGCCACCTCCAGCGCTTCCGCCTCGCTATCAACCGGAATCAGGTTGAAGACCGGTCCGAAGATTTCGTCGTCGCAGGCGATGTCGGCTCCGGTTGGTACACCGGTCAGCAGGGTCGGCGCGAAATAGGCGCCGTCAGATTCGCCGGTACCGGCAGCGATCTCGGCTCCCTGGGCCTGGGCGTTCTTCACCTGGGACGCGACCCGTTCGGCTGCGCCACGGTGAATCAACGGGCCGATCGTGGTCTCACCCGAAGTTGCTTCGCCGACCTGCATCGATGCGATGGATGCTGAAAGCCGGTCGGCCAGTTCATCGTGGAGGGAACGGTGGACGATCACGCGCTTGCTGGCCGAACAGGCCTGCCCGTTCATCAGGATCCTCCCTCGAACTGCTTCGCTGGCGATCAGGTCGATGTCAGCATCGTCGAGGACGAGACAGGCGTTGTTGCCACCAAGTTCGAGGTGGAGGAAACGCAGCTGGGCGGCGGTCGCCGTGGCGACTGCGATCCCGGCATTGGTTGATCCGGTCAGCGAAATCGCGTCGATCCCGGGTGCGGTCGCAAGCGCGGCGCCAACGTCGGCCCCACCGTTGACTGCCTGAATCGCGTCCGCCGGAATGCCGGCTTCGATCAGGGCCTTGCGGAAATGTTCAACTACGAGCGGATCCTCAAGCGGTGGCTTGACCACAACCGTATTGCCACCAACCAGGGCTGCCGCACACTTCTCGATGAACAGTTCGACCGGAAAGTTGAAGGGCAGGATGGCGGCGACGACTCCCAGCGGTTCACGTCGTGTGTAAGCAAGGTCCCATTCGGTCCCGAAGTTGCCTTCGGTCGGCAGAACCCGCCCGACAAGGCGTCGCCCTTCGATCGCGTTGCCACGCAGGAAACGGATGCCGCCGCCGACTTCAAATTCGGCCTGGCCGATCGGCTTGCCTGACTCCGCGGCCAGCAGACGACCCAGAGTTTCGATCTGTGGTTCGAGGGCGTCGGCTGCACGGTCGAGAGCCGCAGCGCGTTCGGCCAGCGGAGTGCGTGCCCATGAACGGCGGGCTGCCACCGCTTTTTCAACTATGCCTGGTACATCTGCCGGATCAGTCAAGGTGACTTCTCCGAGAAGATCGGTTTCCTGCGGGTTCTTGATTTCGATGGTGCTCAAATCCACTCCGTCCTGCCACGCTTGGGGCTCTTAAAGTTCAGTTCGCTGAACCAAGTTCAATATATAGGCATTCCGGGTGGTTGGCCAACCGAAAATTCCAGCTACCGCCCGGAGGTCGCTTCCGAAGCCCGCTTGACCGCGCTGATTTCAGCTTCACTGATCGACGTTGGCACATCCAGTTCGATCGGATCACTGGTGAACGAAGGTTCAAGCCCGGCCAGCGCCTCAATAGTGGCCAGTACGCAGAACGGCATGTGATCCAGGCTGTAACCACCCTCCTGCAGCGCGACGATCCGGCCAGCGCAACTGGCATCCGCAAACTCGACCAGCAGCCTGGTCATTTCCCGGAAGCCCTCGGTGGTCACGCTCATCCGACCGAGAGGATCGGAAGCCGCCGCATCCTGCCCGCTCGACAGGATCACCATCTGCGGCTGGAAGTCCTCAAGTGCCGGAATCGCGACCTTGGTTACCGCCTCGACATAACCGGCGTCGCCGCTACCGGCTGGCATCGGCACGTTCACGGTCGTTCCCTCCCCGGCACCCGAACCGCGTTCCGCCAGCGTTCCCTGGTCTTCGGGATAAAGGCCGTCCTGGTGAATCGAAACGAAAAGCACGTCCGGATCGTCGTAGAAGACATCCTGGGTTCCGTTGCCGTGATGGACGTCCCAGTCGAGGATCGCGATTCGTTCAAGTCCGTGCTCCCGCTGGGCATGACGAGCGGCAATCGCGGCATTGTTGAAAAGACAGAAACCCATCGCTTCATCGGCGGTCGCATGGTGGCCCGGAGGGCGGGTCAGTACATACGCCCGGCGGTCCGGGGAGGCCAGAACGAAATCAACCGCCGACAGGGCCGAACCAGCCGAAATCGAGGCCGCCTCCCAGGTGTTCGCACCAGCCCGCGCTTCCGGCCCGACCACCTGGATCGGGTCCGCCCCGTCGGTCAGGGCCACCCGGTCGATGTGGCCCGGAGTGTGAACCAGAGCAAGTTCATCCCTGGTCGCAGCACGGGTGGGGACGGTCACGAAGTCCTTCACGACCTCCGAAGCAACCAGGACCTCAAGCGCACGATGGACCCGGTCGGCGTTCTCCGCGTGACCCACATTCAGCCACTCGCTGATCTCCGGATCGAGGATCATCGAACCGTTGTCGTGCTTCAGGCAACGCGGGTCATATGCAAGTCCGAACTCCATCAGCCCTCCACCAGTCCGTCAATTTTCACTACGCGGCGATCCTGCCAGGACACCGGTTCAGGATCACGGGCGAGAATATTGCTTCCAAGGCTGCTGGTGTTACCGGCGAAAATCAGGCTCGCGCTTTTCGGCGAAAGCGGCCATGCCTTCCCGGGCCTGGTCATCGTGGAAAACCTCGACGCCGAGAGCCGACTCCAGCTCGTATGCCTCCTCCAGCGGCAGGTCCATCTGGCGCCAGACCGACTCCTTGATCTTGCGCACCGCAAGCTTGCCGTTGCCGGCGATCTCTGTCGCAATCGACATCGCCCGGGCCTCGAGCTGATCCGGTTCGACGATCTCGTTGACCAGGCCGATCTCCTTTGCTTCTTCCGCATCGATCATTCGTCCAGTGAGCAGCAGATCCATCGCTCTTGCGTAACCGATCTGACGGGGAAGACGGGTGGTTCCGCCGCCGCCGGGGAACACCGCCCAACGGGCCTCAGGCAGGCCGAAGCGCGCGGAGGGAACCGTTACCCGGATGTCGGTGCAGGTCAGGAGTTCGGTGCCACCGCCAAGGCAATCACCGTTGATCGCGCCGACTATTGGCTTGAACACCGGCCCGAGGCTGCCTTTCATGTACGCCTCCTGATTGTCGCGAGGGTCCATCTCACCACTCTGCAGCCGCGGGATGAACGTCTTCAGGTTCGAGCCGACCGTGAAGGACTTCTCACCCGCCCCGGTGACGACCGCGACCAGCAGTTCGTCATCATCGCGGAACCGGACCCAGGCTTCCCCGAGGGCAGCCATCGATTCCGGATCCATTGCGTTGAGCGCGCCCGGTTCGTCCAGCGTGATCCAGAAAAGTACCCCGTCCCTGACTTCGGTCCGGACCATCAGATCGTTCAGGCAGAAAGGACGATCGGTATCAGGTCGAGATAGCTCTTCAGCATGTAGTCGGGGTTCTCCGCGCGACATTCATCGGGGTGAAACCCGAACTCGACCCCGGCCTGTCGGGCGCCAGCTTCACGGGCCGCGATCACGTCATTCGGACCGTCGCCGATGTAAAGCACCCGGTCAGGTTCAAGTCCCATCTGCTCAATTCCCTTGGTGATCGGTTCCGGGTGGGGCTTGGCGTGGGTCACATCATCACCGGTGATCGTCAGTTCGAAAAAGTCCCGGATCCCGGAACGATCCATGTCAACCTCGAAACGCTCCCGCGCCTTCGATGTGGCAATACCCAGGCGGATGCCACCCGCTTTCATCGCTTCCAGCATCGTCACCACCGAATCGAAAAGCGGAATCTCCGCCTGGTGGATCGCGTACGCCTTGCCGAACTCCACCTTGATCTTCTCGGCCACTTCCTGGTCGCCCTTCGCGATCATCGGGAACGTTTCCTGGCCGCGCAACTGGATGATCCGGTCGATGTCTTCTTCTTCGACCGGGAACGGCTCGCCCATGATCATGGTGGTTGCGTCGTGGTACGACTGGACGATCGCAATCTTTGAGTTCACCAGGGTGCCATCCATGTCGAACATGACGGCATCGAAGGGACGGTCGGCGGGGGAACTTTCGGCAGCGTTCATTGCTTCAAGTCTGCCGCCTCGAAACTACGGCCGCGACCTTGCGGCCTTCGCCCGCTGGAGCATTCCACAAGGAAAGCCCGGGTCAGCGTGGTCGTGGCGTACCGATTCCCTGGCGGTCGCGGGCCCCGGCCACCAGCCGTTCCGCTTCTTCGCTGAAACTCCGGTTGATGCTGCGTTCCAGCATCGCGATCTGGTCCTCGATCGCTGGCATCCGGCTTGCCGGAGCAAGCGTCTTCAGGTCCTCGAGCAAAGCCCGCAGACGCCGGGATACCTGGATCGAACCCTCGCCGTAGATCCGCGTTTCATCCAGGGCAATACTCAGGAAATCTTCCCAGGCCGGCGAAGGGAACGAGAACCTCAGCACACCCTGTGCATCCCTGATCTCACCACGGGTAAGGTCACGCTTCACCAGGATCCGCAGTAGCAACTCGATCTGATCAAGTGACTGGGCGGTGGTCGTTGGATCATTCACACCAGGTGACAGGGCCTTTGAAGAAATGTCGGCCAGCAGCCGGAATACGAAAGCCGGGTCATCCTTCATGGTGCGCTCGTCACCAATCGCCGCTGACTTCTGCAGGACGCTCTCGAAGCTTCCTTCGCCTCCATGCACACTGAACAACGGATCGCCCGGTGCGACCAGGTCACCGATCGGCGGGATCAACTCGACCGTCGCCCCGGCCTCGGTCGCAATCGAAACGATGCCATCGAAATCAACGCTCTGAAGGATGCCCGGATCCTGTTCGAACCTGACTGTCTCCGGATCATCATCCGCAACGAAACCGGAAGCCTCCACCCCCGACTCACCAGCAACATAGTCGAGCGGATAGGCCGTCCTGATTACTTCGGAACCATCGCGCCCGAGGTCACCGAGAACCGCCGCAACCCGCAAACCCTGGGTGGTGCGACTGATCAGGCGAAGGAACATGATCATGCTGAGCAGCAGCAGCAGGATTGCGAGCGAAACCGAAAAATCGGGAACGAACTTTTCGTTGTCCGCAGGCTGGATCGCCCTCAGGACAAACAGGGCATAGATGAAAGTGGCCATGAACATGCCCAGCGAAATCTTGGTGGTGGGATCACGCAGGAACCGGCGCAGCATGCGTGGAGAAAACTGGCTTGATCCAAACTGCACCGCCAGCAGCAGGATCGAGAATACGAAACCGGTGAAGGTGATCATGCCGCCGGCCATGGCCCCGAGCATGCCCTGGGCCGCTCCGGCTCCATAGGCGATGCCGATCCGTTCGGTAGTCCGTCCGTCCAGATCCGGGATGAGGATGCCGAGGATGATCGCCAGAACAACCGAGATCGCGGGCACGA
Source organism: Solirubrobacterales bacterium (assembly GCA_049579585.1). Taxonomy (GTDB): domain Bacteria; phylum Actinomycetota; class Thermoleophilia; order Solirubrobacterales; family 70-9; genus 67-14. The sequence goes on along the minus strand of JBAUOE010000099.1, from coordinate 682 downwards.
TCCAGATGCTGTTGCGAACGAACTCTCTGATCTTCCAACGGGTTCTCCAGGACACGCGCGCAGCGTACAGGTTGGGGTCACGAACACGTCACCGCTTGAGGAGTCCTGCCTCTGGAGCAACCGACAATCCGATCGGCTCAAACCGACCCTCACCACCATCGGGTACGTAACGATGGGGTCGTGTCCAGAACATGGTTGATCACAGGAGCGTCGCGCGGCATCGGCGCCGCGATTGCCCGTCGGGCCGTCAATCGAGGTGACCGGGTAGCCCTGGTCGCCCGTGGCGAGTCCGTCAACGCATTCGCGAAAGAACTAGGTGAGTCGGCGGTTTCGATCCGTGCCGACCTGACCGACGAAGGCGCGGCAACCCGGATCTGCAGGGAAGCGCAATCGGCTTTCGGGGGAATCGACGTGCTGGTCAACAATGCGGCCCTGCACATCGGTGGCCGGATCGGCAAGCTCGACCCGGCCGACTATACGGCGGTAATCGAGGCGGGCCTGATCGCTCCCTTCCGCCTTTGTCAGTCCGCACTCCCTCACATGGAGGAAGGTGCCGCGATCGTGAACATCGGGGCTGTCGTCGGCAACCGTGGTTTCCCCGGGGACACCCCTTACGGATCGGCCAAAGCGGGCCTCGAAGGCCTGACCAGATCACTCGCGGTCGAACTAGCCCGTGATGGCA
>JBAUOE010000098.1:0-15450 GCA_049579585.1 Solirubrobacterales bacterium | reverse complement strand
CTTCCCGAGGAGCCCGTCTCCGCGGAGGGAGTCTGAAATGAGCACAAGGAATGCCGAGACCTGGACCAACTGGGCCGGAGCCCAGTCCTGCGCACCCCGTGACCTGATCCGGCCCCGGTCCCGACCCGAACTTTCCGAAGTTGTGGTTGAAGCAGCCTCGACCGGCCGCCAGATCACGGTCTGCGGCTCGGGGCACTCCTTCAGCGGTGCGGCCCTGACGAACGACCTGATGCTTGATGTGTCGGCGATCTCCGGCGTAATCGAAGCCGACCTTTCGAGCGGCCTGGTCAAGGTCGGGGGTGGCACCGTGCTCGCCGACCTGAACCGGGAACTTGACCGGCTTGGCCTCGCGATGCCCAACCTCGGTGACATCGACGTACAGACCATCGCCGGAGCGATCTCCACTGGTACCCACGGAACCGGGGCGAACCTGCCGAACATCAGCGCCCAGGTCGCGGCGATCGATCTGGTCACCGCCGACGGAAAGATCCATGAACTGACCGAAGCCGATACCCCGGATGAACTGCGGGCCGCCCGGGTCGGGGTTGGCGCGTTGGGCGCGATTGCGGCAGTCACCCTGCGGACAGTGCCCGCCTTCGACCTCCACCGGATCGACTCCCCGATGCCGCTTGACGTAGTGCTTGCTGACTTCGACGACCTGGTCGCCAGAAATCAGCATTTCGAGTTCTTCACTTTCCCCTTCACCGGCGTGGCCGCCACGATCCGACGCAACCGGACCGACCGGCCACGTCAGCCGCGAAGCCGGGTGGAGCGATACATCAACGATGTGGTGATCGAAAACACCCTTGGGGATCTGATGCTGCGTGCAACCGGAAAGGTGCCGGGGATGATCCCCAGGGTCGCTCGGTTCTCAACGGCGTTCATGAACCAGGCCGAAAGGATCGACAGTTCCCACTCGGTTTTCGCGAACTACCGGACCCTCAGGTTCAACGAGATGGAATACGCCCTGCCGCGTGAAGTCGGGCCGAAAGTCCTGCGCCAGGTGCTCGACCTGATCGAGGGCGAAGGCCTTCCGATGGGAATGCCGATCGAGTGCCGGACAGTGGCCGGGGATGATGCGCTGATCAGCCCGGCCTACGAACGGCCGAGCGTTTACATCGCGATCCACCAGCACCACACAATGGAGTGGCAGCCGTACTTCGACGCGATCGAAAAGATCTTCATCTCGTTTGATGGCAGGCCCCATTGGGGCAAGCGACACTCGCGGGATGCCGGATCCCTGGCCGGGCTATATCCCGAGTGGGAGAAGTTCCAGGCGGTGAGGAAGCGGTTCGACCCGAACCGGACTTTCAGCAACGAATACGCCCTGAAGGTGCTGGGCGCCTGAGCGGTCGGGGTAGGTCACTTTCGAAGAGGTGGCTCTATGTGACTGATCGCACGGTCAAAACGGACCCGAAAGTCCGCTTAGCTGTTAGCATCCGGACCCATGAGTCCACTTATCGATGCCCGCCCCAAGCCGATGCGCACCCTCGCCATCCTCGGACTTGCCGCGCTTTCATTCGCCCTCGCCCAGACCACCCTGATCCCGGCCCTCGCCGAACTCGCAGTCGAGTTCAACACCAACGCCAGCGGTGTCGCCTGGATCCTCACCGGATATCTGATCGCCGCCGCCGTATTCACCCCGGTCTTCGGCCGGCTCGGCGACATGTTCGGCAAACGCCGCATGCTGGTGATCGCGCTGGCGATCTTCGCCGCCGGATCGATCGTTTCAGCCCTCGGCGATTCGGTCCAGTCGATCGTCATCGGCCGGATCCTGCAGGGCGTCGGCGGCGGGATCTTCCCGCTCTGCTTCGGCATCATCCGGGACGAATTCCCACGCGAAAGAGTCGCCGCATCAATCGGGCTGATCTCCGCCACGGCCGGCATCGGTGGTGGGCTTGGTCTGATCCTCGGCGGCCTGATTCTCGACAATGCCTCCTACCACTGGATCTTCTGGATGGGCGCCGGCATGGCAATCATCGCCGCCTTCGCCGCTCAGTTCCTCGTACCGGAATCACCGAACCGCACCCCCGCCAAGGTTGATTACCGGGGGGCTGTGGTGCTGGCCGTCGGACTCACCCTGCCGATGTACGCGATCGCACAGGCAAACAACTGGGGCTGGGGCAGTACCCGCACGATCGGGCTTTCACTGATCGGTGTCGCCATCCTCGCCTTCTGGGTCTGGCTCGAACGCCGAACCAAGGACCCTCTCGCCGAAGTCAGCTTGATGGCGCACCCGCCAGTGCTGATGACCAACATCGCGACGCTGTTCATCGGCTTCGGCATGTTCGGATCTTTCATCTTGATTCCGCAACTGGTCGAAGCCCCGGTCTCATCCGGATACGGCTTTGGTTACTCGGCAACGCAGGCGGGCCTGGTCATGCTGCCTGCCGCCCTGATGATGCTGGTTGCCGGTCCGCTCTCCGGACGCCTTGGCACCATGGTTGGCAACAAAGTTCCCCTGGCCCTCGGCGGGGCCCTGGCCGGCATCGGGTTGCTCGGGATGGGATTCATGCACGAAACGGTCCTGCCGATCATCCTCTGGAACATCGTCTCCTCGATGGGCGTCGGCCTTGCCTTCGCCGCAATGCCCAACCTGATCATGGAATCGGTTCCGGCGAGCCGCACCGGTGAAGCAACCGGGTTCAACGCCCTGATCCGGTCGGTTGGATCGTCGCTCGGTTCCCAGGTCGTCGCCTCAATCCTCACTGCGAGCATCGTGGCTGGCGCCGTGCTGCCAACCGGCGATTCGTATACGACCGCTTTCATGGTCGCGGCCGGGATGTCTATTCTGGCCGGACTGATGGCCCTGCTCATTCCGTCCACAAGCCATGCCCATGTGTCGGCGGCCGAAGAGATCGGCGCGGCATCACCACTCGGCGAACCGGCCCTTTCGAGTGAATGATGGCTACCGAGGCCGCGAAACCCGCAGTGGAAACTGTCGACAGCGACGTCCCGCGCCGGGCCGATGCGGTGCGCAATCGCGAACGCGTGATCGAAGCCGCCGCAGAAGTTTTCGCCGAGCAGGGGATCGACGCCGGAGTACCTGAAGTAGCCGAACGGGCGGGGGTCGGCAAAGGCACCGTCTACCGGAACTTCGAGACCAAAGATGACCTGGTTGCGGCCGTTCTCGCGATGCGCCAGGCCGATTTCACCGCTGCGGTTCAGCGTGCCCTGGAACAGGAAGATGCCTGGCAGGCTTTCCGCGAACTCTTGCTGGACACAGTCCGGGGCAAAATGCGAACCAGCAAGTTGGTGCTTGGGCTGCGTGCGTTCGATCAGCATGAACCGCTCAAAGCGGAACGGGCTAAATCACTTGGGTATCTCGACCAGTTGATGCAGAAAGCGATCAAGCAAGGCACGATGCGCGAAGACGCAAAGCCGGAGGATGTTTCAGTTCTATTCGGCGGCGTCTGCCGCCTCTTGAACGAACGCGGTGAGCAGGACCCGAAGGTGTGGCGGCGTCACACCGACCAGGTGGTTGACGCGTTTCGGGTTCAACCGTCCTGAACGGAACCTGAAGCGATCCTCAGCTAAATCCCAGCAAACGCTTATGCCAGGCTGAGGGGCCGGGAGCAGGATGGACTCATGAACGGTCCACTTGATCCCAAGCAGGCAGCGGCGCAGCACCGGCAGAAGCGGGCGCGCCGAACCAGGACAATCCGCCGGGGGGTGGCAACTCTCGGCACTTCATTGGTCATCGCATTCAGCGTTTCCGTCGCCCAGCGTCCGGCCGGCACCACCGAAACGGTCACGGTTGCTTCCACGTCGACCACGTCGAGTGCGACCAGCACCGGTGTGACCACGGTCGAACAACCGTCTACGGAAACCACCCAGCCCTCCGACACCACGACCACCCAGCCCGAACAGCTGGTTACGAGCCAGTCATGAAAACCATCAGCAAGACCCCGGCCCTCGAAACCCGCGACTTCGGCTCACTCGGCGGCCGGGTAAGGATCTCGGTCGCCGATCAGTTCGTTTCGCGGAAACTTTCCGGGGCTGAAGCGATCGTCCGGCAGGTGCACAGCAACCTGTCCCGCTTCGAACCACATTCCGAACTGAGCCATCTCAACGCGAACCCGCGTCCGGAAGTGCCGATCAGTCCGTTGATGGCCCGTTTTCTCGAAGATGTAGTTCTGGCCGCCCGGACCAGCGGCGGGCTGGTCGACGCGACCTGCCTCGACGCGGTCGAACGGGCCGGATACCGGGAGTCAATCGACTTCGCCGAACAGGAAGCCGCCCCCGCCGGAAGCTTCAGTTCGATCCTGCCACGACATCCGGCGGCCCCCGACGGCAAAGCCGGCTGGGCCCAGGTCGAAGTTGATGCAGGCCAAGGGCTTGTCCGGCGGCCGTCAACCCTGCGTTTCGACAGCGGCGGCCTCGGCAAAGGACTGGCGGCCGACCTGGTCGCGGAAGCGCTGGCCGAAACCGAGTACTTCTCGATCGACTGTGGCGGTGATCTTCGTTTCGGAGGTGTTGCCGCCGGCCCCGCAAGGATCGCTGTTGCGAGCCCGGATCGCGAAGGCCGACCGGTTGCGGAGCTCACCGTACCGTCCGGTTTCGCGGTTGCGACCAGCGGCATAACCCGCCGGGTACTGTCCGGAGAAGACGGCCAGCAGGGCCACCACCTGATCGACCCTGGCACCGGGTTGCCGGCATTCACCGGAATCATCCAGGTGTCAGCTGTGGCGCCGACCGCCGTTGAAGCTGAAGTCCGGGCGAAAGCCGCCCTGCTGGTTGGGCCGGACTCCGCCGCTGAATGGCTGGAGTTCGGTGGCGCATTCGTACTCGACGACGGGCAGGCGAAAGAAGTGCGACCCGTCGAAACGGCAAGCCCGCTCCAATGACCGACCCGAGCCAGATCTTCTGGGCACTCAGCCGGGGTAGTGGCATTGCCGCGATGACCCTGGCCAGCCTTTCGGTTTCGATCGGCCTGCTCTCGAGCCGCGGACTGAACCTGGGATCCGGCCGGTTCCGTGACGGAAAAACCATTCATGAAGCCCTGTCGATAGCGACGATCTGCGCGATCCTCGCCCATGGCCTGCTTCTCCTCGGCGACAGTTGGCTGAACCCGGGTCTGCTCGGCATCGTGGTCCCGTTCCAGATGTCGTACCGCCCGTTCTGGACGGGGCTCGGCATCATCGCCGGGTACGGCCTGATCTTCCTCGGGCTCAGTTACTACCTGAGAGCCCGGATCGGGATTAGCCGCTGGCGGGTTATCCACCGGTTCACCGCCCTGTTCTGGATGGCCGGTTTCGTTCATGCGATCGGCGCCGGAACCGACATCGGTGAACTCTGGCTCTGGCTGGTTCTGATGATCCCGGCGATACCGGCATTCGTCCTGCTCGGCATGAGGTTCGGCGGTGGGCGCGAACCCGTCCGCCCGGCGGCCCCGGTCCGGCTTCACCGACATTGAGGCCGCCTAGAGAAAGCTGTGGCCGTCGCCGCGGTAAGTCGGGACCTCGTCCACGATCTCGCCGCCCTCGACCAGCAGCAGCGAATCGAAACGTTCGCAAAGCTCGCCGGCTTTGTTGTGACGCATGAAAACCCGGTCGCCGATCCCGAGCCGGTCGGCCGGTGGGCCGAGCAGCGGGGTCTGAACTTCCCCCGCTCCTTCTTCGGGGTCCAGTTTCAGGCCTTCCGGCAGCCACGGAACCGGCAGCCTGGCTGCGTCGGCAGAACCGGACGACAGGTAACCACCACCGAGCGCGGTGACCACGCCGGGGCCGGGGCGGCGCACCACCGGAATCGCAAAGGCGGCGGCCGGCTCAAGGCTGAAGCCGGAGTAATGGTCGAACTGGGCGGGGGCGAAAAACCCGGAGCCGGCCGTGACTTCGGTGACTGCCGGTTCCCTGGACGTCGATTGGAGTGAGCCGGTGCCGCCACCGTTCACGATCTCGATGTCGGCAACCTTGCGAACCTGATCAACTACCCGCGCCCGCCGGTCGCTGATTTCTTCGACCGAATGCTTCTGCATCCACTTGATCATGCGGGAACGGACCGGCTGGCCCGGGGGCTGATCCCCGACCCCGGCGATCTGACCCTCGTAGGCCATCACCGCGACCAGTTCCATCTTCTCTCGACCAGCAATGCTCTCGGCCAGGGTGACCGCCTGCTCCGGGCTTCTGACCGGGGAACGCCGGGCCCCGGCCCGGACCCTGCCTTTCATCGAAACCCAGGAGGCATCAAGTTCGAGGCACAGCCTCACCGGGGACGCATCATGACCAAGCACCGACTCGATCAGATCGAGGTGCTCAACGCAATCAACCATCAGGATCGGCGCCCGTTCAGGAAAGGCTGCGTTGCGGACCGCGAGTTTGGCCAGCGCCTCACGACTGGTGGTCGGGTAGGCCAACAGCAGGTCATCGAATCCCGACTCGGCCAGCCACAGTGTTTCGGGCAGGGTGAAGGTCATTACACCCCGGAAACGCGGGTTGTAATCAAGGATTCTTTCGATCAGGTTGCGACACCGGATCGACTTCGAAGCAACCCGGATCGGTTTGGTTCCGGAGCGGGCCAGCATCGAATCAGCGTTGGCCCACATCGAATCAAGATCGACGAAGGCAAAAGGCGCCTCGACCTCGGAGAAGATCTCGTCGTAATCGGCGTGGTTGCGGGCGATAACGGAGAGGGTGGGATTCGAACCCACGGTACGCATGGCGCACACTTCCTTAGCAGGGAAGCACCTTAAGCCGCTCGGCCACCTCTCCGGGCCGGAGGATTGTACGTATTCCTCACTGTCAGGCGACGTTCGGTCAATTCAGCCTGATTGCAAGAGGCCCGATGTGCGATGACATCACCGAGACCTTGAACTCCGAAAAGGAGTGGGTCGCCTCCTGATTAAAGATGGAGCCGAATCCTTCGATGTGCGAATGTGTTGTAGACATTGATGTACCGGCCACGCAGGAAGTCCGTCCTTTGGCCGTTCACAAATGCATAATCGGAGGAGAGAAACATGCGTCGTCTGTTAACGGGAATCGTCTTTCTGGTCTTAGGACTCGCTATCCAGGCGGCGCCCGCCTCGGCCAAGGACTATGCGGCAACGTCGCTCAACATCATCCCGAGCGGCCAGTGGGGTTCACTCCCGGCCCCGGCCGGTGCCGACAGCCAGGCGCTGATGTACGACGGGCTCACCCCGCTCTTCAACAACGTCACCTTCGACGACCTCAAAGCGGGCTTCAAGTCCCAGGGACTCGGAATCGGACCTGACGGACCAGGCACCGACGAACCGGTTCCTTACGAAGGCGTGACCATCACCCGCGATCGTTTCAACGTGCCGCACGTCAACTCCACAACTTATGACGGTGGTATCTGGGCTTCCGGCTGGATCGCCCAGAAGGACCGTGGATTCCTCCTTTCGCAGGCTCGATTCAACGCGCGCGCCGCAGCGATCGACCTGCCGAACATCACCGCTTACTCCCTGATCCTCGGGCTGCAGACCTTCGTGCCAAGCGCCGAAACCGAGGCAGTTGTCGCCCAGCAGACAGAAGCACTGAAGTCCAAGGGCGCGGACGGCAACGGAGCACTCAAGGACATCGACACCTACGTGGCAGGAATGAACGCCTACCTTTCGGCGAATAGCCCGGCCACCGCTCCATGGACCCGCAACGACATCTACGCGATCAACGCGTTCAAGGGCCAGTTCCTCGGTGAAGGCGGCGGTGACGAAGCACGTCGCTCCGAGTTCCTGAGCGGACTGCAGGACAGGCTCGGAACCAGGAACGGCTGGAAGGTCTTTGATGACCTCGCCCAGCAGAAGAACAACGGTGCCCCGTTCTCGATTGGTGGCAGCTTCCCGTACCAGCCGCTGCCTCAGAATGGCCGGGCCGGAACGGTAATCCTCGATCACGACAGCTACCAGCTGTTCGATCCGGTTGCCGGTGGCGCACCCAAGTCTCTGGTTGCCCCCAAAGAAACGACCGAAGCTTCGAACACGCTGATGATCAGCAAGAAGAAGTCAGCGACCAACAAGCCATTGATGGTTGGCGGTCCGCAGATCGGCTACAACTACCCAGGTTTCACCTACGAGATCGACATGAACGCGCCTGGCCTCAAGTGGCGCGGTGCGACCTCGGCATTCGCTCCCGGTTACCTGCTGATCGGACGTGGTGAAGACTTCTCCACGACCCTGACTTCGGCTTCCGCCGACATCATCGACCAGTACGCGGAGACGCTCTGTGAAGGCAGCGATACGAAGTACATCTACAAGGGTAAATGCATCGACATGGAACCGTTCAACGCGGGAACCCTGAACGGTGACCCGGTCAATTTCATGACCACGGTTCACGGATCGGTGACCGGTTACGGCACCGTCAACGGTGAACGTGTCGCGATTTCCGCGAAGCGTTCCACCTACGGCAAAGACGTGCTCGACATCCTGTTCAACCGTGATCTCTCGAACGGCACGGTTGACAGCGCCGAGACGTTCTTCGACGCAGCGAACAAATCACCCCAGACGTTCAACTCGTTCTACATCGACAACAAGGTGATCGCCGAATTCACCAACGGCAAGCTGCCGAAGCGTCACCCGCAGGTTGATCCGAGGCTCCTGACCAAGGGCACGGGCCAGTACGAATGGACCGGATTCCTGAACAAGAAGGAACACCCTCAGGGAATCAAGAAAAACGGCAAGATCGTCAACTGGAACAACGGTGTCGCCAAGCGGTTCGCGTCAGCCGACGATCAGTGGGGTCGAGCCGGATCGGTTGCCAGGGTCGATCTTCTGACCAGGCAGCTGAAGAAGAACAAGAACGCGAAGGGCAAATGGAACCTGCCGGCAGTTGCCTCGGCAATGAACTCCGGCGCGACCCAGGACGTGCGGGCCGTGGTTACCGTGCCACTGCTGCGCAAGTTGCTGAATGGCTCCAAGCCACCGACCGGTCAGGCCGGCCAGATGCTGAAGCAGATGGCCGACTGGACATCGAAAGCGGGCAGCCGACTTGACCGTGATGGCGATGGCCTGATCGACGCTCCCGGTGCCGCCTCGATGGACGGTTCGTGGACCAATATCGCGAACGCATTCATGGCGCCGCAGATCGGTTCACAGCTTGACGAGCTCAACTCGCTGTTCTCGCGCTTCGACCGGCCGCCGGGAGGCCAGTACTCGGGTTGGTACCAGTACTTCGAGCGCGACATCAAGAAGCTGCTCGGCAAGGACCAGGTCAAGCCGTTCAAGAAGAACTACTGCGGTAACGGCAGCCTCAAAGCGTGCCAGACAGCTGTCTGGAACGCAATCGCGCAATCCGGTGCCGAGCTGACCGACAAGTACGGCACGGACGATCCTTCACAGTGGCGTTCCGATGCCACCGCTGAAGAGATCAGGTTCTCGCCGATCAACATCCTGACCATGGCTTACACCAACCGTCCGAGCGGTTACCAGCAGGTCGTCGCTTACAAGGGTCACCGCTAGAGCGGAACCTTCCGGCTGCTCGCCCCGGGTCGTAACACGGCCCGGGGCAGCAACCTGACAAAATCAGGCGGTGCTCGACGTAACAACATCTGCCTGGCTGATCACGATTGGTGTGATCGTTGCCCTGTTCATGGTCGATCTGGGGCAGGCGATGTTCCGGCCACACGAAGTCAAGTTCCGCGAAGCGGCTTTCGCTTCGGTTGGTTACATCGCGATCGCCATAACTTTCGGCGTCGTATTCGGCTTCGTGGCAGGGTGGGAATGGGGTGGCGAGTATTTCGCCGGCTACATTCTCGAGAAGAGCCTGTCGGTCGACAATCTCTTCGTCTTCGTGGTGATCATGACCACCTTCGCGGTGCCGAAACAGTTCCAGCAGAAGGTTCTGATCATCGGCATCTTCCTGGCGCTGATCCTCAGGGTGGTTTTCATCCTGGTCGGCGCCACCCTGCTCGACAAGTTCTCGTTCATGTTCCTGCTGTTCGGGCTGCTGCTGATCTTCACTGCGATCCAGCTTTTCCGTCACCGCGAAGAAGATCCTTCGATCGAGGACAACAAGGTCGTTGGTTTCGCGCGAAACCATCTGGCTGTCAGTGACGAATACGACGAAGGAAAACTGGTCACGAAAAGGGACGGCAAGCGTTTCTTTACGCCGTTGTTCCTGGTCCTGATTGCGATCGCGAGTGCGGACATCCTCTTCGCGCTTGACTCGATCCCGGCGATCTTCGGGGTCACGCAGGAGGTCTACATCGTGTTTGCGGCCAACGCGTTCGCCCTGCTCGGGTTACGGGCCCTGTTCTTCCTGGTGACCGGACTGCTTGACCGCCTGGTCTATCTATCTACCGGCCTGGCCCTGATCCTTGCTTTCATCGGATTCAAGCTTGGCCTTCACTGGGCCCACCTGCAGAACGACAGCGTGCCGGAAATATCGACCACCTTTTCGCTGGTCGTAATCGCCATCGTGCTTACGATCACGACCATTCTCAGCCTGATCAAGTCGAAGCGCGATCCGACGATGAAGGCCCACGCCGGATCGCTCAGGGGCAGCCCGCCGGAGGACGAATCTGGCAGCGGTGAGCCTCCGACCTAGAGTCGCGTCAGAATAGGTGCGTGAACGAACGCGCTGTAAGAAAAACGAAGATTGTTGCAACCGTCGGACCATCGAGCTGGGATCCCGACACACTGCTGGAAATGATCGAGGCGGGGGCCGATGTATTTCGCCTCAACTTCTCTCATTCCGATGAGGAATGTCACACCCGGACGGTCAGGGACATCCGTGCCGCAAGCGAAAAAGCCGGCCGCGAAGTAGGGATCCTCGGTGACCTGCCGGGGCCCAAGCTACGAGTCGGCCACTTTGCCGAGGGCGTGGTCGAACTTGTTACCGGCAGCGAAGTCACGCTGGCCACCGGTGACGACAACGGTACGGCTACCCACATTCCGGTGCCCTGGGAAGAAATGTCGGAGATCCTCGGGGTGGGTGCGCCGATCTATCTGGCCGACGGAACCATCCGTCTGAAAGTCACCGGCAAGCGCGACGGTGACCTCATCGCCGACGTCGAAGTCGGCGGGCCACTTTCCTCGAACAAAGGCATGAATCTTCCCGGGGTTGATTCAGGACTGGCCGCGGTTTCTGACGTTGATCTTGGCTGGGTTGATTTCGCGGTGAAGAACGAACTCGACCTGCTCGCCGTCTCGTTCGTACGCGAGCCAACCGACCTTGACCCGGTCATGGAACGCCTTGAACAGCTTGATTCCGACCTGCCGGTGATCGCGAAGATCGAAAAGCCGCAGGCTGCGGAAGCGATCGAAGCGATCGTCGGTGCCGCCAACGGCGGGATCATGGTCGCCCGTGGAGACCTCGGAATCGAAGTGCCGCTGTACGAAGTTCCTGTGCTTCAGAAGCGCCTGATCAAAACCGCAGGCCTCGCATCGAAGCCGTCGATCACGGCGACACAGATGCTCGCTTCGATGGTTTCGAACAACCGCCCATCCCGGGCGGAAGTGACCGATGTCGCAACTGCGATCTTTGATGGAACCGATGCGGTGATGCTTTCCGAAGAAACTGCGGTCGGGGATTATCCGGTCGAAGCGGTGAAGGTGATGGATCAGATCGCCAGGGCCACCGAACCCGACCTGCCTTACTGGGACTGGCTGCTGAACCGGACCAGGCAGGACGAGATGAACGTTTCCGAATCGGTAACGCAGAGCGCGGTTGTCGCCGCCTACCGCCTGGATCTGAAATCGATTGTGGTGCCGACCTCAACCGGCCGCACAGCGATCGTGGTGGCCGCCCATCGTCCACAGGTTCCGGTGCTTGCAGTCACTCACACTCTGAAAGCGGTCCGGCGTTTGCGACTGGTTTTCGGGGTCGAACCGGTGCTGTATGACCAGGTCACCGAGATTCGCGACCTGCTGTACGAATGTGCGGATGTGGCGGTGGCTGAAGGGGCGGCCGAATCAGGTGATCTGATCGCGATCGTTGCCGGTCTCACCGACCTTCACCTCGGCACGAACCTCTTCGAAGTCCACCGGGTGCCGTAAGCGCCCGGGCTTTCGGCTGTCCTGCCGCTGTCTGACGGCGGCGGAACTGGGTACTTAAATGAGAACGGCCCGGGACGATTGTCCCGGGCCGGTTCTCAAATCCTTCTGGCTCCTTCGGTTCAGCTGGCCTTCTGAACCCGGAAGTAAGGTCCGCCGGCACCCATCGTGAATCTTGCCTTTCCAACGTTCAGCCGCCATGGGCTGGGCAGTTTGCCGTCGGTCCGGTTCAGGAAGTCACGGAAGTAATCGGAGGCTGCGTTGCAGGAGAGTCCCCGGTTCTTGCCCACGTTGATGTAGTACGGGCCAGCCGGCAGTGAAAGTGCACCGATCCGGTCGTTGTGGAGAACCCGGAAGGTGCCGGGGCAACGCACGGCCTTCTTGTTGTTGTCCGGGTTCGGTGAAGGTCCGTATGCCTTGTTGATGTTGAAGCCAACCGAGGGGTTCTTCGGCTTGTAGAAAGTGGCGCTGGCCTTGCTCAGGCGCCAGGCGCCGGGCAGCTTGCCATCGAAGTCGAGCAGGAACTCACGGAAACGTTTGACTGCCTTCGCGCAGGTGAACTTGCTCGAATCAATCAGGGTGATCCGGTACTGGCCGGCCGGGACCTGGAACGAACCGATGCTGTCGTTGTGGAGGACCCGGAAATAACCGGGGCATGAAGCGGGAGTGCTGCCACCGCCACCGGTACTGCCGCCTGATGTCTTTGAGACCCGGAAGCCAACCTTGGAACCTTTGCCGCGGGTGAAGCTCTTGGCGGAAACGTTCACAACCCACGGCTTGCGCAGCACACCGTTGTAGTCCTGCAGGAATTCAGCGAACAGTTTGCTTGACGCGGCACAGCTCAGTTTGTCGCCATCGAGAATGGTGACGTTGTAGTTGCCTTTCGGCAGGTTGAGCGCACCGATCCTGTCGTTATGCAGCACCCGGAAAGTCGGGCAGCTCACTTCGGCGGCCTGGGCGGTTCGTGGGTTGCCACTCAGCAGCATCACGAACAGCATCGCGGCGCCGAGAATCAGGGCAATTGACAGTTTCAGGTGTTTGGCGGCGTAGGTCATTTTGTCCTATAACCCTAGGACCTCTGTCAAGTTCCGCTCGAGCAGCCGCCAGAGGCTGGAATTAGTTTGTTCCGAAGAGACTCCGGGGGGAGGATCGAACTGCCCCGGTGAGTTCGACTTCGCTAGAAATACCCGTTCGATTACGTGACGGCAAGACTGCCGTGCGTAAAAAAATGTTTCGAAAGGAGACGATGTCAACCTTTAAACGGCTGATGTTGCTGTTCGTACCTGTGATGCTTGCTTCCGCCGCCCTGACGGCCTGTGGAGGTGATTCGGGCAACGATGAGGTCACCGCGTTCCCATCACCGGACAGCTCATTTGTGAACCCTGAAAGCAACGTTTCTTTCATCGGTGCTTCCGCTGATGATCTCGAAGGAATCGAAGTCAGTGGTTCCGAGAGCGGCGTTCTCGAAGGCGAACTTGTGGATCACGAGAGTGGCGACGGAGCGAGTTTCGTTCCGGCAGAACCGTTCGCTGAGGGTGAACAGGTCACTGTTTCCACGGACCTCGACATCGTCGGTGCCGATGGTGATTACGAGTTCTCGACTTTCGTTTCCGGACGGGCAACTGTTCCGCCGGGCGGGTTGCCGCCCGAACCAGCTGTTGAAGGCGTAACCGCCGGTGCCGAGACTGCCAGCAAGTTCGTTTCGGAACCAAAGCTTGATCCGCCTCCGGTAACGGTCAACACCCCGGCAAAGGACGGGACCGCCGAGGGCTATTACTTCGTTGCTCCCAAAAACGACGGTTTGATGATCGTTGACCAGAAGGGTGAGCTGGTGTGGTTCCAGCCCGGGTTGGTTGCTGATTTCCGGGTTCAGGAATTCAACGACGAACCGGTACTGACCTACTGGACCGGTGATTTCACGACCATCCTCGCCGGCTTCGCTAACGGCAGATTTGAAATCCTCGATGAGAACTACGAACCGGTTGCCACGGTTCAGGCCAAGAACGGCTATCAGGGCAACCTCCACGAGTTCAACATCACTGAGGACGGAACCGTTCTGATCTCGATCTATGAGCCGGTCCGTACCGACCTGACGAAAGCCGGCGGTTCGAAGGACGGAATCGCCATGGATTCGATCGTCCAGGAAATCGACCTCGAGACGGGTGAAGTCCTGTTCGAGTGGCACAGCCTCGACCACGTTCCGGTTGAAGAGAGTGCCATCGAGCCGACACCGGACAGTTCGTTCGACTACTTCCACATCAACTCGATCAAGGAAGACAGCGACGGCAACCTGCTGGTTTCGGCCCGCAACACCTCGGGTGTCTACAAGGTCGATCGCCAGACCGGTGAAGTCATCTGGACCCTCGGTGGCAAAGGAAGCGATTTCGAACTCGACAAGGAATCGACCTTCTCCTTCCAGCACGACGCGGAACGGACCGACGAGGGCTACATCTCGTTGTTTGACAACGCGGCGTTCATGCCGGGTCCGGACGGAGCGATCCGCGACCAGTCACGCGGACTGGTGCTCGACATCGATGAAGAGAACGGAACGGTCGAGATCGTCCGTGAGTACGAACACGATGGTTATCTCTCGCCGACCCAGGGCAACGTTGATGCCCAGGACAACGACAACGTCGTTGTCGGCTGGGGTTCAACCCCGGCCTGGACCGAGTTCACCGAGGACGGGGACATCCTGTTCGATGCCGGCGTGACTGCCCGCAACTCGAGCTATCGCGTCTACAAGAGCGAATGGACCGGCACCCCGACCGCCAAGCCGTCACTTGCCGCCAGCGATGGCAGCCTGTTCGTGAGCTGGAACGGCACCACCGAAACGGCAAGCTGGCAGGTCATGACCGGGGCGGACGCCGATTCGCTGGAATCCACCGGCGATCCGGTGGACAAGGACGGGTTCGAAACCGAGCTCTCCATGCCTGGTGATACCGGCGCGGTTGTCGCAGTCGCCGCACTTGATGAAGACGGCGAAACGCTGAGCACGTCCGATCCGATCCAGGTCGGTGGAGGCAACAAGTAGCAGCAGTGTCAGCCCGGTACCGGGCTGATTGGAAACGTGAACCGGAGGGGCATTTGGCCCCTCCGGTTTTTCTCCCGAAGCTTTCGGGTGAGGTCGAAGAACCAAATCCGGTTCCAATCCATACAATCCACAACTCAGGAGTTCCGGCTCCCATTTACCCGCGCCCGTAGCTCAGCTGGATAGAGCGTCGGTCTACGAAACCGAAGGTCACTGGTTCGAATCCAGTCGGGCGCACTTTCCGAAGGCGTTGGGTTCCGCTCAACGATGCGAAGTCCTGTGGTGATGGCGTGATCTGCCCGATTTGATCGAAAACACCGTTCCTGTCCTCAAGCCGAACAGGACAATCGCTCAGACAAACCCGCGGTCATGGATCTAGTTGCCGAAGCAGGCTCTGAACGATTTCGCGCAGGTTCGGCAGTTCGGAGTCGACAACGTTCCAGACAAGTTCCAGGTCGATCTCAAGATAGTCGTGAGC
>JBAUOE010000097.1:0-1891 GCA_049579585.1 Solirubrobacterales bacterium | reverse complement strand
GAGCGATGCTTAGTTTTCGAGCTTTCTTGCTGCTCGCTGGCGCTCTGACTCAGGAATCTCAAGGCTTCCGGCGGGGCCATTCCCTGACGGAATCAGGACGTCGGTGTCGCCCGAACCGGCAAAGATCGTCGACAGGGCCAGTTGCGGCATGGCGACCATCCCCATGTCGGAAATGAACGCCTTGGGCGCCGTCCAGCCGATAATCGGACCCTTCACGAAGTTGTACGGCAGGCGAAGGGGGGACGTGAGTCGCCCCTTGATGCCATTCAGAACACTCTGCTGGGCGGCGGCCCGACTGAGATCGCTGTACCCGGCTGGCAGCTGGCATTTGGGGTCACCGACCGAATCCTCACGGGTCCTGGCGTAAGCGAGCGCGTCGTTCCCGTCGAGGGTGTTGTCCCCCTTGCTGAGGCGGATCGTGGTGCCGCCATTCGTCTTGCCACCGGAAATGTTGGCACAGAGCTTTTCGGGCACATCTACCTTTACCCCGCCGATTGCGTTGATGAAGTCGGCGAAACCGGTGAAGTTCATTATCACCACGTGATCGATCGGGATATCAAGAAAGTTCGAGACCGTTTCGATCTGCAGGGCAGCACCACCAAAGGCGTAAGCCGCGTTGATTTTCTGCGGATCGTGGCCCGGAATCTCGGCATAGCTGTCACGGGGAATCGAGAGCTTCTTGAACTGGCCGCCACCGGCCCGAAGCACCATCAGCGTGTCGGCGCGAGCCCCGGCACAGCCATCACTGGGCGCGGCACCTTTGGCCTGCTGGTCGTAGCAGCGCTGTTCCTGGGCGGAACCATCCCCTGATTCCGGGCTGCGACCGTCGGTACCGATAATCAGGATGTTCTGGGCACTGGTGAGCAACCAGGGATTGCCACTGAGGGCGTCGCGGGCGTCACCGTCCAGTTTCATCGACTGGATCTGGGCTGAAACGGAGAACGAAACCAGGCTCAGCAGCAACCAACCGGCGATGCCCAGGGCAACCCACCTTGGCCAGCGCTTCTTGCGTTTCGTGCGGGGTCCCCGATCGGGACGGTCATCGAAGCGTGGCATCCGGCCGCCGCTTTGCCGATGGACTTCGTACGGCAGGTCTTCACGGGCGCCCTGGGATGGACGCTGCGGATCCCGGCGTCGGGATTTTTCTCGCAGACTCTCCAGATCCGGCTTTCCGAAGCGCGAAAAGGGGCCCTTGCGGGATCGATGGACCTGATATTCAGGGCGGTCCGGTCGGCGCTGTTCGTCGTCAGATGACATGAAGGGTTAACAATGGTGCTGATGAATCGGATCGAAACAATCGGAGCAGACCTCGGCGGCACGAAATTGGCGGTCGGCGTTGTTGATGGCCAGCCGGAAACGCTTTGGAAAAACGAGGTTCCTTCCAAGGGATATTCGCAGGAAGCGGTGATAGACCTTCTGGCCCAACAAATCAATCTTGCGCACTCGGCCAGGCCAGACGCGCGAGCGGTAGGTGTCGGCATCCCGGCAACCCTCGATTTCGAGCGGGGATATGCGGTCAGCACGGCCAACTTGCACCTGGAGGACCTGCCGGTCCGTGACCTGCTGGCCGAAAAAGTCAAGCTTCCTTCCTTCATCGACAACGACGCGAACGTAGCGATGCTGGCCGAAGCGCTTTACGGAGCCGCCAAAGGCACCGAACACGCCCTGATGATGACCCTCGGAACCGGGATCGGCGGAGGGATTTGGCTGAACGGCGAGATCTATCGTGGTTCGAACGGGGCCGGCGCGGAACTCGGACACACAGTGGTCGACATCAACGGTCCCGAATGCCACGGCAACTGTCCTGGCCGTGGCTGCATCGAAGCTTTCGCATCGGGGACCGCGATTGGCCGTCAGGGCAATGAGGCCGCGGAAAAAGAACCTGATTCCG
>JBAUOE010000096.1:0-5989 GCA_049579585.1 Solirubrobacterales bacterium | reverse complement strand
GGTGAGTTATCTGCAAAGCGGGTGCGAATCTGTGTTTCACCTGCGGGCGGATTCAAAGGCAGACTCACCACGGGTTGTCGATCGCTGGGAAAGATCCCCGGCCGGGATAAGACCACGGTGCGACTTGGAATCCGGACAAAGCCCGGCGGCCGGGCCCGGAGCCGGGTCGCAATCAAGGTCAAACTCAAATCAAGAAACGCGCCAAATCGCTCGCGGCACATTCCGCTTCGGCTGGTTGGGTAGTCATCCAGATATCCGGCAGTTCTTTTGGGTGATCCGTAAAAGACCGTCGCGGCTTGCTCCGGTGGCCACTTGATGACCAGGACGATTTGCGGATGCTCCCGATCAGCCTCCCACTGATCGATTCTGGTGGTGCGCTTCAGATTCCGGCTTCGGTGCCGCTGGCCATCCATCCTGGAAAAGGGCGGCTAATGATGTTAGCCTAACGTTGTTAGCCGACCAGGAAAGGATGCAATCATGCGAGAAATCAAGACTCGAACAACAATCGACGCCAGCCCGGATGAGGTCTGGAAGGTCCTGACTGACCTCGAGCTCTACAAAGACTGGAATCCGTTCATTACCGAAGCAACCGGGGACGCGGTCGAAGGCGAGAGATTGAAGCTGAAGATGTCACCGCCCGACGGCCGCAGCATGAGCTTTCGACCTACCGTCCTGAAAGCGGACCCCGGCCGAGAGTTTCGCTGGCTCGGGCATCTCGGGGTCCGTGGAATTTTCGACGGCGAGCACTACTTCCAGTTGCGCGAACTCGACAACGGAGGGACCGAACTCCTTCAGGGTGAGAAATTCACCGGAATTGCGGTTGGACTGCTCGGGGGCGCTTTGAAAAACACGGAACGCGGTTTCGAACTTCTGAACGAAGCCCTTCGCAAACAATGCGAGAAGACAAAATGAGCAAAGCCCGGAGCCGGCGCGATCAGATCGTGTTGGTATCCCGGCAGCTGCTGGAAGACGATGGCCCTGATGCCCTCACGATGCGGGCGGTGGCTGGCGCAATGGGCATTAAAGCGCCGTCGCTCTACAAACACGTGAAGAGCCGTCACGAGATCGAAACCCTGCTGAGCCAACAGGCGCTGATCGAAATCGGAGTGGCGCTCGACAAAGCGGGGCCAGACCTGGCGAAGATCGGCAAGTCGTACCGGGCATGGGCGCTGGCCAATCCGGCGCTCTACGAACTCGCCACCTCTACCCCGCTCGACCGCGAGAACCTGGAAGAAGGAGTCGAATCCTCAGCGGAGGCAGCCCTGCTGGAAGCAGTCAACTCGAACAGGGACAGGGCCCGCGCCTGCTGGGCCATGGCGCACGGACTGGTGATGCTCGAACTGAGTGGAAGGTTTCCACCTGACGCCGATATTCAGGCCGCATGGACTTCGGGCCTGAACGCGATGTCAGGACACTGAGCGGCTGATCGCGCTTGCCAAATGGATCCTCGCGGCTTTGCGCTGGATTCGAGACAGAGCCATCAAGTGAAACGGTTCCGCCGCCCGGTCAGGAGTGCGGCACCCAGGTCAACTGCACCATTCCGGTGGCATCCGTGGCGACTTTGGTCAAATCAAGATCATGCGGTCCCTGGAGATTTGAGAACAGGCTGATCCCCCGCCCCCGGACCGTAGGCAGCACGGTAGTGACCAACTCGTCCAGCAGGCCTGCGTCGAGAGCTGCGCTCACCAGTTGTCCGCCATCCAGATAGACGTCAAGCTCGCCAGATTGACTGGTCGCTTCGGAAACCAGTTCCGTGATGTCACCGGAAATAGCCTCAACGGTCGCGGGTATCGATGAAGGCAACGGCCGGTTGGTGGCGACCAGAACCTTGAGATCCCCATAAAACCAATCCTCGAATGCGATGACCACATCGAATGTGCGCCGGCCCATCAGCATGACACCGACCTGGCTGGTGAAATCATCGAAAGAGACCCATTCGTCATCCGTCGACGGAACCGGATCTTCTGTCAGTCGCCGGGGCGGTGCGGTGAGCCAGTCGAGTTCGTCGTCTGGCCCGGCAATCTTTCCGTCCAGTGACATGCCTAAATATCCCCGCACCTGTCCGCTCATCGTGCCCCCACGATACCTGCAAAGCGGTGCAAACTACTGAGGACACGACGTTCCAGTCGCCGTAGGCTTGAAGAAAAGGAAGGAAAGCGCAAGTTATGAGCTCCCATTCTTCTCAACCGGCAAAAGTGGCGATTATCGGAGGCGGAGTAGCCGCGCTCGAAGCGATGCTCGCCCTCGACGCGATTTCCTATTCGGGTGCCGATGTTCACCTCTTCTCGCCCAAATCCAGATTCGTACTCAAGCCGCTGGCCGTGCTGAGTGGCTTCGGCCGTGGCGGAATGCTCAACTTCGATCTCAGGAAACTGACTGCTACTGCTGGCGCCAGCTTCCACAATCTGAGTGTCTCCGAAGTTGACACTAACCGTCGAGTGCTCGATCTCTCTGATGGCACCGAGTTCGACTACGACTACCTGATTGCTTCACCCGGAACGAAATCCCTCTACTCGGTGCCTGGCACCACCACCTACTGGGGTCCAGCCGGCAACGAGGCGGTGGCCGAGGCGCTGGCGCCACTTCGCGACCGGGAGGAAGTGAATGTCGTGGTGACCATGCCTGCGGGTGGAACCTGGCCACTTCCCATTTACGAGCTTGCGCTGCTCATAGGAGCTGAACCCGGTGTTTGCGGCTCGGTGACCATCGTTACCCCGGAGAGATCAGTGCTTGAACTTTTCGGCGAAGCGGCCAGCGAGAAGGTCTCTGCCCTGTTGCGTTACCGCAACATTGAAACGATCCTTGGAACCGCCCCGGCCGAGTATCGCGATGGTGCGCTGACCACAACTGACGGACGACAGATCAAGGCCGATCTCGCGATCGCCCTCCCCCTGCTTACCGGACGAAAGATTTCCGGTTTGCCATATGACGAACAGGGTTTCATCCCGGTCGATGAATACGGCCAGATCGAGCAGCACAGCCGTGAGTTCGCCGCTGGCGATGTGACCTCGAACCCGGTCAAGTTTGGCGGCCTCGCAACCGAACAGGCCGATGTGGTCGCAAGCGCGATCGCCGCTGCAGCCTGGAAAGGCCCGGAGCCGAAGCCATTCAGACCGGTGTACAGGGGGACGTTGGCTACCGCTGACGGACTGATTGATCTCGGACCCGGATCCGGTAGCTCCGAACCGTATGCATGGGACCCGGCTGAGAAGGTCCAAGGCAAGTACCTGACGCCCTTCCTCAAGGCAGCCGACCCGGCAGCACTTGGTACCGATTAGGGTCAGCCCCGCGTCAGAATGGAGCTTCAGGACGAACGTCGCAGCGCGGCCCTTGCGGCTGCGTCTCCGGGCACCCCGTGAACTGCACCGCCGGGGAAGGTTGCGGCGCTGCCGAGGTACAGACCGGTTACCGGCGTGGAGTAGGGCGATAGAACCGGCAGTGGACGGAAGACGGCCTGGCGAAGTCTGTAACTGCCTCCGCCGACATCACCATGGATCAGATTCGCGTTGCTTCGCTGGAGGTCCGCCGGGCCCTGAACATGTCGTGCCAGGATGCGGTCCCTGAAGCCCGGGGCGAAGCGTTCCACCTGTTCTTCCATCGCTTCCACATGCCGGTCCTGCTGCGTGACCCAGTCGGCGTCGGCGGGTCCATGGGTATAAGCCCAGGCGGTGTGTTTGTCGACTGGAGCGCGGGTCGGGTCGGCGATGCTTTGCTGCCCGAGCAGCAGTACCGGACGATCCGGCAGTCCGGTCAAAGACTCGTCAATTGACTGGACCAGGTCGCTTTCGCTGCCACCGACATGAACGGTGCCAGCCCCACGCACCTCTTCGTTCAACCAGGGAATCGAATCATCCAGGGCCCAATCGACCTTGATCGTGGCCGGGCCATAGACGAACATCTTCAGACCCTTCCGGTACCAGGTGGCGAGCGCTTCGCCAGTCATTCGCTGCAGCGCATCCGGCATCACGTCGGCGACAACTATTGGCGCGATGTACTCGTCACCGCCGGCAACCCCTGCCCCCCGTACCCGGCCGTGGTCGACGAGGATCCGGTCCACCCGCGAATTAGTGATGACTTCACCACCGAGGCGTCGCAGATAGGAAACAAGCGCGTCAGTGAGTCGCTGGGCTCCTCCCTCGGGGCTGGGCCAGCCGACCGCATGGCCCATGAGGTTCAAATAGAAAGCGGCGATTGCTGAACCGGCCCGGCCGGGCGGCGTGTCCCCGTGGATCGCAGCGCCGTAAAGCCAGGCCCGTGAACCGGGACTGTCGAACAGACGGTTGCCGAGTCCAGTGGCGGAGCCAGAGAGCATCCGGGTGAACTCGAAAAGCCCTTGGGGACCTGCGGATCGCAGGAGCTTGAGTGGTCCTTTGACTGGCGGGAATCCGGTGAGCATGGTGTCACGGATGGCCGGAAATGCATCGAGAAAAGGTGTCACGTATTCGACCCATTTCGCGCCATCACCGGGCGATAACGAATCAAGTGTGCGGGCCGTTTCTCCAAGGTCGCGGTAAAGCAGGGCTGCTTCGCCTTCCGGGAGTGGATGGGCGGAACACGCCCGTGGATGAACCCAGTTCAGTCCGTGCTCGGCCAACGGCATCCGTCCGAACACCGGCGAAGCGGCGGCAGCCGGATATACGGATGAAAAGGTGTCGTGGTGAAAGCCGGGAAGGGTGAGTTCCTCGGTTCTGACTGCCCCTCCCGGATGGGAGGCGGCCTCCAGTACCGTTACTGACCTTCCTGCCTCGAGCAGGCGGATCGCCGCAGCCAGACCGTTCGGGCCACTGCCAATTATCAGCGCGTCGGTCAAGACGCGGCCAACGCGAGCTGATGGAGCATGCTCTGTCGAACGACTTCGCCCTGACCCCAGAATGCGTGCTGTGCATCCTCACCCGCAGCCCGGTAGCTCTGCTTGACGTGCCACGGCATCGGGTCCCAGGTTCCTACAGCCCGGACCCAGGCTTTGCCTTCATGTTCGTAGAGGCATAGCCGGTTATGTCCACTGCCGAGGAAATGCCCCTGGTGGGTCGTCAGATCGAAACCGACGACCGGTGTCGCCCCCGGCGGTAGCGCCGCCGGTTCGTCATCGCCGTAAGCCGCAAGGCCATCGTTCAGCTCGGCGAACCATGCGGTCAGCGCTCCGGGATCGTCAGGTGTGACCAAGGTTGTGATCGTGACGTAACCACGGGTGAAGATCGGTAGTCCCGCATCGGTGCCCGCCGCGACATCGATCTCGAAAGTCTGGCCGTCGAGTCCACCACTGCGGAGCGGAGTGAACCGGCCGATTTCCGTGGCGAGATCGGGCCAGACCTCCGGTGCCGTAAGCAGCTTGATTACACCGTCAACCGAGCTGACCTCGACCGGTGGATAGGTGTGCCAGGTTTGTTCATTCAAGGGCGCGTGTTCGGGGGTCAAGGGTCCAAGTTTGGCGAGTTTCATCCGGCTTTCAGGGTCGTAGGAAGCGCGGTCGCCTTCAGTCTCGAAGGCAATCCCCCACCCCCGCCGTGAATCGTCCGCCATCGCGTCAGGGAACCAGCTACCGAGGAGCGTGCTGGCCCCGTCAATGAGCTGGTCGTGGCTGAGCTCGCCGCGACCCGCTTCGCTTGAATCGAAACGCTCTGCCCCAAAAGCCTTATGGAAGGCCGGGAGATCAGTCACCCGGAGTTTGCGCCCCGCATCGCGATGCCCATAGGTGTTGAGGACGAACCAGGCCGTCCGCAGATCATCCAGATTTTTGTGCTCCTTAGGACGACGGTAGTAGGCGGCGTTGAGAAAGTCGGTTACCCAGAACGCCGCATCGCGTCCGGCAATGGATGAACCTGACATCCGGGCGAAACGAAGCAGGCCCTGCCGGGGCGGCTTCGTGGTTTCGGCGGTTTCGCCATCTGTCTCATCATCGAGATGGTCATCGAGTTCAACGGTTTCGTCGGCCATACGGGCACTCTAAACAGCCAGTCGCGAATCAGTTGAAGCTTCCGTGGCTGGATTT
>JBAUOE010000095.1:0-16610 GCA_049579585.1 Solirubrobacterales bacterium | reverse complement strand
ACCGCCGGCCCCAGCTCCACCTCCCCCGGTGGATAGATGTACTGCGGCTTGTCCGGCTTGTTGCCGAACTCGATGTCGCCGCCCTTCAGGTTGTGCGACCAGATCAACGGAACGACTTCGTCACTGGGATGTTTCGAAAGCGCCATCCGATGCTGGTTCCAGACGATCGTCCCGGTAGCCGCCTCAAAGCCGAGATCCCAGAGGGTGCGGCGACCTTCAAAACAGGCGGCGAGCCGATCGGGCTCGGCGGTGAAAATCACCCGGCGGAAATCCGAATCCGGGCTTTCATGTTCGAAAGTGAAGCCTCCGTCAGTGTCGCCCTTACGCAGGACCAGAAGCTGGACCGCCGTATTCGCGTCCTCGAACAGATCGGTGCCATCAAGCACGGTCAGGCTCTCGACTGAGCTGACCGCGGTGATGTGTTCGCGCAACGCCTCGAAATAGGCACCGCTGTTGAGCGACGGTGGCACGATGAAAGCGAGCTGTCCGCCCGGTTTCAGGACATCCAGACCGGCCTGGAAGAAGAAAGCGAAGATGTTCGCCCGGCCGGAAATTACCCCGGCGTACCGCTCCTTGAGGGCCGGGCCGGGCCGGAACTGGAAATACGGCGGGTTGCCAATGACCAGGTCGAACGCTTCGCCATCGAAGGGATCAAGCGCGGATCTCTTCTCAAGCGAAGCCCCGGGAATGTTGACCGCGGCCGCAGCCAGCACCTGTTTTGCGTTGTCCCAGCCAAAGAGTTCAAGGCCGTCCTGCTTTCGTGCCGCGGCAGCGAGAAGTTCCCCGGTGCCAACACCGGGATCAAGTACGCGCATGCCCGGCTCGAGCTTTACCCGTTCGATCAGCGCGTCGGCGACCGGCCTCGGGGTCATGTACTGACCCGACTTCTTGCGTTTGTCAGCCGGGGTAGCGGCCATCCACTCCCGGGTGGCGGGAGAAAGGCTGTCGTCGACTTCGGAGTTCGGCGTCACGGGCGCGACGCGCGGCTCAGCCGCCGGCGCCGAGCTTCTTGACAGCGTCGCGGAAGGACTTGACTTCCAGGGCGGGCTTCTTGCGACCGGCAAGTTTCTCGCCGTGACGGTTGACCCAGATCACCGGGATCTTCAGCTTCAAGCAGGGCGCGACATCGGTGTCGTAGTTGCAGCCGATGTGAAGCAGACCCTTCTTGCCACCGATGCGGCGGGCACATTCCTTGAAGTGAACTTCATCCGGCTTGTAGCTGCGAACCTGCTGCGCGGTCACGACCAGGTCGAGCTCTGTCCGCAGGTGACGACGGCTGATGCCAAGCATCTTGTCGTCGATGTTGGAGACGATGCCGATGTTGAACTTCTTGCCGAGCCGGTCCATCGCGGCATTCGACTCGCGGAACGGCAGCCAGTAAGCAACGCTGTCCGGCAGGAACTGGGCACGTGAAGGCTCAACTTCCCAGCCGATCTCGCCGGCAACCTTGATGATCGTGCGGCGCAGGACCTCCGCGTAAAGCTCGTAAGAGCCAGACATGATCTCGGCCTGCACTTCGAAAAAGCGGGCGAGGAAAGGTTCGGTGTCAAAGCTGAACCCATCCTTTTCGGCTTCCTTGGCGCAAGCTTCTGCGATGCCCTTCTCCCAATCAATCAGAGTGCCGTAGCAATCCGTGGTGACCCATTCAATGTTCTTTAAGCTCGGTAGGGGCATGCGCGTTCCGCATTATGTCGGATAGTGTCCTCAGTCGGCCTACTCCCCCCCCAAACCGGAAAAAAGACATGGATCTCCTCGAATATCAGGGCAAAGAACTCTTCTCTCGTCACGGACTCCCGGTCCCCGAAGGAAGCCACGCAAAAACCATCGAAGAGGCAGTCGCAGCCTCGGATGCCCTCGGTTACCCGGTTGCAGTCAAAGCCCAGGTTCTGATCGGGGGCCGTGGTAAAGCTGGCGGCATCAAGATCGCCAAGGATGGCGGCGAAGCCCACGAATACGCTGGCGGCATAATCGGCATGGACATCGTCGGACCGCACGGCGAAGGCCCGTTCAAGGTCAACGAACTCTGGGTTGAAGCCGGATCCGACATCGAAGCTGAGTACTACGCATCGGTGATTCTCGATCGCTCAGCCAAGAAGCTGCTGATCATGCTTTCCCACATGGGTGGCATGGACGTTGAAGCTGTCGCCGAATCCGATCCCGGCGCCCTGATCAAGGAACACGTCGACCCCCTCGAGGGTCTCACCCAGGAAGCTGCGCTGGCGATCGTCGCCAAGTCGGAGATTCCATCCGAAGTGGCCGACCAGGTCGCCACGATCCTGGTCAAGCTGGCGGAGATCGCGCAAACCGAAGACGCGACCCTGATTGAGATCAACCCGCTGATCGTTAATGCCGAAGGCGAAGTTGTCGCCCTCGACTCGAAGACGACGATCGACGACAACTCGCTTTACCGCCACCCTGAATTCGCTGAACTCGCAGCTGAGATCGAAGACGAGCAGGAAGCAATGGCGAAAGAGAAGGGCCTCACCTACGTGAAGCTCGAAGGGGACATCGGGATCCTCGGCAACGGTGCCGGTCTCTGCATGTCGACCCTTGATGTGGTTGCCCAGGCTGGTGGCGCGCCCGCCAACTTCCTCGATGCCGGCGGAGGCTCCAAGTCCGAAGCGATCATTGACGCGCTCGAAGTGATCACGTCTGACACCAAAGTCAACGCGGTCCTTTTCAACATTTTCGGCGGGATCACCCGCTGTGACGAAGTTGCCAAAGGCATAATCGAGGCGGTTTCCAAGATGGGCATTGAGATGCCGATCGTGGTTCGTCTGGATGGCACGAACTCGGAAGAAGGCCTGCGCCTCCTTGCCGAAGCCGGCCTCGGCAACCTCCACAACGAATCGACCATGCTCGGAGCGGCCAAAAGGGTCGTCGAGCTCGCTGGGAGCCCCTCATGAGCATCATCATCGACAACGATACGAAGCTGGTCATTTCTGGCCTCACCGGCCGGGAAGGCACCTTTCACGGACTGCGAAACCGCGACTACGGCACCAACGTGGTTGCCGGAGTCACGCCCGGCAAGGGCGGCGCCGACGTTGAAGGCATCCCGGTTTACAACTCGATCGCCGAGTCAGTTTCCGAAGCGGGGGCCAACACCTCGATGATTTTCGTGCCGGCCCGTTTTGCTGGCGACGCGATCAACGAAGCGATCGATTCCGGTGTCGAAACGGTAATCGCGATTACCGAAGGCATCCCGGTCATGGACATGCTGCCGACCTACTGGCGGGCCAAGGAGAAGGGCGTAACCCTGATCGGCCCGAACTGCCCCGGTGTGCTCTCCCCGGAGAAAGCCAACGTCGGCATCATCCCGGCGCAGTTCTTCGATCCAGGCAAGATCGGTGTTGTTTCGAAGTCAGGCACCCTGACCTACCAGATCGGCAACGAACTGAAGCAGGCTGGCGAAGGCAACTCTTCGATCGTCGGCATTGGCGGAGATCCCATTGTCGGATCCGACTTCATCGACATCCTCACGATGTTCGAAGCCGACCCCGAAACCGAACTGATCGTCATGGTCGGTGAGATCGGTGGCGACGCCGAAGAGCGTGCCGCTGACTTCATTGCCGAGAACATCACGAAGCCCGTGGTTGGTTACATCGCCGGCTTCACTGCTCCTCCCGGCAAGCAGATGGGTCACGCCGGCGCGATCATTTCCGGTTCGTCCGGAACTGCCAAGGCCAAGCAGGAAGCGCTTGAAGCCAAGGGTGTGCGGGTCGGCGAAAGCCCGACTGAAGCCGCGCGGATCGCGGTTGAGATTCTCCGCGGTTCCTGACGGAACGCCCGGCCATACCAGGCAGCGTCTATATGATCGCGTTTCGTCTTACCCCCGAAACAACGACGGAAGCCAGCCATGCCTGACACGATCAGTTTTGCCCGCGGTGCCCCCAGTCCCGACCTGATTCCGGTTGAAGCGGTTCGCGCTGCCACAACCAAGGCACTCGAGGACGACTGGCAGAAAGCGCTCTCCTACGGGGTCGGCATCGGCCATCCCGGGCTCTGCGCCTGGATCGCCAACCGGCACGGACTGGATGACGCCAGCCAGGTGATGGTCACCAACGGTTCGCTTGAGGCGGGTGCGATGCTTTTCCGGCACCTGCTGGAACCGGGCGACCGGGTGATCGTTGAACAGCCTTCATACGACCGGACGCTGCTCCTGCTGGAACAGCTCGGGGTCGAGTTCGTGCCGGTTTCGCTCGAGGCAGACGGGATCGACGTCGATGCGGTTGAAGCTGCCCTCGCGGAAGGGCCAGTGAAGCTGGTCCACCTGATCCCGAACTTCCACAACCCGGCCGGCTGCACGCTCTCCGAAGCGAAACGCATCCGCCTGGTCGAACTCGCGGCCGAACACGGTTTCACGATCTTCGAAGACGACCCTTACCGCGAACTGCCGTTCGGCGAGGATCCCCCGCCGACCATGCTTTCGATGGACAAGGCTGATCGCGTGATCCACGCCTCATCATTCTCGAAGACCGTGAGCCCGGGCGTTCGTGCCGGCTACCTCGCGGGTCCGGCAAGCCGGATCAAGGAACTGGCGAAAATCGCCAACGAGACCTATATCTCCCCGAACATGCTGTCCGGGTCCCTGGTGCTTGAACTCTGCGAGTCGGGTGCGCTCGATCGCAACATCGCTGAAGTGAAGGTCGCGCTGCAGGAGCGTCGTGACGCGCTGATCGCCGCCCTGCGTGAGCATCTGCCGACGGCCGAGTTCGTCGTGCCCGGTGGCGGGTATTTCCTCTGGGCCGATCTGGGCGAAGGTTTCGACACGGTCGCCCTGGCCGCCAAAGCCAAAGAAGCGGGCGCCCCTTTCATTCCGGGCACCGACTTCATGCTGGAGGGTGGCAGCACCAGCCTGCGTTTCTCTTTCGCGTCAGTTCCCCCCGAATTCATCGATGAAGGAGTTCGGCGAATCGCCGCAGCTACCTGAGGACTTCTGGCAGCGCCGTTTCCCCGGTAAACGGGAATCGCTTCGAGTCTGGCTCGAGCTCGCCGGATGCTGGTCTCTCGCGATTGCGTGGCCGGTCTACCAGCGACTTGATTCGGGCACGGAAGCCCTCACTTTCTACTCGATCAGGGGCCTTGACCTGCTGCTCTTTATCGGGCTGGTGTCACTGCTGGTGCCGACCGTCCTGCTGCTGGTTGAATTGCTGATCGGGCGCGTCGTTTCTTTCACGGCTTCAAGGGTCGTTCATGCCGGAATGCTCGGCATCCTGCTTGCCCTGGTGGTCTGGCAGTCGCTTCAGGACAACCCGTTGTTGGCCGCCCTGGCATTGCTGGCCGTTTTCCTTGCGATCACCGTCTTATATCTGCGGCTCGAACTGGTTCGCAACTTCGCCCTGATGCTCTCGATCGCTACGCCGGTCGTGATCATCCTTTTTGCGGCTGCCGGGCCGATCCGTTACGAGGTCCTGCCGGGTGAATCAGCGATGGCCGCTCAGAGCACGGATGCTGAAACTCCGGTGGTGATGATCGTGATGGACGAACTTCCGCTGGCACTGCTCCAGGACGAATCTGGTTCGATCGATCGCAAGCTTCTGCCAAACCTGGCTCGTATCGCCGATCAGTCGACCTGGTATCCGAACACCAATGCAGTCGGTGACGAAACCCTTGAAGCCCTGCCGGCGATCATGACCGGTGAAGATCCCGCACCCCGGGAGGAGCGCCCCCCGCCGGGCCTGCCGAGCTACCCCGACAACGTCTGTTCGATCCCGGAGAAGGCCGGCTTCAGCATCCATGCCAAAGAGGCAGTGACCGACCTGTGTTCCCGCAAGTCCGGGCTCAAGTTGAGGATGGCGGAGATGATGAGGCTCGGAGTCTTTGCCCGGCCACCAAACCTGGGATCGGCAGAGGGAGCCGCGTTGCCCGCCGATGAACTCTCCAACCTCACCCCGAAGAGGATCTTCGAGGACAAGGTCGTCGAACTGACCAATAAATACCCGCCTCTGCCAGAGGTCTGGTCGTTCGAACGCCCCACGCTGGCTCTCGATTTCACCCGAGACCTGAAGCTGGGCCCGAAAAGCTTCAACTTTTTCCATTTGCTCCTGCCGCACTCTCCGTACCAGTTCCTCGCCGACGGGTCTGGATATCCGAGCTTCATCCTCAACGACTTCGCCACGGGGAGTGCCCTTCAACTCCCGGAGAACGTTCCTGAGTCCCGAAAGAACATGCAGCAGGCCCTGAGTCAGACGATCTACACGTTCACCTTGATCGAAAGGATCATCCAGCGGATGAAGGACGCTGGTGTCTGGGACGAAAGCCTGTTTGTCCTGACCGCCGACCATGGTGCTTCGTTCAAGGTCGGCCACTCACGCCGGACGGTCGACAGCGCCAATGCTGGCTGGATGATTCCAGTCCCGCTTTTCATCAAGTACCCGGGACAGGAGAAAGGTCAGATCAACCGGCGGCAGGTGAGCAGCGGTGACATCACCCCAACCGTGCTCGACGTACTTGGCCTCGAACCATCGCCCGAGGCCACCGGCAAGAGCTTGCTGGATGATCCAGGGAACAGCCCTGATGAGATCACCGTGTCCTCTCAGGCAACCGGGACGCTGAACCTCTCTCTGAGGGAACTCGACCGGCAGCGAAAGCAGGCAGTGAAATTCAGGAACAGCGCTTTTGGCTCGGGGTCCCTGTTCGCCATCGGAGGTAAGCCCGATCTGCTCGGCACCAATCCTGCGAGGCAGGGCCTTGTGCCTCTTGAAGCCGAGTTTCAGACCGAGGGTCCGACACTCGAGGTGGATCCTTCCGCCCCGTTCGTCCCGGTGTATGTTCAGGCCCAGTTGCCCGGGATAGATTCGGATCCCGGAACGATCGCGGTTGCGGTCAACGGCAAGGTCGCGGCCACAACCAGGGCCTGGCAGCGTGATGGTGCCTGGATGACTGCAGTGAACGTCCCGGTGGATGCCTTCAGGAAAGGCACCAACCGGATCGTTCTTTACCGCCCGTAGCGGTCTGGTGAAATGACCAGCTGGTCCGGCAACGCCGCCCGCGGCGGTGGTGCCGGGTCCGCCCTGACGGTAACCGTCTCGGCGACGGTCCGGGTCACTTCATGGTCACCGTCTTCGGCGCTGACCACGATCGTGTCGGCACCGGACGTTGTGACGTGACCTTTGAGGCCGGGTTCGAGGCCAATGTCCTTGAGGTAGTGGAGCAGCCCTTCGGCTTCGTTTTCGAAACGCAGCACCCTGATTTCGGCCCCGACATCAACGTCGGCCAGGGGTGCTCCTGGTTCCCGGACTCCTTCGATCGGGTGGCCATGCGGGCAGGTGGTGGCTTCTCCGATGGCCAGCCGCATCTGTTTCTCCAGAACAGGGGACATCGCGTGTTCGAGGCGCTCGGCCTCTTCGTGAACTTCGTCCCAGGGAATGTGCAGGACGTCGGTGAGGAAACGTTCGATCATGCGGTGACGCCTGGTGATCTGTTCGGCTTCGGCCCGGCCATTCTCGGTCAGGTGCAGGATCTTGTCGGCCGAACGGGTTACGTATCCATCGCGTTCGAGCCGTTTGATCATTTCGTGGACGGTGGGTGGTGAAAGCTGCATCGCGCGGGCGATGTTGGCACCGGTAATCGGCAGTCCGGCTTCCATCAACCAGAAGATGGTCTGGAGGTATTCCTCTTCGGCAACGGTTGCTTGTTCGGTGGTCAAAGGACCCTCCTGATCGACTTCAAAACTGGGTCATTGATACTAGTTGGTCAGCTCAGGCCATAAGGGACGTGACTACGGCTTCATAGAAGCCCTGGCCGTTACGTCCTTCGGTCACGGTGACGTTCGGGAAGCGCTTCATTGCCGTCTTTACTCCCGGATCCTTCTCCGGACCGTTCGCAACCACGAAAAAGCGTCCGACTGAGGGTGCGACTTCAAGGTCTTCGACGGAGTCACCCACGGCGATGGTTTCGTCCAGGGCATATCCGCGGGCCTGGGCGTGGGCGGCAACAGCACCCGCTTTGGACACTCCCCGCGGCACCAGGTGGTAGCAGTGGGCCACGTCGATTCCGGGCATCCGTCGGCTGATCGCACCGTTGTCGAGGAGACGCAGGTCGCTGTGGCCTTCCTGGTCGAGCAGGGCGTTGACTTCGGCGGTGTCGACATCGCCCCGGAACAGGTGCGACATCTCGCGACCGGTATGCCACGGCTCATGGAATTCGAGCTTGCCTTCGTAGCGTTCGAAAAGCAACTCGGGGACCCCGCGTTCGCTGATCTGTTCGACCACGGTCATTTCCGGATGGTGCTCGAATTCCCCGGTCATCATGGTCAGTTCGCGATCGATGCTGAAGGCAGAGCCGGCCTCGAATATGAACGAGGTCTGACCGATGATCCGGGCGTCTTCGTGGACCTGGATCTGTCGCCGGCCCGACATGATCACCACTTCCACCCCGGCCCGGGAGCAGGCTTCGAGCCCGCGGGCCTGAGCCATCGAAAAGTTGCCTTCATCATCGGTGAAGAGTGAGGCACCCTCCCCGAGCAGAGTGCCGTCAAGGTCGGTGTAAACGCAGCGCAGGCTCATACGGCGATGCTATGCGGCGGACGCACTACTGGTCCGGCGGCTGCCTGCGGTGCCGGATTGATCGAACCGAGATCGTTTCGTCCGAGCCCGGCGAGAACTTCGGAAAGGGCCTCGATTACTTCGGCCGACATCCCGCCGAGAGCGGCCAGTGACTGGTGGGCATTGCGTTTCGTTCCCAGTCCGACCTGAGCCATTCCGGCCAGGCCGATCCGGTCCCAGACCCCGACCAGCATCGCAATCTCAACGCCGTATCCCGTGTAGAAGGGGATCGAATCGAGGAGGTCCTTGCGGGCGGCTACCTCGCCGGCGAGCGGCTGGTCGAACTGCACCAGTTCCGGCACGGTCTTGGCAAGCAGTGGACGGGCGGTGAGTTCCGTCACTCGACCGCCACCGGCCGGCTGCTCACTGGTCAGCTGGCGGAAAGGACGGCGGTAAGAACCTTTTACGAACTGTTTTTCGGGATCCATGCAGAGGGGGCCGATAAGTCCGGTCACGTAATGCCGTCCGAAATCCGCGATGTCACCATCGACGTAAACCACGATCTCTCCGGTGACCGCTTCCAGCGCCCGCCACATCGCGTCGCCCTTGCCGAGCACCGGGCCGAATTCGGGTTTGAGCTCGTTTTCCGAAATTACCTGGGCTCCCGCATCGCGGGCTGTGGCCGCGGTTCCATCTGGCGAGTCAGCATCGACCACAAGGATCTGGTCAACGAGGCCGAGGTCATGCAGCACCCTGAGTTCACCAACTGTCTGCGCGATCGTACCGGCGGTGTTGCGGGTCGGAACGACCACGGAAACGGGGCCTGGAAGCCGACGTGCAAGTTCTGTCGCCGGAAACTCCGTGTGATCGTGGGTGTCGAGAGCATCAACCATCTAGCATCGTTTCGGTGACCGGTTCATTCCCAGTTCTGCGGGGCGCTAATGGCGAGATTAACGTAGAGCAGCCTTTTGTGGTCGGGGTGGTGAACGCCACCCCGGATTCATTCTCGGACCGGGGAGACCGTTCGACCGCCGGTTCGATCCGGGCGGTCATGTCACACATCCAAGACGGCGCCCGGGTGATCGAGGTCGGCGGGGAATCGAATGTGACCAACCGTCCGGCGGTCACTGCGGAAGTCGAGGTCGAAAGGGTCCTGCCGGTGGTCACTGCTGCGGTCGGAGCGGGGGCCATCGTTTCGATCGACACCTATAAGCCTGAGGTCGCCGAAGCAGCCCTGGAGGCCGGTGCCGCCATCGTCAACGACATCAGTGGCAGCCGCAGCGAAGAGATGTTGCGGGTCTGTTCTTCTTATGGAGCAGCAATGGTCGTGATGCACACCGAGGTGCCCCCGAAAACCCAGCGCTGGGACGAGGATCTTTACCCGGAAGGTGTTGTCAACCGGCAGGTCGAGTTCTTCGAGGATCGCCTCGCGGCGCTCACCCGGGCCGGTATCGGTCGCGACCAGGTTGTGATCGACCCCGGTCCTGATTTCGGCAAGACGCCGGCACAGACGGTGGAATCGCTGCGGGGCCTTTCCGAACTTCGTGCCATGCACTGCCCGATCATGCTGGCCGTTTCTCGCAAGGACTTCATCGGCGCGATCACCGGCCGGGCACCCAGCGAAAGGGCCGCCGGGACATTCGCCGCCCTGGCCTGCGGTCTGGATCAGGGGGCGAAGCTGCTGCGGGTTCACGATGTCAAGGGCACCGTTGATTTCCTCAAGGTATGGCAGTCCCTGCGTGGAGAGCGCGAGGTGGCGGCGGACCTGCGGATCGCCGACGGGATCCGCCGTGAGCCACCGAAGGAGCCTGAAGGTCAAGTTGGCTGAATCACTGCTCGGCTCCCGCTGGGCCGTGGCGATCGATCCGGCACGGCGTGATGGCCGTATCCTGAAAACCGAACACGATCCGGCCCGGAACCAGGAGCTGGCGGCTTTTCCCGAAAGCCTTTCGCCGGAACTTGCCGACGCCCTGGTGAAGCAGGGAATCACGTCGCTGTATCGCCATCAGGCCGAGACTTTCACGGCCAGCCAGACCGGTAATACGATCATCACGACCGGAACCGCGTCCGGCAAGTCGCTGGCTTTCAACCTGCCGGTGCTGAACACGATCGCGACCGACAGCAAGTCGAGGGCGCTGTACCTGTATCCGACGAAAGCGCTGGCCCAGGACCAGGCCCGGTCACTCAGCCGGCTGGCTGCACCTAACCTGCGCCCCGCGATCTATGACGGCGACACCCCCAAGGATGAGCGGCCGGCGGTCCGGCGCAAAAGCAATCTGGTCCTGACCAACCCGGACATGCTGCATGTCGGGATCCTGCCGCACCATCGTGGCTGGGGAGATTTCCTTTCCAATCTGGACTGGGTGGTGATCGACGAGGCCCATACGTACCGCGGGGTCTTTGGTTCGAACGTCGCCAACGTGATCCGCCGTCTGCGTCGCATTGCCCGTGCTTACGGCCGTGAACCCAGGTTCGTGCTGGCCTCAGCGACGATCGCCAACCCGGAAGAACTTGCCGAAAGGCTGGTTGGTGGCAGCTTTACCCTGATCGACCAGGACTACGCCCCGAAGGCCCGGCGGGAGATCAATATCTGGAACCCGCCGTTGATTAATCCGGCGATCGGAGCCCGACGTTCGGCCCTGGCTGAAGCGGCGGATCTGCTGGCCGACCTGGTCAGCCATGAGATCCGGACCATCTGTTTCCTCAAGAGCCGTCGTGGTATCGAATTGATCCGCAAGTTTGCTGCCGAGAACCTCGAACGTAAAGGCCGGGCCGACCTTGCCATGAAGATCGCTCCTTACCGGGCCGGTTACACCCCGGCCCAGCGCCGCGGCATCGAAAAGGATCTGGTTGAAGGCAAATTGCTGGGGGTGGTTTCAACCGATGCGCTCGAATTGGGAATCGACATCGGTGAGCTTGATGCCGCGATCTGCGTGACTTTCCCGGGTACGGTTGCCGGCCTACGGCAGATGTGGGGTCGCGCCGGACGGCGCCGTGACGGCCTCGCCGTCTACATCGCTGGCCAGGACGGCCTCGACCAGTACTTCTGCAGGCATCCCGAGGAATTCCTCGAGCGCCCGGTTGAAGCCGCCATCCTCGATCACCTTTCCCCGGAGATCGGGGCGCAGCACCTGGTCGCCGCCGCCTTCGAAATGCCGGTGACCGAGGAGGACACGGAATGGTTCGGTGAAGAAATGAAAGCCCTGACCGACCACCTGGTTGCGAAAGGCGAGCTGCGCCGGGCCGGGAAAGGTCTGGTTCCAAGAAAGCCTGGTTTTGTTGCGGCCTCGGTTTCCCTGCGGTCTTCGTCGGCGGAGAACCTGGCGGTGGTCGAACGGGGTTCGGGTGAGGTAATCGGGACGGTGGAGTACGGACGGGCTTTCACAACCCTCCACCCGGGCGCGATCTACATGCATTTCGGGTCGTCCTACGAAGTCGAACAACTGGACCTTGATGGCGCCCAGGCGGTGGTCCATCCTTTCGATGACGAGTGGTACACCAGGCCACGAATGGAGACCGATGTTTTCATCGACCGGGTCCTGGCGAAGAAGCAGGTGGCCGGAGTCGAACTCAATTTCGGAGAGATCGCGGTGACCGATCAGGTAATCGCCTACCAGCGAATCCTGACCGCCGATCAGGAGGCAATCGACCTGATTGACCTGGACCTGCCCGAACAGGAGTTCCGCACCCAGGGGCTCTGGTACACCGTGCCGGCCGAGATGACCCCGGAAATGCCCCTCAACGCCCTTCTGGGCGCCCTTCACGCGTCGGAGCACTCCCAGATCGCGGTTCTGCCCCTGATCGCCATGTGCGACCGCTGGGACATCGGGGGGCTTTCGACCAACGTCCATCCCCAGACCGGCGAACCGACCATTTTCATCTATGACGGTCACCCTGGTGGCATTGGCATAGCCCGCCGGGGCTTTGACCTGTTCGAACGTCTGGTCAGCGACGCGCTCGGACTGGTGTCGGAGTGCCCCTGCGATGCCGGCTGTCCTTCCTGTGTTCAGAGTCCCAAGTGCGGCAACCTGAACGAGCCGCTGTTCAAGGCCGGTGCGATCGGGTTGATGGATGCCATGCGCCAGGCCTCTATGCGGGACGCCTCAAACCCCGCTCAATAGATAGCCTGTGCCGGCTTGGCGAGGTAGCTCAGTTGGTAGAGCACACGACTGAAAATCGTGGTGTCGCCGGTTCGATCCCGGCCCTCGCCATTCGACTCCACGAGAAAGACGCACTTCCGACTCCGGCCCTGGTTTAGGCTGGGTTCAGTGTCCACGGAACATCAGATCAACCAAACGTCCGCACAAGGGGTCCGTGGCAGCCTTCTCGCCCACGGCTGTGCGGCAGGGGCCATCATCATGTTGCTCGTGGCGGCCGGGGCAGTTTTCACGTCACCGGCATCTGCGAAAACCAGCCTGTCCCGCCTCGCCGCCGAGACCTGCAAATCGGAACGAGGGGCGGACATTGTCGGATTCGAGATGACGTTCGGGCTGAGTCCGGATGGACAAAAGGGCTGTCGGCAAAGTCGACTCAAGGGCGCGCGCTCGGCATGCAGTGGGTTGACCCGCCATCGACAGCAGTGTCGTCGACGTGAAGCAAAGCGCGAGCGACCGACTGCCTCCCGAGTTGGAGTAGACGGCACTCCAAGTGATCCGGCATCCATCGAGCGCCTGGAGGCCATCGATCCACTTCTCGAGTTCGGTATCAACGGTGTCAAGTGGGGCGATCTGCAGTCTCTGTCTGCCGACGGGCAGTTGGTAGATCGGGCTGGTGGAGTCTGGACCCGGCTTCGGGCAGGCTGGTCGGGCCTCTCCGGCAGCACCACCCAGCTCAACCTTGGTTTCTCGCGGGCCCCGACCGGTCCGGGCGGGGATTCCGCAGTGCGGACCCGTCCCGGCACGATCTGCGTCGACGCTGGCGGAGGTCGAGACCAGCACCAGTGCGTAGAGCGGATCAACGATGCGTATCGCAGTGGTTTCTCCGACCTTGTTCGCCGACTGGCTCTCGCTTCCGAAGGAAGGCTACTCACCATCCAGGTCGACTCCGAGGCAGAGAACACCTGGCGCGGAGCCAACCCGACAGCTTCCGGAGTCGCGGCCGGCTACGCCGACGCTGTCTGCCTCGCTGCCGAAGGCCTTCGCGCCGCAAAGGCTGAGGATCAACGGCTGGCTGGCGCGCGCGTCGTCGCGCTCGGGTGGAATCCGGCGGACCTGATCGCGAACTACCCGGAGATCGCGGAGAGCACGGG
This sequence comes from Solirubrobacterales bacterium, assembly GCA_049579585.1. Taxonomy (GTDB): domain Bacteria; phylum Actinomycetota; class Thermoleophilia; order Solirubrobacterales; family 70-9; genus 67-14. The sequence goes on along the minus strand of JBAUOE010000095.1, from coordinate 2,876 downwards.
AAAGGTGGTTTTCCTGAAGGACTTCCTGGCCCAGACGGCAGCATTGGAGCAGACACGCGGCCGCTGCTTCGATGCCCTCGGTGTTCACTTGAGCCGCGCGCCCGAGACAGTCCCTGCAACGGTGGAATTCATATCGAAGCAGATCCGCTCGCAGCTCGGCGCTGATTCCGGACGTGCGATCTGGTCCGATGACACCGCTTCCGGCCCGGTATTCAACTCGGATGATCCACGGGCGGAGGGGCTGGCCTCCGGAGACCAATCTGCCATTGCCGCGTACGAGCGTGAGCAAGTGATCAATCTGACCCGCAAGTCGATGCTCGCATGGAGTTCGGGGGTGGGCCGGGTGTACGCATCCAGCGCCCTGGATCAACAGATCTACGACCCGGTCACCGCGCCCTCGCTCGTCTTCTGGAACCACCAAGGTCTCCTCGACATGGACGGCAGTGTCAAACCCTCCTACGAAGCATGGGCGGAGCTCGCCAAACAGGTTCGAGGCTCGACCAGCATCACTCGACGGACGAAACGGTCATATGTCATCGATCGCGGCCCGGGTCGTCGCCGCACTGTGGTGGCATGGAGTGATCGAGGCACGCGACGGGCCAACTTCAGCGACATCCTCAACGGCAGGCTGGTCAGCATTCAGCGAATGGCCGGGTCCGCCGGGCAAGAACTGCCGGCACCCGGCAGGGCGAAGACCCGTCGGGTCAAGGTCGGGGTGGTCCCGGTAATCGTGAACGGCCGCGGCTCAGGCAAGAGCTGAGACTGACGCGAGCCTGGCCGGCCTCCCGCTCGATCCCCGGGTAGCCCCCGGTCCCACAAAAAAGGGCCCCGGTTTTCACCGGGGCCCTTGGTTCAGTTCCCGTAGGACCTGAGGCGCTTCGCTTCTACTTCTTCTTCTTGACCTTCAGCTTGGACTTGCCTGACTTCTTGCCGACCTTGGCAGTGATGACAGCCTTGCCTTTGGCCTTTTTGTTGGCCTTGATCGTGATCTTCTTGGTGACGGTCTTGCCTGCCGCGACCTTCACCTTGACCGTCTTCGGAGCCTTGACCTTCTTGTTGCTCGACTTCAGGACGATCTTGGCGGTGCCGGTGGTTTCACCGGTGTTGGTGACCTTGACTTTGAGCGTGAGCTTCTTGCCAGCCTTGATCGTGCCCTTGGCCGGAGTTACCTTCACCTTGGTGAAAGCAGCCGCGGTCTTGGGATCTTCATCCTTGACACAGTCCGGCTCGATGCCGGTGTATCCGGTCGGGCAGGGAACTTCAACCGGCGGGGTTACACAGTTAGGCGGTGTGCCTTCCTCACCCGGATCACACACGTCCGGGTCCGGCTTGGGACCGGTTGCTGCGGGCATTGTTCCGTCTTCAACGGTCTTGTTGGCCAGGTAGAGGCCGCCGACCGGGCCGAGGAAGCCGTGGAGGATCGTGCAGAGCGTTCCACCCTGGATCGATTCAACATCGGGCTTGGTGGTGAAGGAACCGGCTACGGCTCCGTCCGTGAGATTGGCCGGATCTTCAAACGCCTTGCCCGGCGCTGGCCAGTTGATCGGGTTGGTCGAGAAGGAGATTGCCAACGGCGAGAAGCGGCACTCCAGCGGTCCGGAACCAAGTCCTCCGACCGGATCCGGCAGTTCCGAGATCTCGTCGGTACCGAGGGTCAGTGAGATCTTGGTGTCCATCATGAGCTCACCGGTGACGTCGTTGTAAGTTCCGGAACCGGCTTCGGACAGGCCGATGGCGCCATCAATGTGGATGCCGTCGAGGTCGAGCTCGATGTCGGGGAATACGAGTCCGCCGTCTTTCGGAATCGTGAAGTTGCCAGCGGCATCGTCGTAAGTGCCGTTGATGTCGAGTTCACCGATGCCGTCGCTTGGCTTCAGCACCAGTTCGTTGATGTCACCGGCGATCGAAACGTTGACGTTGAGTCCAACGTGATTGAAGCTGGCCGCGAACGGCGAGCCGGGGGTTGACGCTGCGGTGGCGCTCGACGCACCAAAAGCGGTTACGGCAAAAATCGCGAACAAAGCGACGATTACCGCTTTGGCCTTGGCTGAAACACGGCGCGAACGGCCGGTTGTCTCCCTCATTCTGTGTCTCCCTAGAGTCGTGGCCCCTACGGCCAAGTTTTGTTTCCCTGTAGTAATCCGGAATTGCCGTGACGGCGATCACACGGATCCTGATTCACGGCAGCTTAGCGAAAGTGGTCGGGTATCGCAAACAGCGATTTCTTGAGTTTGATGCGGCTCCGGGACCATATGCCGACGATCCGGCCAACCTTCCCGTAAAAGCGCTCAATCAGTCGTCGCACGACTGGATTGCCAGCCTGGACTTTCTCTCGTAGTTGCTCGTGTCGACGCCAACCTGCTTGACGCTCTGCCTGGACATGGAGGCGAACTACCGTTTGTGGAAGTGCCACCACCGGCCCCGACGAGGGGGCCGGTGGTGCTGCCTTCCGGATGCTGCGAGGTGCTGCTCCTACTACTTGACCTTCAGAGTCGACTTGGCCGACTTGCCACCGGACTTGGCCGTGATCTTGGCCTTGCCTTTGGCTTTCTTGGCGGCCTTGACGGCGACCGTGGTGCAGCTGGTCTTGCCAGCGGCGATGTTCTTGATGGTTGCCTTCTTGGCGACCTTGACCTTCTTGTTCGAGGACGTGAGTTTCACCTTGGCCGTGAGGCTCTTGCCACCGGTGTTCTTGACGCAGACCTTGATCTTGGCTTTCTTGCCCTTCTTGATCTTTCCGCTCTTCGGGTTGAAGGTCACTTTGCCAACCTTGCCCGCTGCGGGTTCAACTACGGTTTCGCAGTTCGGCGGAGTTCCTACCTGACCGGCGGGGCATTCAGTGGGATCCGGTTCACCGGAAACTGCGGCGGTGCCGG
>JBAUOE010000094.1:0-5008 GCA_049579585.1 Solirubrobacterales bacterium | reverse complement strand
TCGCAGCCCGGTCCGGACGGGATCAAGGCAGCGATCGACGGTGGTTTCCTGGTCGGAGCAATGGAAAAGGGTGGGGAAGGATCCGAAGGCATCCACGCCACCCTGATCGAACGGGTCCGCAATGCGGTAACCAACGGGCTTGACGGTGCGAGCAGCGCAAAGAAGGGCCATTACGAAGCGGGCTTGGAAGCCGGCCGGGACATTGGCTGAAAGACTTGACCCTGTTCTTGACAGTTCATACGACGAGAGGCATTTTTGACTGAGCAGCTGTGGGGTGGCGAAACCACCAAGGCCGTAGACAACTTCCCCGTTTCCGGCGAGCCGATCCCGGCACCCGTGGTCCACTGGCTAGGTCTGATCAAAGCGAACGCAGCCCGCACCAACGCTGATCTCGGCCTGCTCGACCAGGGCATCGCCGATCGAATCGCGGCTGCCGGAGAAGAGATCGGAGCCGGCCAGCACGACGACCAGTTCCCGGTGGATGTTTTCCAGACCGGTTCCGGCACCTCGTCGAACATGAATACGAATGAAGTCATCGCCAGCATCGCCGGCGAAGGCGTTCACCGGAACGACCATGTGAACATGGGCCAGTCGTCAAACGACGTGTTCCCGTCAGCCGTGCACCTTGCGGCGCTGAATCAGGTTACGAACGACCTGCTGCCCGCCATGGAAGAACTGGCTGCCGCCCTGTCGGCGAAAGCAGAAGAGTTCAGTGATGTGGTCAAGGCCGGCCGTACCCACCTGATGGATGCGGTGCCGGTCACCCTCGGCCAGGAATTCGGTGGTTATGCGTCGCAGGTAAGGCATGGCAACGACCGGGTCCGGGCGACACTCGAACGAGTAGGCCAGATCCCGCTGGGTGGCACCGCTACCGGCACCGGGCTCAACACCCATCCCGACTTTGCCGCCGGGGTCCGCGACCGTCTCGCGAAAGCCTCCGGCCTGACGATCTCGGCTCCGCACGACCCATTCGAAGCCCAGGCCAACCGGGACGCACTGGTTGAGCTTTCGGGAGCATTGAAGGTTTATGCCGTTTCGCTGAACAAGATCGCCAACGACCTTGCCCTGATGGGATCGGGTCCGAGGGCGGGCATTGCCGAGATCAGCCTGCCGGAGCTGCAGAAGGGCTCTTCGATAATGCCGGGCAAGGTAAATCCGGTTATTCCCGAGGTGGTAATCCAGGTGGCCGCTCAGGTGATCGGCAACGACACCGCAATCACGATGGCCGGATCGCAGGGACAGTTCGAACTGAACGTGCGGGTGCCACTGATCGCGCGCAACCTGCTCGGTTCGATCAAGCTGCTCGCGAGTGCGTCACGCATGCTTGACACGAAATGTGTCGCCGGTATCGAAGCGAACCTCAACAACAACGAGGCTCACGCCGAAGCGACCCTGGCCACAGCCACGGCGCTCAACCCGTTCATCGGTTACGACAAGGCGTCAGAGATCGTTTCGGAGGCCGCACATTCCGGTCGTGCCCTGCGCGAAGTCGCGATCGAACTCGGCGTTGAAGAAGAAGTCCTGAACGAAGCGCTGGATCACAGGAAGATGGCCCGGCCGAACGAATAGCCGACCCGGCAGCATCGCTCCTTGTTGACTGCGCCAGGCGCAGTGAAAGAGGAGCGATGCGCTGGCTGGCGGGTCAATCCCGCCGCATGACCGTGGTGTCGTCCCCTTCGTCCTCGATACCTTCGTCGGCGTCGTAGCTGTCGGCTGGCTCTTCGCCTTCGACCGCCGCGTCTTCGGCCAGCTCAACCGCGCTGTCTTCTTCATCGAGGTTGACCGGGACTTCGGTGACTTCGACCGGTTCGGGTTCGGCCGGGGCCGCGGCGGCCGCGGCAACGGCTGCCGCCTGGGCCTCGGCCCTGTCCTTCGCTGCCTGTTCGGCTTTGGCGTCACGGGCCGCAGCGGCGACCGCGACGTATTCCGCGTCCCAGCCGATTCTGTCCTTCAGGTAGAGCAGTGCGATCGGCCAGGCCATGAAGGCCGCGCCAAGGATGAAACTCAGGATGAAGGTGCCGAAGCTCAGGTGACCATCTTCAGCGGCCGCCCAGTACATCCAGGCGGCAACCGGAAGGTAAATGAAGACGGCGCTGATCGTGCCGGGAATTATGCGCTCGGTGCGGGCGCTGGGCAGCATGTGAAAGAAAACCGCGTTGATGACGAACAGTGCGGGAATCGCGAGGCTGATCGCCGGCCCCCACCACCCGATTGCCGCTCCAGCCAGCGCACCGAAAACCAGGCTGACGCTGGAAAGCAGGAAACCGGTTTCGGTTACCTCGATTCCTAGACGCGGCCCAAGTTCGTGGTTTGCCCACGCCACCCAGCCCAGTGCGTATTCCTCAAGCACATGAATTACCGCCGCGATGACGCCTACCCAGAGAACCCACGAATGGGAATCGAATTCCATGGACAGACCTTAGCTGTCCAAATGAACGGGACCTAAACCGAAAGTGATGCTCCTCCTTTTCCCCCCATGGGGCAGAGAAGGAGGAGCGATGAGTTCTAGCGCCGGTGCTTCGCTTTGATCTTCACCACGGCAGTGCCCTTGCGCTTGCCGACTGTGGCTTTGATCTTCGCTTTGCCCCGGGCCTTGTTTTTCGCCCTGACCTTGATCTTGACCTTGGCCGTCTTGCCGGGGGCGATCTTCTTGATGACGATCTTGTTCGGGACCTTTACCCGCTTGTTCGTTGACTTCAGGCGGACCTTCACCTTCTTCGCCGGAGCGTCGCCACTGTTGGTGACCTTGACTGTCAGCTTCGTCTTTTTGCCGGCCTTGAGCTTCTTCTTGTTTGGCTTGACCTTGACTTTGCTGATCTTGGCTTTCGGGGTCACTGGAACGGCCGTGCGCCTCGGATCCTTGATCAGCAACTCGACGTTGCGGTCGTCCACGGTGCCAGCGCCACACGGATCGATCGACCCGCAGTTTTCGCCACCATTCTGGTTGTCGTTGTAACCGATGGTCCGGCCAACCGATGCCAGGGTCTGCGCATCGAAAGTGCTGGAGTCGGTGCCGGGGGCCGGGGCTGGAACCGGAGCGGCATGATCGATCAGGGTGCCGAAGATCGACAGGTTGCCATCCTCGTTGTCGAAGATCTCGATCAGGCGGTTCTGCTTGGGCCAGTCGACCAGGGCGGATGTCCGGATGCTCCAGAAACCACCGTTGCCAGCGGGATCCTTGAACGCCTCGATCTTGTTTTCATGGCTGTGCCCCGCAACCCAGGCAACCGCTGCCGGGTACTTGTGCATCAGCGCGATCGCATCATCCTTCAGTTTGATCGGGGCGGAATCACGCGGATCACCGTCACATCCGACCACTTCGGCCGGGTTGACGCTGGCACAAGAAGGTGCGTTCTCGTCGAGCACGTTGGCGCTCATGCTGCTCGGAGCATGATGCGAGAAAATGACCGCGATCTGGTTCTCGTCGGTGGCTTCCTGCAGCTCGGACTCAAACCAGCTGAACTGGGAAGAATCAAGGTTGCCCTTGTCTGACTCAAGGATCTTGCCACCCTCGGAATGAGTGTCGAGCGTGATGTACCGGACATCGGGGCTCGGGCTGAACGAGTAGTAGCCGGCAGCTCCGTTCGACGCTGTCTCTTCCGCCGGATCGATGAAACCGAATCCGTGGGAATCGTCCTGTCCGTTTGCCCGGAAGATGTTCTTGTAATCGGTCTTTGAAATCAGACGGCGATCCGGATCGGGCGGTACTGCCATGAACTGGTTCGGGTTCGCATCAACCAGATCGAGGAAACCGGCGACGTCCAGGTTCGGGTTGGTCACCAGGCTAAGGAAGGTGAGCGGGTTGAAGGCCGAGTTCTCCGGCGATTTGTCGGCGACCGGCTTGAGGCAACCCTGGGCGAACTGGTTGAAGAGCTTGCTCGCGTAGGCATTGCCCTGGACCAGGCCGTCGTGGTTACCGAAGAGCACGTAGCCGGGGACGTCAAGACCGGTTGCCTGGAAAGGCTTCTGGGCCTGGTTCATCAGTCCGGGATACATCGGCGCATCGGCGTAAGGGTTGACGTTTCCCGGGTCGTCGAGCGCCGGGTTCGGTTCGTCCGGGTCGTAGAAGTAGAACTCCTTCGCGCCCGGCCAGTCGTCGCGATCCTGGACGCCGGTGTAGTTGGTCGGGGTTGCCGAATCCTTGATTCCGCCCAGCGTTGCTATCTGCACCGATGGACAGAGCGGGTTGGTGTCGATCGAAGAAGCCGGGTTGACGCCGCTGCCCGGGGTGATCGTGCCACCCTCGATCAGAATGCGGTTCCAGACGGTTTCGTTGAACTGCTGGCTGTCGGAGATATCGCCGGTGTTCATTACGAAGTCCATCGGCGGCAGGCTGCCGTCACCACTGGCGACCGGAGCGTTCGCGGCGAAAGAGTTCATCTGCTCGATCATCTCGTTGGCTTCGAAGGGGTTGAAAGCCTCGGAGGGGCGCCAGGATGCGGTGAAAGGTCCGCCTTCGGGATCGAGGAACTCGACCCGGGCCGGGCTCTCTTCATCGGCGAGCTGGAAGTCGGTCAGCTGTCCGAAGTAAGCGAGCGGGGTGCGTTTGGTTTCGCGTCCGGGGTTGGCAACACCGAGCTCACCGGCTTCGGTCGACCCGGTACGGACGGTGTAATCCTCGCCCGGTCCGGTCTGGAGGGTTTTGAAGTCACCCGAACCCTCTGGGAATATCCGCTGCATCAGCGTGCTGATACCGAGCGTGTCTCCCGGTGCCGCAAGAGCCACCGATGCGGTTGTTCCGACAACGGCACAGATGCAGGCGACAACGACAATCTTCAACTTCGACATCAATCCACCCCTCGGTTGTTTCCCGGGAACTCCGCACTGAGCTTAACCCAGCCTGTGCAAAGTAACCCGAGAAACGGGCAAGAGTGGCGCTTCTGTCCGAATCAGCCCTGGAAGGTGACCATGCGCTCTTCGGTGAGTTCGATGATCGAGTAGGCCGGGCCTTCACGGGTGTTGCCCGAATCCTTGACGCCGCCGTAAGGCTGCTGGTCTGCCCGGAAGG
>JBAUOE010000093.1:0-3589 GCA_049579585.1 Solirubrobacterales bacterium | reverse complement strand
GGCAGGTCATGGGTCCGAAGGTCCCGCCGGAACCACATGATCGCCGGGCCGCTGCTGTTGCCTGAATCGGTTCGCATCAGTTCACATGATGATGCCCCGCATCCGTACGCGGCAAACGGAGGTCCCTTCCGGCAGCGGATCACCGGGCCGCCGGAAGGGGATCGGAAAGTGCTATTTCCTCAACGTGAAGGAGATGCCGCGGGTCATGCCGCCAACAGTGATTTTCGCTTTTAGCCGGACCGTCCTGGTCTGAGCCAGCTTCTTCTTCGCTCTGGCAGTGAAGCGGGCAGTGACGACCGTCCACCCGGCCTTTTTCGCCGTGGTTGATCCCGTCGCGACCCGGGTTCGGTTCTGGTGGACGTTCGCCTGGATCCGGCCGGGGACTGCGGCCTTCACCTTGAACTTCAGACCTCGCTTCAGGGCCAGCTTGAGCTTCTCTTTTGGAGCCTTGATGCTGATTCCCGGATTTCGGGGCCCGGGGTTGACTGCCGCCGGACCCCATTCGGGCTCGGAGCCACCTGCGATCAACAGTCGCGGCTGGGGGGAATCACAGGTGTCCGGGTTGGACTTCAGCCAGATGCCATCCGGTTCTTCCCAGACGAGGGATTCACTGTCCGGCGACCAGCTCGGTCCGGAAAGACCTTCCAGTTCACCGGTGACACATTGGGCTTCGGGCACGGCCGGCGCAGGTCCGGCGAGCGCGTTCCCCGCAACCCGGTACCAGATGACATGGGTGCTCGAGCCATATCCGCGAATCGCCGCGAGCCGCTTGCCATCAGGCGAGAGGTCGGCGTCAGCCAGGTCGGTGTCGTTTTCGGCGTAGTCGCTGTCGTCGAACCAGTGTTCGGGGTAACCCGCGCCGAGATCATGAATGTTGATCTGGGATCCGTAACCGCCGCTCTGCAGGGTCCGGCCATTGCCAACCCAGGACGGCTCGGAGAAGAATGTCGACCCATGTATGGCCGGATCGGTCAGGCGATCGGCCGCCGTGTATCCAGTTACCGGACGGGCACCACAGGAAGCACCGATCGGGCACTCGTAGGAGACGAAACTCCATGCGATCAGCTTGCCGTTCGGCGAGATCGCGACATCAACCGGCACGCCATCAACCAGATGGCTTACGGAATTGACCAGCGGTGGCGGATTGATCGTGTTCAGCACCTCACCGTTTTGTCTGAGGCGGACGATCCGGTCGAGGTGGCTGGCTGCGATCGTGCCGTCGTTGGCCTGGGAAGGTGATCCCCACGGACTCTCGTAGGTGCCATCGTCAGTCACCTGGTACTGGCCGCTGCCATCAGCGTTTGCCAGCCAGACATTGTGTTTCTTCACGAAGACGATCGATCCCGGGTTTGCTGAAGCGGTACCGGCCGTCGTCAGCAGGCCGGCCAACACCAAGAACAGCGAGAGCAGGAAGTTGCGTTTGGACATCAGGACTCCTTGGAAACTGAAGGTTGGTTCGACGATTCCCGGACCGGAAACAGTCCGTGGTCGAATGTTCAGGCGGCGGCCATTCACGAACGCGTTCGGATCCGGCAGCCACAACGAAGACCAACCTAAGAAACGCACCTTGCGGTCTGGTTGCGGTTGCCTTGCTCCAGGGACGCCGCAGGGGAGGTTGGCGGCCGGTCAGTCGCGGTCGGTGTCGCGCATCCGGATCGACCAGGGTTTGTTCCCCGGTTTGCCGATCAGGTACATGCCCCGGCCAACTTCGCGGTAGCCCCAGGCCATGTTTGTCTTGACCCGCACCGATTCGCTTCGGCGATCGGCCATCGGAAAGAAGATCTCGACCCGGGCCCGTTTGGTATTCGAACCCTTGCCCGAAGCCTGAAAGATGCCTGTGTCCTGTGAATAGCTGGTCGAATTGAGGCGTCCGGGTGCCCGGCGCACATAGGCCCGGCGAAGATCTTTTCGAAGCAACCGGTACTGGCCCACCACTTTGTTTTTCGACCCGGAACAATTCATTTCGTAAAGGCTCCAGGGCGGCAGGGGCGGGGCACTTCCGGGATCATGCGTAGCTGCGTGCGGGTCGCCGCAGGACTGTTTCCACGTCCACAGGGTTGCGCCGATCCGGTATTTGTCCTGAAGGGCCTGATGCTGGTTGAAGTAGTCGTCGTCACGTCCGGTTGCCCGGTCAGGACTGCCGCCCCACTCACCGGTCAGGACCGGGGCGCCGCCAAACGCCTTCGCCTCCTCGAGCGCGTTCACGAAAGATGCCTCTGACGGAGGGGCTTCGCCGCCAATGCTGCCACCGTAAAGGTGGGGTGAATAGACCAGGTTGCGATCTTTCGCGAAAACCGGGGGCGGGCCCGATCCGATCAGCGACCAGAGCACACTCGGTTCAAAAAGGACGAGGTGACGAAAACCTTTTCCTGCCTTCTCTCCAGCCCGGATGGCGGCGAGGGCGCGGGCGTAGAACGGTCCGAGGGCCGCGGTCTGGACGGGTCCGAGCGCTCCCGGTTCGTTCATGATGTCGATACCGGCAACCGCGGTTGAGCGCGCGAACTTCTTTGCCATGCGACGCAGAGTCCTGGCGTAGTGGGTCTGGATGCCGATCCCGTCGGCAGCCGGTGTGTTTGCGAAGAAATTGTTCCAGGCAGCGGTGACGGCCAGATTGACTTCCCGGTTGATGGTGAAACAGCGTGGCTGTCCGTCATCGATCGTCGCCCATCCCGGGGCTCCGTCCCAGCCGAAGCCAGGCTCGGCGGGGGCGACGCAGGGCTCGCCGGGACGAGCCGCGAGGGCCGGGCCCCAGGCATCCTGGTGGAAATCGATGATCGTGTAGACCCCCTGCTTCCCGAGACGGTTGACCCATCGCTCGACCCGGTCGAGATATGCCTCGTTGTATTTGCCCGGTTGCGGTTCGACCTTCGACCAGGACACGATCAGACGAACCACGTTCCAGCCCATCCCGGCAATCCGTTTCGGGTCCTTCTTGTCGAAAGGTAGAACTGATGGTTTGTCGGTCCCCTTCCAGTACTGGCCGAGAGAGTTGACGTTGACTCCCCGCAACAGGACTTCACGGCCCTTCGAGTCGACGATGCGCCCGCCGTGTTCGACGTCCGGGTCGGCTTTGAGGCGCGGCATCGCCGCAGTGGCCGATCCGGTGGCGGCTGAACTGGCCACCAGAATCGAAATCAGCACAACTGCCGATGCAATCATCCTCAACGCCCCGCTCCTCATTGGCTGAAGTCTAGGGCAGGGACCAGCGGTCTTTCCCAAAGCGGGTTGCCTATCCGACCGTGGACTCGCCACCGGTTCGTTTCACCAGCACCCAGATCAATCCGGAGGAGAGGACGATCAGGCCGCCGACGATGACGACCAGCCCGGCGACTCCGTTTTCGGCCGGGTCGAGGAACGGATACGGATACCAACTGACTAAGTAACCACGGTCCCGCGTTTCACCAGGGTTGCGATCTCCGTCAAGACAGCTGAAAGCCCGAGCAGGGCAGTCAGCGTCTTGACGTAAACAATCAATGTAGTGCGGCTGAGAGGAGTCGAACCTCCACGTCCTTTCGGACACAAGCCCCTCAAGCTTGCGCGTCTACCAATTCCGCCACAGCCGCATGAAGGGCGAGGGATATTAGGGAAA
>JBAUOE010000092.1:0-4441 GCA_049579585.1 Solirubrobacterales bacterium | reverse complement strand
TCGAGATCACCCTCGGCACCAGCCCCGATGACCTTCAGGGCGTGAGCAACGAAATCATCAAGGTGGTCGACAGCCACAACGGCATCGTGCTCGACTCGACGGTCACCGACGGCCCCGCCGGCCGGGCCGGGGCCAGCTTCAACCTGATGATCCCGAGCGCCCAGCTCGAAGACACTGTCAGTGACCTTTCCGGAGTCGCCGACCTCAAAGCGCGCACCCAGGAAACCGAAGACATCACCGCCCCGACCCTTACCGTTCAGGACAGGCTGCAGACCTCAAAAGCCCGCATCGAGAGCCTGGTCGGCCAGCTTTCCGAAGCGACCACCGAGGATGAACGGGAATCAGTCGAAAAGGAACTGCGTCAGGAACGCCGCGAAGCGGCCCGGCTCACGACCAGCCTCAACCGGCTCGAACGTCGCGCCAACCTGACTCCGGTCGCAATCACCGTGGTCACTGGCGATTCAAGTGACTCCACAGAGGGTTCAACCTGGGGAATCAGCGACGCGCTCGACGACGCCGGCCACATGCTGGGCATCACCGCAGGGGTGACCCTGATCGCCCTGGCAATCGCGATCCCGATCGGCATCGTCGTCCTGATCAGCCTGGCCCTTAACCGGGCCTGGGTCAGGCGCTCACGCCGCCGCGCCCTCGAAGAGAACTGAGCTCAGCCTTCGTAAGGCTCGAAGTCGCTGGTCCTGGCACCACACACAGGGCAGAACCAGTCTTCGGGAATGTCTTCGAAAGCGGTTCCGGCAGGGATTCCGCCATCGGGGTCGCCTTCGGCCGGATCGTAGATCCAGCCGCAGGAAACACAGATCCATCGGCTGGTAGTTGCGGTGCTCATGTCAGGCAGGTTACCCAAGCACCCCGTGCTCGGACGTCCCGTGAATCCCTGCCCGGTATACGGTTGCGCTGTGCCACAGCTGCCCGAGCCAGGACCGTCGGAAAGAATCAACCTTGGGGACCCCACGTTGCCGCGCAGTGCCGCGACGATCATCCTGCTTCGCGACAGCGAACACGATGGTTCCCTCGAAGTCCTGATGCTGCGACGCTCGGACAAAGCACGTTTCATGCCGAACGTCTGGGTTTTCCCGGGCGGCGCACTCGACCCGGAGGACGGCGAAGGACTCGAAGGCCTCGCGACCTGTGCCTGCCGCGAACTGGCCGAGGAGTCCGGTATCTGGCTCGCCCCGGAAGCCGAGGTGGTCACCCTGGCCCGCTGGGTCACCCCGGAAGTGATCAAGACCCGGTTCGATACCTGGTTTTTCATCGCCGAGGCCCCCGCCGGATCAGTTGCCGTCCCGGACGGACGAGAGACCACCGCCGAACGCTGGCTCTCCCCCGCGACCGCGCTCGCTGAATACGAAAAACAGGAGTTCGCGATCGTCTTCCCGACCTTGAAACAGCTCGAAGCCCTGGTTCCGCACCCTGACACCGCGACTGCCTTGGCCGCCGCCAAAGCAGATCCGAATTCAACCCGGCAGATCCTGCCGAAGGTGATCGGCGACGAACGCAACCACCGCGTCGTCCTTCCGCATGAGGACGACTACCCGGGCTGAGATCCCGTTTTCCGTGCTTCGCTGGCGGTGAATATCTGGTCGGCGTGGTCAGCCACCCTTTTTTCCAGATCGAGCAGGTACTCGAGTCCCTGCAGCACCCAGGCTCCGCTGAGGGCCGCGTGGAGTTCTTTCTCGTTGCTGGCGCCGCCGATCAGGTCCAGGGCGGAATCTGCGTAATCGGCTGGTTTCGAATCCGGCCTGGGGATCTGCCCTGAACCGCGGAAAGCCTGCGCGCAGTCGGTGTACCAGGCCGCGACCCGCTCATCGAGTTCGACGATCTGGTCGGCCATCGCTGCCGGGACCGGTTCGTACCATGGCATCAGGACCATCATGCGAAACGCGTGGGACGTCCGCAGCAAACGGCTGACGCAGGCGGTCAACGCGACCAGGCTCTCGGCATCGACATGCGCAGCCGAGCTCTCTTCGAGTCGCTGCCGGAGAGCGGCGTCCAACCGGTCGATCGAGGCCACCGCATCGTTCCTTACCGGATCCAGGCGCTCCGAGGTCTCCCCTTTGATTGCCGCCCGGACCCGGTTCGAAACCAGGCGCGAAGCAGATTCGTAAGCATCGCCAAGCGATCGCCGGACCAGTTCGCGGGCTCCGCGGGGCCAGAGTAGAAGGCCGACGGCCAGGCTGACCGCACACCCGATGCCGACGTCGATGATCCTGACCAGGCCGACTTCGACCCCGATCGGCGCGATCAGGTTGAACAGGACCATCACCATCACCGAAAAGGCAGCCTGCCCGGCCGCGAACGAGATCGCCGCGGAAGCATAAGCAGCGCCCAGGACCGTCAGTGGCAGGGCGATCCACAACAGGTACTGGTGCTCGCCGATCAGCGCAATCACCGCGGCGCCGATCACGATGCCGACGATCGTGCCGCGCAGGGCGGACATAACACTGGCTTCGGTGCCGATCGCGTTGGAGCGCAGTACCGAAAGCGTTCCGAGGACGACCCAGAACGCATTGTCGGCATTGACCAGTTCTGCGACCAGCACGGCGAGGGCGATACCGATCCCGCCGCGGATGCTGTTCCTGAACCAGGCCGAGCGCAGGCTGATGTGGTCGGCGATCAGGTGTTCGGTCGCCACTGCCTGGCGGCGCTGTTTCCCGAGGATGCTCAGCCAGCGCTGCCCGAGGGCACCCGGAGCCGGCTTTTCTCCGGTGGCGACGTTGGCGAAACCGGCCGCGTCGGCGACCGAGAAGGAAAGCAGTCGCAGCCGGAACGTGCGGGCAAGATCAACCTTGAGGGGTTCATCGGCATGATCCTTCCCGCCCGCCCGTTCGCTGAAGTTCTGGATCAGTTCCTGTCTGGCTTCATCGATTTTGGTGGTTGAAACTGAACCTTCGCCCCCGAGGATCACATCGGAGGTCCGTCGCATCGTTGCCGCACATTCTTTCCGTGTCCGAATTACGTCGGGGCCCCCGGGATCGCCCATCGACGGACCGTCCCTGAAGAACTGGCTGACTGTCCAGCCGAGTTGCTCGATCAGGCCGGCAATCGCGGCGGTCGGGCCGGTGGGACCGTTCGGGCGGTGCGGGGATGCCAGGAACCTTTGGCGGACGGCGGCTATCGAGTCGTTAGCTTCGTCACGCAGGTCAGCATCGTCGGGTTTTTCGATCAACCTGGCCATCGCGAGGCAGGCGGCTGAACACCCTTTGCGCAACTCGGCGTTCCAGGGAAGCTTCCAGAGCAGGAACACGGCCGGGATCGAAATACCACAGGCCACACCCCAGCCAATCAGCCGGTCTCCGATGTCGGCCGGGGTTCCGGGAATCATTACCGGCAGGACCAGCAGGAGAACGGCGGCGGTCCTGGCCGCCGCCAGATATCCATTGATCACCCCGGAGAAAAAGATGACGAAGGTGACCGCTGCCGTGACGGCGGTCGAAAGCAGCATGTGGCTGGAACAGAGCGTGCCGAGCGTGATCAACACCACCCCGACCAGTCCCAGCCCCAGGTAGGCAACCAGGCGCTGCCTGGTCCGGCCGCCGAAGTCCACGAAGACGAGCACCGCGAAACTGCCGAAAGCAGCGAATACAGGGGCATCGTCGCTATCGATGAAATGGGTAACCAGACCGAAACAGATCGGAATGATGATCGCCGCCCGTGCGGCGCCCTTCAGTGCGGCCGGATCCGGCCGCCAGTCAGTCAGCCGGGAAAGGTTCAAGGCCGGCATTCCAGGGTCCGCCGGGATAGGTGTGGTACCCCGATTCGTCCAGTTCGGCGTGCAGACGTTTGAACAGTTCGCCGGCGTTGCCAAGGGCAAGTTTCAGCTCGGCGTTGGTTCTTTCTTTCAGCCGCCAGAGGAACCAGAACTGGCGGTCGTTGATGCCGAAATCACACTCCCGGTCGATTGTGGTGGTCCAGTCAAGGAATGCCGGGGAAAACAGTTCACGCAACGCAGTCGGGTCATAACCTTCGGGAACTGTCGCGAGAAATCGTTTGTTGAACTCCATCGATTCGAACTCCACCTTGCGGGAGATCTTCGTCTTCAGGTATTCGTTTGGCCGGGCCTCGATCGATTCGACGTTGAAGGCCGCGATCACTTTCGCCAGATCCGGCATGTGGGCTTTGGCCAGCACTGCCGAGGGGACCACGCTCTTGCGGAACATCCTGCCGACTTCGACCTCGTCCGCGTCGCAGCTTGCGCCCCAGAATTCCGGGGCCAGGTGTCCGGTAAGCCGGTTGCTGCCGCCCACACAGAGGGCCACCGGGCCGTTCGCCGGATTGATTCCGCCGACCGGTTCGTAGGTGACGGCGGTCGGGTCCGCTCCCTTGAATGACGAAACCACGTTCGCCCATTCTCTGTCTTCGCCGGCCACCCGGCAACCCTATAGCCCCCGCTTCGGCCTTTTCTCCAACCGGTCTGCGTTCGGGA
>JBAUOE010000091.1:0-12079 GCA_049579585.1 Solirubrobacterales bacterium | reverse complement strand
GACAAGAAGACGATCGGGAACTTCGAAGAAGAAACCGGGATCGGCG
The DNA here is from genome assembly GCA_049579585.1 of Solirubrobacterales bacterium. Classification (GTDB taxonomy): domain Bacteria; phylum Actinomycetota; class Thermoleophilia; order Solirubrobacterales; family 70-9; genus 67-14. The sequence goes on along the minus strand of JBAUOE010000091.1, from coordinate 12,033 downwards.
TTGATTACGTCCAGGTCGTGTATGACAACGACGAGTTCTTCGGCAAGATCCAGCCCCTGGTTAGCCAGGGCAAATCGGGTGACCGCGACATCATCGTGGTCAGCGACTGGATGGCCAGCAAGATGTACAAGCTGGGCTACATCCAGAACCTCGATCCGGAAGAGCTGGATACAGCCAGCACCAACATGCTGCCCAGCCTGAAGAATCCCACCTTTGACCCGGGACGGGAATTCAGTGTTCCGTGGCAGTCCGGCATGACCGGACTTGTCGTGCGCAGCGACCTCGCTCCCGACATCAAGTCGATCAGTGATCTGTTCGATCCGCAGTACAAAGGCAAGGTCACGATGCTGCGCGAAATGCGGGACACGATTCCCCTGATCCTGATGGACGAAGGCATCGACCCGGCCACAGCTTCGACCGAGCAATGGCTGGAAGCGATCGACAAGGTGAAGGGCGCTGTTGACAGCGGCCAGATCCGGGCCTTCACCGGCAACGATTACATCCAGAACCTCGCCAAAGGATCAGTCGTGGCCGCGATCGGATGGTCGGGCGATGCCGTCCAGGCACAGCTTGACAATCCGAACATCGAGTATGTCCAGCCGACCGGTGGCTGCGCCCTCTGGTCCGACAACATGCTGATACCGGTCGGAGCGCCAAATCCGGCTGCCGCATACGAGTTCATGAACTACGTTTACCGACCGGAGATTCAGGCTCCGATCACCGCCTGGGTGAATTACATAAGCCCGGTTTCGGGAGTCAGTGAACTGTTGACGAAGGAAGATCCGGAACTGGCATCAAACGAGCTGATCTTCCCATCCGATGAATACACCGAGAACTGCTCGACCCAGGATTCACCTCCCGGGGACCCAGCCCAGGTCAAGGAAGTCGAAGAAGCGTTCCAGGATGTACTTACCGGCTGATCTGAATCACTGAACATCCACCGGATCCAGCTCGAGCCGGCCGTCGTCATGGACGAAGTTCTCGGCCAGGGGCATCCGGTGGGAGCTGCTTTCCAGGATGTGCATCAGATAGCCGGCCGTGTTCGGGAAAACCACGATGTCGCCCGGCCCTGCCCCGAAAGGGAAAACCAGGCGACGGAGGGTGATCAGTTCCCGCTCGATGCAGTAGGCGCCGACCAGATAGCCGCTGAGTTCGCCGGACCGCTCAGACCCGGTGGCCGGAATGAGAATCGGATCGACCATGAAGTCATCCGAGGTTGAGCGACATTGCGTCCGGTTCATCCCGAGCCCGACCAGGGTTTCTCCGTCGAGGCGGCCCTTCACGAAATGAACCCGGGCGGCGGTCAGACCACAACCGTCGAGAAGCGACCTTCCCGGCTCGCAGCGAAGTTCGAGATCACGGCTCTGCAGGGCTGACGCCACAGTCGATGAACGGCTGCTCCGCAGGGTGATTTCAGAGGCAAGCAGTTCACGCAGCCAGTCACCCCGCGTGGGTTCCTGGAAGTAGGGGTAGGTGGCGCGTCGGCCGGTGATTTGTCCGTCGACGACGTTGAACCCCAGGCCATGGTCAGCGAAGGTAAGCGGGGGGCGGGTCCCGAGCAGGGCTTCACGGTGTGAAACCCAGAACTGGTCCCACTGGTCACGGTCATCCAGATAGCTCATCGGGATGCCGCCACCGATGTCAATGAACCGGATCGGGCTTTCCGCAGGCAGATCGTCTGCGAGGTCGAGTGCCGCGGCCAGCGCCAGCACACGATCCTTCCCTGAGTAGCCGTCGAGATGAAAATGAAGACCGGTGAGATCCAGAAGAGGGTTGCTGTCAAGTGTTTCGGCGAGTCGTTTCGCTTCGGCTGGTGGCAGCCCGAACCGGGTCGGGATGGCATCAGGAATCTCGACCGCAAGCCTGATCGCGACTCGAACCGTCTGGTTCCGTTCGGCGGCGATCTTCGCCAGCAGTTCCGCTTCGTCCTGATTGTCAAGCACCACCAGTGCCCCGGTTTCAACACAGAGCTCGAGCAAGGGTCGGGGTTTTACCGCCGCCGTGACCACAAGATCCAATGAGGCAACATCGCGATCACGGGCCTCGGCCAGTTCATTCACGCTGGCCAGATCCACTCCGAGGCCGAGTTCGCGTGCCCGGTCGACCAGGGACAGGCATTTGTTTGCTTTGCGGGCAAAGAAGATCTTCAGCCGGACCCCGGATTCAGCAGCGGCGTCGGTGAGTTCGGCGGCGTTGCGTTTCATCGGCCCGGGATCAATCACGTTGATCGGGCTCTCGCCGGTCCCCAGGGCTGATGACAGCACTCCGGAATCGGCAAGCAAAGACTTCTGCCAGGTTTCGAGACGGGCATCGAGAGGAGATACGCCATGACAGTTAGCTCGAAGCCCAGGTTCATGGACTGTCGGTTCGCTCATGAAATCACCGCCATCGAGGGCTCGACCTGGATCGCGCTGCAGACCGTCTCCGCCCAATGGTTGATTTCAGGATGCAGGCGACGATCGAGGGTGTCATTGCCTATCACCCAGTCTTCGGTCAGCCTGCCGCAAGCGGCCAACCCGCAGGTGGTTTCGCCATTGGCACCCACGCACCGGGCGGAACGGGTCACTTCGATTCCGCGTGCACCCGGAGGTTTCCTGATCGCTCCGGCTGCGACCAGGTCAGCGAGAGGTTCTTGATGGAGATTCAGGCCCGGGGGTGAACTGACTGCGTCAAGTTTGATTCCCGAACCGTCGCTGCTGGAATCGCCGAGTCGGGACAGATCGAGAATTCCGGCGTCGGCCAGGGCCAGCAGCTTTACTGCATTTACCGGTGGTGGCCCGAAAGCCAGGCGTTCCATTTCCGACGCCAGGTTCCTGAAAGGGGCATGGTCGGACTTTCCCAGGCCACCGTGGGAATATCGTTTGACGATCGCCGGGTAGATGCTGCGCCAGGCGAGGCCCAGAGCCCACCTGAGGTTGGGTGATGTTTCGCCGGAAGCAATTCTCAAGGACTCGTTGATGGTCGCGCCCGGGTCAGGATCGGGCTCGAGCTGGCCAGTGGAAGCAGCATCGATCCAGGCTCTGGCGGCCTGCCGGGCCGAGTCAAGCGAAAGCAGGTCCGCGCTGAGGCCTGACAACACCTTTCCCAGCTGACCGATCCCCCCTCCGGGCGGCAGTTCGAGTACCCGCTCCCGGCTTTCGGCGATTACCGAAGTCAAGATCACCTGCGAAACCGGGCTGCGGTCCGGCTCGGGCTTCACGAGCATCGGCCTGCCGTAGCGGCTGTGTGGAGTAATCCCGGATGGCCCGGAGTCCGATCTGCGGTAGATGAAGGAACCGTCAGCAGCCGTTCCAAAACTGCCGCCGCGTCCTTCCGTGAGTTCAAGGACCAGGTCGATCGCGGTCAGCCCGAAGCCGCGGATGTTGACTTCAGCGCCAGCTACGGCCCGGTCGGAATGTCCCGTGGACCCCGAACCAGTCGGGGCATGCCCGGTCGTGAGCAGGACTTCATCGAATCGGGAAGACCCCGACTTCGACCGGACCAGCCAGCCGCCCGATTCCTGCTTCATCCCGACCACGGCTTCCGGCACCAGCGTCACTGGAAAAGGTGACGAGCCCAGCAATTCGGAGGCAGCGGCACACAGGTAACTGCCGACAAGGGACCGAGGGGGGTACCAGCTATCCGCCCGGTCCGGATCGGCTCCTGCCCATTCCATGAAAGAACCACCATCGAAAGCGGACGGGGGTCCATCTTTATTCCAGCGGAAGTCGATCTTTCCCGCAGGGAAGTTCATCAGCAGAAACGATGGTTGGTCCGGGCAGTAGGCCGAGCCGGCACCGGGAATCGGGCCGGGTTCGAAAACAGTGACTTCGATCGGGGCTGAATCCGGAATTCGCTGGTGGGCGATCAGACGCTCAAGCGCGCCCAGGCCCCGGGGGCCGAAACCGACGATGGCGATCCGGTTGGCTGCCACCCTGATCAGGCCCGAACCAGATCGGCCAGGCGATGCGGGTCACAGGCGAGTGACTTCTCGACCCAGCCATCGTCGTAAACGGTGTCCAGATATGCGGTGCCACCATCCGCCAGGATCACCGCGCACCGCGCGTCGGGTTCCAGTTCGGGTGCGAGTTTCTCCAAGGCTGCCATCACCCCTCCAGAAGAAGCCCCGGCAAGGATGCCTTCTCGCCTGGCCAGACGGCGGCAGGCGACAACGCATTCAAGCTCATCGACCTTGACAACCCGATCCGGTCGGGTGGATTTCGCGAGTTCTGACACCCGGCCGGCACCCATGCCCGGAAGCAGGCGCTCGCCGCGTTCACCGCCGAAAAGTATGCTGCCCACCGCGTCCACGGCGATTGCTTTGGTCTGACGATTCTCGCGACGCAGATAATCGATGCAGCCGCGGACGGTTCCCGCGGTTCCGGCGGCGACGAATAGATAGTCGATCCGACCGTCCAGAGCTTCGTCGATCTCCCTCATCGTTCCGTCGCTGTGGGCCGCGGGATTTGACAGGTTTGCGTACTGGTTCGGCCAGAAAGAATCGGGAATCGCGGTCCGCAGTTCCTGGACGAGTGCGAGTCGTGCTTCGAGCAGATCACCACCCTCCGGTCCCGGGCGGTCAACCACCCTCACTTCTGCGCCAAGGGCACGCATCGTCTGCACCGTGAGCCGGTTGGTCCGGGCGTCAGTTACGCAGACCAGATGCAGGTCGAAATACACGCAGGCCTGGGCGAGGCCAATCCCCATGTTGCCGGAGGTCGATTCGATTACCGTGGTTCCCGGGCCGATCTCCCCGCTGGTCAGACCATCAGCGATGATTCTGGCGGCCGACCGGGCCTTGGCCGAGCCTCCCGGATTGCTGCCTTCAAGCTTCGCCCAGACCGAAATTGGCCGGTCCATGTAGCGCTCGAGATCGACCAGCGGGGTGCGGCCTATGGCAGCAAGTACACCATGCCCGGAACCCCGGCCTCGGCCGGACTGAAGTGGAAGATCGTTGAGATCCGTCGTGGTTGCCTGCGACACAGTTACGAAGTTCCCTTTCCTCGACTCGGCTAAACCGGTGTTGACGGCTTCAACGCCCGGAGTTTTCATAAGGTTGAGCGATGAGCGCAGAGACCAACGGCCGAGAGCCGAACGGGAAAATAAAGGTTGGTATCGCCGGTTACGGCAATCTTGGGCGTGGGGTGGAGCAAGCCCTGACCAGGAGTTCCGACATGAGTCTCGAGGGAGTCTTTTCCCGTCGGGATCCCGGCACCATCAAACCGGTGCTCAGCGGAACCAGGATCTTCGGCTGGGACACGCTTGAGGAGCATGCCGAATCGATCGATGTGCTCATCCTCTGTGGTGGTTCCAAGGAAGACCTGCCGGAGCAGGGCCCCGAACTCGCCGCCATGTTCAACACGGTCGACAGTTTCGATACCCACGCGCGAATCCCGGAATACTTCGCCGCAGTGGACGCCGCGGCCGGTGCTGCGGGGAAAACGGCGCTGATTTCAACCGGGTGGGATCCCGGCGTCTTCTCAATCAACCGTCTTTACGGGGAAGCCATCCTTCCCGACGGCGACACCCACACCTTCTGGGGCCGCGGATTGAGCCAGGGCCATTCCGATGCGATCAGGCGGGTACCCGGGGTAGCCGGCGCGGTGCAGTACACCCACCCGGTAAAAGAAGCCATCGAGGCTGTCCGTAATGGTTCGCAACCCAGTTTCACTACCCGGCAGATGCACACACGCGAGTGCTTCGTGGTCCTGGAAGATGGAGCGGACGCGGAACGGGTGCGTGAAGAGATCGTTTCGATGCCGCATTACTTCGACCAGTACGACACCACCGTCAACTTCATAACCGAATCCGAGTTGAGCCGCGACCACGCGACGATGCCACACGGAGGGTTCGTGATGCGAAACGGCGACAGTGGCGGCGGGCACCGTCAGTTGATCGAGTACGGGCTCGACCTTGAGGACAATCCCGGCTTCACTGCCAGTGTCCTTGTGGCCTATGCGCGGGCGGTCTCACGTCTGGCTGCCGCGGGCGATCATGGTGCCAAGACACCCTTCGATGTCGCACCCGGACTGCTCTCACCCCGTTCCGCAGCTGAGCTGAGGGCTGAGCTGCTGTAAAGGTCGGGAAGGATCAGTCGCGGACCATGCGGGTTGCCTGGCAGAACGGTGCGGTTCCTTCGGGATCGTGATCGTTACGGAAGTCGGTAACCCGCCAGAGCGGTTCCCAGCAACCATGGTCTTCGAGAATGCCACGCACGGTCGCGGACGCATCATCCGGGAGTTCCTGGAACTTTTGCTGAAGCTGCTTCAGGCACCACGGTCGGTAGGCGCTGGTCGGGATCGAGGGGTAATTGACCCCCTGGACGGAGAGGTCATGACGTTCCCGGCCGGCGCTGAAAGCAACCGCGTTCTGCGCCAGCGCTTCGAGGTGGGTTTCGCCAATCTCCTTAAGGATCGGCCCCCAGTCGTCAGGGATGCCAGAAACCAGCCCTTCGCCGCCATCAACGCTCGCCCGGGCGTTCCAGGTGCGCGCCGCCCATTCGAAAACCGCGGGGGCACGTTCCTGCATCAACCGGGCGGGAGTCGGGTCATGAACGAAGTGGCGCCAGAAAGGGCCCATCAACCCGAAGTCGGCGATCGTAGGACGGTCGCCAAGCATGAACGGGCGCTGACTGAAGGTTGCCTGAAGCCGGTCGAGCAGTTCCAGGTAGGTGCCTTCGACATGGGTGCGGTTACTGTCCGAAACCCCGTCACCACTGACGAACAGTTTCGTCTGGCGGGTCGCGATCCAGCGTCGGCGAACCGCCAGGGGAATCCCCCGGACCCGCACGATTTCCTCGGCGAGACGCGAACTCGCCAAAAATCGGTCCGGGGCAAAGGACCAGCGGTAATACATCGCCGGTCGCCACAGCCATTCGTCCGCGTAGTCCTCAACCAGCAGCGAGAGGTAACGCTGGACCGGGTCGGAAGGGATCACAGAAGGCCCGGGGCGGCCCTGCTCGAGCCAGGCGATCATCGGGGTGGTGTCACTCATCCACCGCCCGTCGCTGAGTTCGACACTCGGGTACTGGGTGGCCCCAAGGTGTCGCGGAATCACCTGACGGTACATCTGAACGTCCAGCGGCCGGTACTCGAAATCAATTTCCCGCCAACGCAGGTACGACTCGAACTTGCCGGTGAAATAGGAGATATTCGCGCCGTAAACGATCATGCGGGAAGTGCCCTGCCTCTTTTCAGATACGTCATTGACCCACCCTAATGTGGTTAGCGGCGACCATCCGCCAGCCAGAAGTTGCGACGACTGTTCGCTAGCCTCAGGCGATGGTGTCGTTTTCAGCAGATGAACCGGATCCCGGGAGGCAGAGCTCATGGTCGTTCCGATGCCTCCTTCTGGCAGCCTTTATCGCGGTGGGCGGCCTTGGTCTCTTCGCATCTCAATCCATGGCGGCGACACCGACGGCAGCCCAGGCAACCGAGTTGGGAAAACGGGCATACGAGTATGGGTTCCCGCTGCTCGACTTCCTGCGAATCCGGCATGAACAATCGAGTGTGACCTGCCCCGATGGCAAAGGCAACGCACCGATCAATCACTTTGCGAACTCGTCGAAGTTCGCGACGCCGGCCAACCGTGGGGTCGTCGCACCTAACACGGACACCCTTTATTCAGTCGCCCACCTCGATCTCAAGAAGGGCCCGGTCGTCCTGAAACACCCCGACATGGGAAACCGGTTCTTCGGCTTCGAGCTGCTCGAACCCCACACCAATGTCATTGATTACATCGGGACTCGAACCACCGGATCGAAAGCAGGCAGGTTCGCAATCAGCTGGACCGGCCAGAGCCGAAACAGGAAACGCAAGCTCAGGAAAAAGCTGAAACGGGGCGGCCTTTCGAAACCGGTGATCAAATCTAAATACCGGCGGGTATGGGTGATCGGACGAACGCTTGCCGGCGATTCTGCCGATCGCGAAACGGCCTTCGAATTGATGGAGCGCTACCGGTTGACGCGATTGAACGGTGGGAAGTTCCGGCTGCCAGGCGGCTGTTACCGGGGGAAGGATGAACCGGCCCAATATCCAACCCCGACGACTGGCCCTGCTTTCATCGAAGCGCTCAACCGGGCACTGCTCAACAACCCTCCCCCGAAACGTGACCAGCCACTGCTCGAAGAGCTCGCCCCCTTCGGGATCGGTCCGGGGCTGGCCCCGGAAACCGCGGGACTGTCTTCCGACACCCTGGCAGCGCTTTACGCCGGGGTCGAAGCCGAAGCGGTCCGGCTTCCTTTGGCTGCGAAAGTTGGATTCCTGCAGCAGTCTCTTGCCAACAAAGGATGGGTTACGGCCGATCCCAAGATCGGTGCTTTTGGTACCGACTATTCGTATCGCGCCCAGATCGCGGTGGTCGGCATCGGTGCCAACACCCCTGATGAAGCGATTTATCCGGCAGCGCTGTCGGATTCAGAAGGCAGGCTGCTGACGGGAGCCCGGCAGTACCGGATGGTCTTTCCCGCCGGTGACCTGCCACCCACACGCTATTTCTGGTCGTTGACCATGTACGACTTCGATGGCTTCCTGATCGAAAACCCGATTGACCGTTACTCCCTGGGCCCCAGCCACCCGCCGTTGATCAAGCGGGAGGATGGATCGATTGTAATTGCGGTCCAGCACGACTCTCCCACCGAAGCCGGCGTCAACTGGCTACCGGCCCCATCCGGAGGATTCCGGTTGAATCTGCGCCTGTACGGCCCACGCAAACGGGCGCTGAACGGATCCTGGGAACCGCCAAAGATCGTTCAGACCGGATAGTCGCTGGCATCGCACCCACCAGCCGGCTTTTCCGGACCGGATAAAGGGCGCAGCTGGTCCCGCCGCCGGCGATAGTGAAGAATCGATGAATGTCTGACCGCTCAGGACCAAAGGGTGCCGCAGGCAGCCAGCTCGCGTTGATCGTCGTGATCGAGATCCTGGCGATGTCCGTCTGGTTCTCAACCGCGGCGGTGGTGCCTTCCCTCAGTTCCGACTGGGACATCTCGAGTGGGGCGGCAGGATGGCTGACGACCGCGGTGCAGCTCGGGTTTGTTGCCGGGGCGGTTGCTTCGGCACTACTGAACCTCGCCGACCGGATTCCGATTGGAAAGCTGATCGTGTTTTCGGCCCTGCTTGCCGCTGCCAGTACCGCCCTGGTCGCCATCGTTTCGGAAGGCCTGATTTCCGCGATTCCGCTGCGTTTCATCACCGGTGTCGCGCTTGCCGGTGTGTATCCGACCGGTGCCAAACTCGTTGCTTCCTGGTTTGAAGGATCTCGCGGTCTCGCGATGGGCATTCTGCTGGCGGCGCTCACGCTCGGTTCGGGCCTGCCTCACCTGGTGGGATCACTCGGTGAACCCCAGTGGCAGACCGTCCTGCTGGTGACCTCAGCGCTTTGCCTCCTGGCCGCCGGGCTCGCTTTGCGACTGAAGAACGGGCCGTTCGTTGCCGACACTTCGCCGGTCCATCCGCGATACGTGCTCAGCATGTTCACCGATCCGAAGCAGCGGGCGATCAACCTCAGCTATTTCGGCCACATGTGGGAGCTCTACGCCCTGTGGACCTGGATGCCACTCTTCGTAGCGGCCAGTCTGGTGGCCGGTGGAGATCAGTCAGCCAGCGGAACGACGGTTGGGCTGGTGACCTTCTTTTCGATCGGGGTGGCGGGGTTTGCCGGATGCGTCGCTTCGGGCCTCCTGGCACGGCGGGCGGGGCCTATGAAGCTCGCCCGGCTGGCACTTGCCGTCAGCGGCACCTGCTGCGCACTGAGTCCGTTCGTATTCGGCACCTCGCTTTGGCTGCTCACCCCGGTGCTCCTGATCTGGGGCTTCGCGGTGATCGCGGATTCACCGATGTTCTCGACCGCCCTGAGCTGGGCAGCCGACCCGGACTATGTGGGTACCGCGCTAACTGCGCAGATGGCGATCGGCTTTCTCGTCACGGCGGTAGCGATCAGGGTGACACCATTGATGGCCAGTTCAACCAGCTGGCGATGGGCGTTTCTGATCCTGTTACCAGGGCCGATCCTGGGGGTGCTTTCGATCGGCGGCAAAAGATTCAGGTCGAAAGGGAAACCTCCGCTACCGGGCAGTTCCTGACAGTGAAACTCAGGGCTGGTGCTAAATTCACGTCAGCGATACTTTCGGCGGCAAGAGGGTTGTAAGTATCAGCAGAGGACAACCGAGCGGAGGGACCCATGAAACACGGAACTGTGACGTTCAGCGGCATCAAGCTCAAAACGGTGAATCTGACCGTGCTTGCGTTAGTGGTTTCTCTCGTTGGAGTCCTGGCTTTCGCCGCTGGCCCGGCCGAAGCTGGCGGGAAAGTCAAGCAGTCGAACTGCAAGAAGCTTTCGAAGAAGCTGAAGAAAGCGAAAGGCAAGAACGCCAAATTGCGCCTGAAATACAACCTCAAGGGCTGCAAGAACAGCCTCAAGGTTTACAACAAGGTCAAGAACTCCAGGTTCATCGGGGTACGCAGCGACGGTCAGCCGATCGACATCACCCTCTGCGCCAACGGCAAAGCTGCCGATGATGTCGGTACCGAATTCGAGCAGGTCTACCGCAAGGGCTGGATCATCGAGGGCGGCCGGTACAAGAACAAGAAGAACTTCGAAGGTGGTTTCGCTGCCAAAATCGGCGCGAACTCGGACCGGGCCGGATCAATCAAGTACGGCAAGAACGGATGGGAAGTCGGAATCAGCTCGTTCGACGGAACCGAGCTCTACAACTACGGTCCGGCCAAGAAGAGCAACGCCCGGAAGATCTGCAGCAAGCTGTAAAACTGGATGCTGGCCGATTCGTGAACTAGGCTCCGGGAATGATCCCCCGGCGCATCATCCCGCTGTCAGTCGCTTTGGTTCTCAGCCTCGCTTTCGCGCCCGCGGCGCAAGCAAAGACGGTCAATGGCTGTGTGCTCAAACAGAAGGCAAAATGTGCCTCGAAAAAGCTCAATTGGAAGCTTGAGTTTCATGGCAAGCTGAACGGGGCGAACTTCCGGAAAGCAAAACTCCGCGGGGCGGACCTGAGAAACGCCAACCTCAAAGGCGCCGACTTCCGTAACGCCAACCTTTCCGATGCTGACCTCACCGGAGCGAACCTGAAAGGGGCAAAGCTGAAGGGTGCTGATCTCTCCGATGCCGACTTCACTGATACGACCGCTACCGGAGCAAAACTGAATTCGGTCAAGGCCGAGAACGCGAACTTTTACGGCGCGGGGCTGAAGAAAGCGACGATGAGCAACGGCGATTTCACCAACGCGAACTTTTACGGCGCCAACTTCACCAATGCGAATCTGGCCGGATCCAACTCGCCGCCACCGCCGCCACCATTCTCCACCGCCACCGCGAAAAAGACCACCAACCTGATCAACGCGAATCTTTGGGGCGCGTCGCTCTCGGGCACCAACCTGACCAACGCCAACCTGGAGAACGCCAACCTCTATGGCGTGGTGGCATCACCGCAGCCCGCGAACTTCACTGGTGCGCTTCTGTATTCAGCCGAGCTGAGCAGCACGATTCTCGATGGATCCAACTTCACCAGGGTTTTCATGCACGCCAGCTCGATTCAGATCTCGACGCTCATCGGTGCGGACTTCACCGGCGCGTCACTGGGTTCGGTGGTGATAATCAACTCGAGTTTCACCGGTGCGGACTTCACCGGCGCGAGTTTCCCCCACGCGGTCTGGATCAACGTCACCTGTCCGAACGGGATACTTCAGAGCACAGCCTGCGCCCCCTGACCAGGCCGAAAAACGGGCAGGTCCCACACAATTATTCCGGGGCCGCTGAACAAGGCGCGTAGTATCGCCCTGATGGCGGAAGCTCAGCCGAATCCCGAATCACTCGACCGGATCCCGATCGAAACGATCGGCGACTACCTGGATGGGCCCCACCGGGAAGTCCGGGCAGAGACCAGGAGCGCTCTGGGCCGGCCTGAACTGGCGCCGGTCAGTCCCGAAATCACCACCGCCGAGTACCGGGAGCAGGTACTGACCTGGTCGGAGCTACTCGCCGACGAGAAACTGACAGTGCGTGGACTGCCGTCGTCCCACGGTGGTGGCGGTGACATCG
>JBAUOE010000090.1:0-4485 GCA_049579585.1 Solirubrobacterales bacterium | reverse complement strand
TTCCGCATCTGATGTTCGATGTGGATGTCGGAAGTGGAAATGAAGGTATGGATTCGCGGCCGTTCGGAATCACGGATCGCATTCCATGCCGCTTCGATGTCACCCTTCTGTGCCCTGGCCAGTCCGCAGATCGTCGGGCCCTGAACCTCACGGGCAATCTTTTCAACCGCTTCGAAGTCACCCGGCGAAGCGATCGGGAAACCGGCTTCGATCACGTCAACGCCGAGTTTCGCCAGCTGCTGGGCGATCTCCAGCTTCTCGGCCATGTTCAGTGAGATACCCGGCGACTGTTCGCCGTCTCTCAGGGTTGTGTCAAAAATGTGGACGCGATTGGCGTCTGATGCGGAGCCCGTGCTGTTGGTCATGGGACTTCTCCTTCTGAATCGAAACTGAAAAAAGTCTGCTCGCGGCTAACGCGCCGCCCGGCGATCATTTCCCCCGAAGGGGAGAAGGAGAAGTAGTGCCGGGCTGGTCAGACGACGATCCATTGTCATTAGCGTAGCGCACCTCTTTGGATCGGTTTTGGAGAACCGCTGGTTCAGTCATTTTCCGGGGGCAGCCCTCGCGGACGCGCCCGGTGCGAGCCGGAAGATGAAGCTGGGGTCAGGGGCCGCTAAACGGCCCCAGACCGCACAGAGTTCGATTGAGTAGCCGGCGGTGAAGCCGTCGAACTGCTTGATCGCTTCGATAGTTGAATCTTCGGCTTCAGCGTCGCTGGTCACGACCATCACTGCCTGGTCGCTGCCGGATTCGGCCCCGACCGCGGCTGAAGCGATGTTCACACCATGCTCGCCGAAGGCCGTTCCGACCTTGCCGATCATTCCCGGCTGGTCCGAATAACGGAAAACAGCCATGTGCTCGGCGAAAGGAACGTAAAAGCTCTGGCCCCAGATCGACACCAGATAGGGCGCGTTTTTCGGTCCGACCGTGGTTCCACCAACGGTCACCGTCTCCCCGCCTGACTGCACTGAAACCTTGATCAGATCAGTGAACTCCTCGGCGTTCGGGTCCTTGATCGTCGCAACCTCAATGCCGCGCTCTTCCGCCATCTGAGGCGCGTTGACCAGGTTGACTGCTTCTTCGGTGTGCCCGGAGAGCAGCCCGGCCTGAACGGCGATGCCGAGCAGACGGGTGTCGTTGTCGGCCACGCCACCGCGGAATTCCACTTCAACCCGGTCGATGGTTCCCGGGATAAGGCCAACGGCAACCTGACCGAGGGTCTGGCAAAGCGGTACGTAAGGAGCCAGGGCTTCCATCACGGCCGGACTTACCGCCGGGATGTTGACGGCGTTGGTGACAACGCCACCGGTGAGGGCAGCGGTGACCTGTTCGGCCGTATCGGTGCCGGCCCGGTCCTGGGCTTCGGCGGTCGACGCTCCGAGGTGCGGGGTCACGACCACGTCTTCGCGCTCGAAGATCGGATGTTCGGTGAACGGCTCCTCCGGGAATACGTCGAGCGCCGCCCCTCCGACCTGTCCGGAATCGAGTCCGGCAATCAGGTCATCAAGGTTGATCAATTCACCGCGGGCGCAGTTGACGATGCGCATACCGGGCTTGAACTTGGCGATCGCATCGGCGTTGATCCAGTCGATCGTCTCCGGTGTCTTCGGCAGGTGGATCGTGAGCAGGTCAGCGCGCTCGTAAAGTTCGTCGCTCGACTCGACACCTTCGACGCCGAGATCACGAAAACGTTCAGCGGACACGAACTTGTCGAAAGCGAGCACTTCCATGTCGAAGGCCTGCGCCCGTTTCGCCACAAGCTGCCCGATCCGGCCGAAACCGATTACCCCGAGGGTCTTTCCGGAAAGTTCGGAGCCTTTGTACTTGGCGCGATCCCAGCGGCCGTCAACGAGGGATCCGTGCGCTTGCGGCACGTTGCGGAAAAGCGCGAGGGCGAGGGCGAGGGTGTGTTCGGCGGCCGCGACGGAGTTCGAGTCCGGTGCGTTGGCCACGATGATTCCCCGCTTGGTGGCGGCCGGGATGTCGACGTTGTCGACTCCGGTTCCGGCCCTGCCGATTACCTTCATGTTGTCGGCGCGCTCGATCAGTTCCGATGTCAGCTTCGTGGCTGAACGGATCAGGATTGCGTCGTACTTACCGATCTGGTCGGCGAGTTCCTCGTCGGTCATCTCGAGACCGAGATCGACGTCGAACTGCTCTTTCAGGAGGTCCACGCCGGTGTCGGCGATCTTCTCCTTGACCAGTACTTTGGCCCTACCGCTCAAATTTTCCTCCTAGTTGCCAGCTCGGTTGAGCCGGTTTCGATCATTACTTTCACGCGGTGACGCCAGCGTTCCCGATTACCCAGTCGATGCAGGCAGTGAGCGCCTCGACGTCGGTGGGTTCGACCGCCGGGAACATTCCTACTCTCAGCTGGTTGCGGCCAAGCTTGCGGTACGGCTCGACGTCAACGACGCCGTTGGCCCGTAGCGTCGCCGCGATTGCGGCCGCGTCAATTGAATCGTCGAAGTCGATGGTTCCGACCACCAGCGAACGCTGGGCTGGATCGGTGACGAAAGGACTGGCGAATTCGCTGGCCTCGGCCCACTCGTAGAGGTGCGTGGACGAAGCCGTGGTCCGGTCGACGCAGAATTCGAGTCCGCCACCCGCGAGCATCCACTCCAGCTGCTCGGCGAGCAGGATCAGGGTCGCGAGCGCCGGCGTGTTGTAAGTCTGGTCCTTGCGGGAGTTGTCGAGGGCCGTCTTGAGGGAGAGGAACGGTGGCTGCCACCGGTCGGATGATCCGTCGAGCTCCTCGATCCGGGATATCGCTGCCGGGCTGAGCGCGGCCAGCCAGAGACCTCCGTCGGCGCCGAATGCTTTCTGCGGCGCGAAGTAATAGACATCGGACTCCTGCATGTCGACCGGAAGGCCGCCAGCGCCGGAAGTCGCGTCGACGAGAACCAGGGCGTCGCCGGCATTCGCCGGGCGCTTGACGGGGACCATCACCCCGGTCGAGGTCTCGTTGTGAGCCCAGCCGATCACGTCGACGCCATCACGGCTTTCGGGGGCCGGGGCGCCACCGGGCTCGGCTTCGATCAGGACCGGGTCCGAAAGAAACGGGGCACCGGAGGTAACCGTAAAGAATTTGCGGGAGAACTCGCCGTAAACGAGGTGGAGTGCCTGGTCACGGACGAGCCAGGCGGCAGCTGCGTCCCAGAAGGCGGTTGTGCCGCCGTTGCCGAGGGCGATCTCGTAGCCGTCAGGAAGTGAAAAGAGATCCCCGAGGCCGCTGCGAACGCGCCCGACGAGATCCTTGACCGGCTTCTGTCGGTGTGACGTACCCATCAGGTCGGACTGTTCTGCCAGCGAACGCAGGGCTTCGGGCCGCACCTTCGAGGGTCCGCAGCCGAAGCGGCCGTCGACGGGCTTTAGGTCATCCGGAATCTTGGCGTCGTTACTCATCTCGGTTGAGGATATTGATCCGTGGCTTATGACCACCCGGCGGGGGTCTGCGTGGCTCTGGACGTGGTCCGAACCGGCAGGTAGGCTGATGCCCGTACCGGTTCTTGCCAAACACCCCGAGGAGAATCCTCTTGTACCCAGTCACATACGAAGCCGACTATCTCAAGGATAGAAATCGACTGACCGCCTTTTTCAGGCTGATCGTCGCGATCCCGTGGTTGATCGTCGCCACCATTTACGCGATTGCCGGGATGGTGGTGGTGTTCATTGCCTGGTTCGCGATTCTTTTCACTGGCCGGTTCCCACAGGGCATGTACAACTTCGTTGGCGGCATCCTGCGGTTTACGCAGAGGGTCAATGCCTTCATGTACCTGCAGACGGATGAGTGGCCGTCGTTCGGCCTGTCCGAGGAGCCCGGTTATCCGGTTCGGATCGGTTTCGCGCCACCGGCCGCCAGGCAGAGCCGCCTGAAGACGCTTTTCCGGATCATCCTGCTGGTGCCGGTGATGGTGATGTCTTACATGTTCAGCCTGCTGATCCAGGGCATCACGGTCATTTCCTGGTTCACGATCGTTTTCCGTGGCTACCAGCCGGCCGCGATCCACAATGCCCTCGCTTTCGCGATGAGCTGGACCACCCGGGCATCGGCGTACTCGATGCTGATGCGGGATGAGTACCCGCCGGTCGGTGACGAGATCCCGGTAAAGGTTGATCCGCCGGCAATCGATGCCACCGCGGTAGCCGCCCCGGAAGAAATCCCGGCAGCCGCAGAAACCCAGCCCCCGGCCCCACCAGCCCCACCGGCCTGAAGCCAGAGGCCAGAAGAATCCCAGAAAGGGCCCGGAAACCCGGGCCCTTTCTATTGCAGCAACGTTCTGGAACGGATATTTCGGGAATAGCGCGAATAAACGAGCCAGAACGAATTCAGCCAGCCGTAAAGCTAGGCCAACCGCTCCGGGTCGGTTTGACCGCGAGGTGAGCGGCAAAGTCGACCCGGACCGATCCAACCAGGTTCAGCCCCCATTCCGGGTCGGTTTCACCGTAGTACCCGCGGCAAAACCGACCCGGTCCGATCCAACC
>JBAUOE010000089.1:0-15966 GCA_049579585.1 Solirubrobacterales bacterium | reverse complement strand
ATGTTGGTGATCAGAGCGTCGAACCAGACCACATCGGCAGCGAAGTCCGGGTCGAACCCTTCGGGGGGCAGCGTGAACGGTAAGGATCCCGGCAGGAAGTCCATTCCGAGGTTGATGCCTGGGCTGGCTTCGATCAACTCCTGGATTTCAGGGTCCGGTTCGGCATGGCCGAGCTCGGGAGGGATCGAGATCAACACCAGTTCGGGTACCGGCAGCCCGATCGCGCGGCCGATCTGGCCGCTGATCACTTCGGCAACGAGCGCGCCAGGGCCCTGCCCGGCCCCTCGAAACTTGACCACATAAAGCCCGTCATCATCGGCTTCGACCAGCCCCGGCAGGGAACCGCCCTCCCGGAGGGCGGTCACGTAACGGGTTGCATTCACCTCGCGCATCCTTGAAGCTTGGCAGACAGATAGGCTTCTGCGGTCTTTACGTCCACAGTTTTATCCCCCGAATCTTCTAAGGAAGGGTCTTGATGTCCACGCTTTCCAACGCGGCGGCAGCCCCCCGTGTTCCCGTACTTGCCGATGCTCTCGCCAACAGCCGTGTGCGCACGGCCCTCATGGTCCTCGGTGGCGCCCTCTTTACTGCCCTGATGGCACAGATCGTCATCCCGATGACACCGGTGCCGATGACCGGACAGACCCTCGCCGTCCTGCTGGTCGGCTCGGCCCTCGGTGCCAAGCGTGGTGCCGCGTCCCTCGCCCTTTACGTACTCATGGGCTTCATGCTGCCGGTTTACGCTGATGGCGGATCCGGAATAGCCACGCTCTGGGGTGCCTCCGGCGGTTACCTGGTCGGCTTCATCCTGGCTGCGTACTTCGTTGGCTGGATGGCCGAGCACGGCTCCGACCGCAAGGTCCCGACCGCTTTCATCTCATTCGTATTCGGTCAGTTGATGATTTTCATCCCGGGTCTGATCGTTCTTCACGCCGTTACCGGTCTCAGCTGGGCCGACACCATCCACGGCGGGTTCACTGTCTTCATCATCGGTGGGCTGGTCAAAGCAGCCTTCGGTGCAGTTTTGATGCCGTCGGCATGGAAGCTCCAGAAGCACAGCTTCAAGAGCTAAGCTCACATCATCGTCCGTCAATGTTTTGAAAGGAAGTCGATTTGCTGTTAGCTGACTACGGATTGGGTGAGGCACTCCTCACCACTCTGGCGATTTTCTTTTTCGTCATCTGGATCTGGATCGTCATCACGATCCTGATGGACCTGTTCCGTGACCACGAGGTAAGTGGATGGGCCAAGGCTGTCTGGGTTCTGTTCCTGATCTTCATCCCGTTCCTCACGGCATTGATCTACCTGATCGCCCGTGGTTCCGGAATGCGGGATCGAGCGATCAAAGAACAGGCGGATGCGAAAAAGCATTTCGATGAATATGTGCGTGAAACCGCTGTCGCTTCCCCGGTTGACGAGCTGCACAAGCTCGATCAGCTGAAGCAGAGCGGTGGTCTCACCGACGAGGAATACAGCAAGATGAAAGCCAAGATCGTCGGCTGAGTCTTTCTACGTTTCTTTTCAACCGGCCGCGCAGATGCGCGGCCGGTTTGCGTTAAGTCACATTTCCCGCGTCGGCAAATCCCTAGACTGCTGCCCTCGTGAACAAAGCCCTCCTTGCCATATTTGCCGTTTCCCTTCTGCTCATTGCCGGTGTCATCGGATTTATGCTCGGCGATGATGAAACCGATGATTCCACGGCGACACCCGTTCCAGTTACCGGCACCACCGGGGACACGACAGTGACCGACGAAACGGCTTCAGCCGGGATCGCAGACCTGGTGTCCGGCAAACTCCGCCTCGACGGACTCAACCTGACCGCCTACACGGCTGAGGGATATTCCGACGCGAAGGTCCATGATGATCTCGACCGGATCAAAGGGATTGGCAGCAACGCCGTCACGATCGTGCCCACCTGGTACATGAAGAACACTTCCGCCAACTCGGTGAGGCCCAACTCGAACAAGTCTCCCAGCGACACCAGCCTGGAATCAGCGATCGGATACGCGAAGGACATTGGACTGAAGGTAATCCTCAAGCCTCACATCGATGTGATCGACGACACTTTCCGTGGCGATATCCAGCCGGCAGACCGTACAAAATGGTTCTCCTCCTACGAATCGTTCATCGGTTTCTATGCCGATTTCGCAGCCAAGGTTGAAGCTGACCTGTTTGCTGTCGGTACAGAACTCAAATCCCTGTCCGGCGATACCGACCCATGGCGGCAGATCGTCGCCGCGGTCCGCGGGAAGTACAGCGGGCCACTGACGTACGCCGCCAACTGGGACGAAGTCGATCAGGTCCAGTTCTGGGATGACCTTGACCTGATCGGAGTTGACGCCTACTACCCGCTGGCCAGCGAGGGACAGACGCCAACTGAAGAAGATCTGGTCGCCGCATGGGCGACCCCGATCGGCAACCTCGAAGCCACATCGGACCGGTGGGGCAAACCGATCCTCCTCACCGAAATCGGATATCCAACCCAGGCTGATGCTGCCGCCCATCCTTTCGAAGTGCGGGAGGGGGAACCCGAAGACCAGGCCGCCCAGGCCACTGCTTATCGGGCAGCCTTCGAAGCATTCGCTGACGTCGACTGGCTGAGGGGCATGAACTGGTGGGCCTGGCGGGCCGATCCCAGCAACAGCGAAAATCTGGCGATCGACTATCCGCCTGAAGACAAAGAAGCCGAAGACGTGCTGGCTGAAAACCAGCCTGGCTAGTCAGGCTGAGCGAGGGTTATGACCGGCCACGCCGGTGTGCGATGCTCCATCAGTGGCCGCTGAAACATCTTTGAAGCTATCCGTCCTTGACCTCGCCCCTGTGGTCGAAGGATCAACCCCTGCGGTCGCCCTCGCCGACTCGACCAGGCTCGTAAAACACGTTGAGAAGCTTGGCTACACCCGGCACTGGGTGGCCGAGCACCACAACATGACCGGCATAGCCAGCTCCGCTCCGGCAGTTCTGATCGCGCACCTGGCCGCAAGCTCGAAGACGATCAGGGTGGGCTCGGGGGGCGTGATGCTGCCTAACCATCAGCCGCTGGTGGTTTCCGAGCAGTTCGGCACCCTCGAAGCGCTCCATCCTGGCCGGATCGACCTCGGGATCGGCCGGGCGCCCGGAACCGACCAGATGACGGCAGCGGCCCTGCGGCGGGGCATGGATCCGCTTTCCGATGAGGACCTGCCAAAACAGCTCGGGGAGCTGCTCGGATTTTTCAGCGGCGAGTGGGCTGACGGCCATCCGTATTCCAACATCACTTCGGTGCCCGGCCAGGGGAACCAGCCCGAGATCTGGCTGCTTGGATCGAGTGGTTACACCGCCCAGGTGGCGGGCTTGATGGGAATGCCGTACTCATTCGCCCATCACTTCAGCGCCCGGAACACCCTGCCTGCGGTTGAGCTCTACAGGTCAAAGTTCACCCCATCTGAATACCTTGACGAGCCTAAAGTGATGGTTGCTGTCGGGGTAATCTGCGCCGAAACCGACGAACGGGCCCGCTGGCTGGCCGGACCGTCCCGCCTTGCTTTCGCCCGGCTGAGAAGTGGGCGCCCCGGGAGGTTCCCTTCACCGGAAGAGGCCGCCGCGCACGATTTCACCCCGGATGAAGAATCGGTCGTATCGTCGATCGCAAAAGGTCATATCTTTGGCAGCCCGGAAACGGTCAAGCTGCGGCTGAACGAACTGGCTGATTCGACCGGTGCCGATGAGCTCATGATTTCGACGATGGTTCATGACACGGAGGACAGGCTGCGTTCCTTCGCACTGGTGGCCGAAGCTTTCGACCTCGATCCGTCTGACTGAAGCGCCGGTTTCCTCCGTCTGCACGGTGTTTCCCAGAATCAGCCCGCCTCCCAAGCCAGCGACACAGGCTCGCTACGGTGTCCTTTCGCCCTCCATGGGTCGGCGACCCTCAAATGCGCATTCAACTTCTCAAGATCACCAGCGGCCGCGGTCGCCTGCTCTCATTCGCGATCGCCCTCATGGCGACTATGGCCCTCTGCTTCGCAGTTGCCCAGAACGGTCCTGCCGGAGCGGTTACCGCCCAGCAGAAATACGACCGCGCGCAAAACAAGCTGGCCGACATCGCCAGCAACGTTGATGGCCTCAAGGCCCAGGTTGCTGAAGACAACCGCCGGGTCGACTCCCTGCTCGGTGAACTGGCCGGATTGCGGGCGACAGCTTCCACGCTCCAGGCCGAACTCGACGAAAAGCAGGCAAAACTTGATGCGATCGAGGCCGATCTGGATGCCGAACGCCAGCACCTGAAGGAAGTCAAGAAGCGGCTTCAT
Organism: Solirubrobacterales bacterium; assembly: GCA_049579585.1. Lineage (GTDB taxonomy): Bacteria > Actinomycetota > Thermoleophilia > Solirubrobacterales > 70-9 > 67-14. The sequence goes on along the minus strand of JBAUOE010000089.1, from coordinate 11,677 downwards.
CGCGCGATCAAGGTATTGAGCGACCAGATGGTTGCTGAATACATGTCTGGTTCACCGGACGTCGCCGAGATCGTTCTGACTTCAAGCAGCTGGGCGGACCTGGTTTCGAGCACCGATTACGCCGAAAGCATTCAGGAGCGCAATGAATCGGTGGTTGACCGGGTCAAGGATCTTCGCGGAGAGGTCGAGCTTTCAGTCTCGACGATGGAGAAGCAGGAAAAGGCACTCCAGTCTGCGCGCGATGAAATTGCCGATGAAACTGCCGCCGCGGTCGAAGCTCGCGACGCCGTTGAATCACGACGGGCCGAGTTCCTGGCTACCCGCGACATGCGTGAGCAGCGAATTAGCGCCCTTCAGCAGCAGGCCGGAAACATCGAGGGCCAGTTGCCTGATCTCAGCGCCGATCCGGCCAGCAGTTCAGCCGGCCAGCAGCCGGCGCCGGTTTCCGGTGCCACGGCAGTACTTGGTTCGGATGGCCTGGCTTCGGCCCCAGCCAGCGCCCCGCAGGCGGTAAAGGACGTAATTGCTGCTGCCAACGCGATTTCATCCATGCCGTATGTGTGGGGTGGCGGTCACGGATCATTCGAATCTTCAGGGTATGACTGCTCCGGGGCGGTCAGCTACGCGCTGCATGGCGGAGGCTTGATTTCCAGCCCGCTTGATTCAACGGGTCTAACGACCTGGGGCGAACCGGGTACCGGAAACTGGATTACTGTCTACGGAAACTCAGGGCACGCATACGCGGTAATCGCCGGTCTGCGCTGGGACACGTCGGGAACGGGCGGATCTGGTCCCAGATGGTCGACCGATACGACGTCTTTTCAGGATGCTTCGGCGTTCATTCCGCGTCACCCCTCAGGCCTGTAATCAGATCTCGCCGTTGCGGAAGGGTTCGCAGACGGTGTGATCTTTCGTGATCGTCTTCTTGCCCCGGCGACCGGTGATCGTCAGGTCGTAACACTCGTTGTCGCCTCGCGACGCATAGACCCGCCACTTCTCACACCGCAGCTTTCCGCAGCCAACGGCGAATGGTTTCGCTTTGCGCCTGGGCTCACCATCAATACTCACCTTCACCGAGGTGACCCGGTTGGTGTAGAGAACGATTTTGGCGTGTTGTCCGCTTCTGGTGGGCAAGGCACGGGCCTGTCCGTAGATCTTTGGCTGGGGGGCGGCGGATGCCGCGGCCGCCGGCAGGATCAGGCCGAGGGCCACGGTCATGCCTGCGAGTACCAGTCGTACACCTGAAGTCTTCAAAACCATCCCCTGATTCGTTCTTGCGGACGTTGTGGATCCTACCCGGTGTTGTCCTTGATCTCCTGTGGTGAAAAGAACCGGTGAGCGATTGCACCGGTGAGCAGAGCCATGAAGGACACTCCGACCAGCAGGATTGCGACCGAAGTTATCTGTGAGCCGAGGGTGGTCGGCTCGAATTCCGAACCGAGGGTGGTCATGGTGGTGACCGCCCAGTAGACACCATCCCATTCCGTGAGGTCCTGGTTGTGTCGTTCGAAGGCTCTGAAGACAGATCCGCCGACGATCGCGATCATCGTGGTCATCAGCGCGGCGTACCTGAGTCCGCGGTCGGAAAAGAGCCGGCTTGCCACCTGGGCGAGCTTGAGCAGTCGTAACAGCCGCAGCAGCCGGAATGCCCGCAGGCTCTGGAGGCTGGCTGGCAGCACTGGCGGGGTGAGGAAGACAACGATCAGTTCGACTGGGTGATGTTTGAGGTAGAGCTTGCGGTCGGGAACGACGATCAGCATCACCACCAGTTCGAGCGCGAAAGCGAGCCAGGTTCCCCAGTTCAGGATTTCGGCCACGGTTTCCAGGGTGCCACCGACGTTGGCCTCGGTGAGCGCAACGCTGGGGAGGGTGAGGGCCGCAGCGATCATCACCGGCGTTTCCATCATCGCTTTTGCTTTGAGGGCACGGGCACCAGACACACCGTTTCCAGGGTCGTTTTTGCCGCTGAGCTCGGATCCGAGCCGATGTCTGAAGGTGTCCTGTTGCTGAGAAGCCATTTGACGGACTTTCGACGTACATCCCATGGTGCCTGTAGGCGCAATCGATCCACCAATCGGTGTTTCAACCGTTCATTTGACTAACTAAAAGTAATTCGCTAAACTAATTAGCAATGCGAAAGATATCTTGGAACAGAAATGCAGGGTCGGACCAGTCAGTCTCTGGGACCGACACGGAAACGGCGGTAACAGCTGCTGATACAGAGCGTCCGTCAGAACGTCAGACACAACGTCAGACGACCCGTGAAGCCTTTGTTCAAGGGGAAAACCAAGAATCAGCCCAAGCGCTGCGCATGGCCGTCACCAGAACGGCCAGACGGCTCCGACAGGAGGCTGGAAGCGATCTTTCGCCGACCGCTTTGACCGCCCTGGCCTCGGTCGAACGCCACGGCCCGGTGACCCCGACCGGTCTCGCCGAACTCGAAGGGGTGAAACGCCCTACCGCCACCAGAGTCATCAACCACCTGGCCGAAGCCGGGATGATCGAACGTCACGCCGACCCGGAAGACGGCAGAAGTTGCCGACTTGAACTGACGAATCAGGGGGTCGACTACCTGGAAGAGCACCGTTCGCGCAAAAGCGCCTATCTGGCCCGCCTCCTCGACTCATTGCCGGCCGACGACGTCAAAACGCTCGACCGGGCCGCCGAAATCCTCAATCAAGCGCTGCTGGACCGGCAGCCGGAGAAAGAAGCAACCGCTTGAACGCAGCCCTCAGCCGATCATTCGATTCACTTCAGGTACCGAACTACCGACGCTTCTTCCTGGGCCAGGTGGTTTCAATTTCCGGCAACTGGATGCAAACCGTCGCCGAAGTCTGGCTGATTCTCAGCCTCACTGGCAGCGGCTTCGCAGTCGGGGTGACAACCGCCCTCCAGTTCCTGCCGATCCTGCTCGCCGGGGCCTGGGGTGGAGCGCTCGCGGACCGCTTCAACAAACGCAGCCTGCTGATCCTGACCCAGTCGGCGATGATGTTGCCGCCGCTCATCCTCTTCACCGTCACCCTCTCCGGAACCGTTCAGCCCTGGATGGTGTTCGCCCTCGTATTCGTCCGCGGATCCCTGATCGCCATTGATAATCCTGCCCGTCAGGCCTTCGTCATGGAGATGGTCGGTCCGGACCGAATCGTCAACGCGGTCAGTCTCAACAGCGTCATCGTCCACTCTTCACGCGTTGCCGGACCGGCAATCGCCGGCATCCTGATCGCAACCGTAGGCGTCGCCGCCTGTTTCGGTCTGAACGCCCTGACCTTCCTGGTCATGATCTGGGCGCTCTGGAGCATGGACGGCCAAGGGCTGACCTCCCCGCCGCGATCCGGCCGCGACCAGCGCGGAGTGATGGAAGCCGTCCGTTACGTACGCGCAACCCCCGAACTCCGGGTGCCGCTCCTGCTGATGGCGGTCGTCGGAACCCTCGGCCTGAACTTCCACGTCGTCCTGCCCCTGCTGGCGAGCATCACCTTCGAAGGCGGACCAACCTCGTACGCCGTCCTGGTGTCGGCGATGGGCGTTGGATCGGTGATCGGTGCGCTCGTCACGGGCGCCCGCGGCTACACCGGCATCGGGGTGATCGCATTCTCATCGCTCGCATTCGGCGGGATGGCCATGGCTGCCGCCTTCATGCCCAGCCTCGCGACCGAACTCCCGGTGCTGGCCCTGCTCGGGGCAGCCGCCGTGACTTTCGCAGCAGCGATCAACTCCACCCTCCAGCTGGTGGTTTCACCGGAAATGCGCGGTCGGGTAATGGCGCTCTACACAGTCGTATTCCTCGGGTCCACACCGATCGGAGGCCCACTGGTCGGATGGATCTCCGAAGCCTACGATCCGCGATACGCATTGGCCATGGCGGCCTTCTCGGGTCTGCTGGCTGCCGCCTGTGCCTTCTGGGTCCGTGCTCGAACCGCAGTCGCAGGCGTCAGACCTGTCTGAAAGATTTCGAGCGACAACGGCTTCCATGGTCTAGCCTGCGCGCAGAGTGCTTCACACCGCTCACGGATATTGGATCGCAGAAGCCGGGGCACCGGATCCGGTGCCGTCGCTTGACCGCGACATCAAGGCCGATGTCCTGGTGGTCGGCGGCGGATTCACCGGCATGTGGACCGCGTGGCATCTCCGGCAGGCCCAGCCCGATTTGCGGATCGTCCTTCTTGAATCCGACCTGGCCGGGCACGGTCCCAGCGGCCGCAACGGAGGCTTCGTCGATTCGATGTGGGTCAGCTTCGACAGCCTCTGCCAACGCTACGGCGAAGCCGCCGCACTGGATATCGCCCACGCATCCGAAGCATCGGTCGATCAGATCGGAGACTTCTGCGAAACGCAGGGAATCGACGCCTGGTTCCGGAAATCCGGATACCTGAACGTATCGACCAGTGAGGCCCAGGATGGCTCCTGGGAACGCAACACCCGCGCCCTGACCAAAGCCGGCATCGACGAGGACTTCACGATCCTCGACCCCGAAGACCTCGCCGGCATCTGCCGGTCACCGAAGTTCCGAGGGGGAGTCATGTATCGCTCAGCAGCCACCGTGCAGCCCGCTCGCCTTGGTTTCGGAATCCGCCAGAGCCTGCTCGACGCGGGCGTTCAGGTCTACGAAAACAGCCCGGTGATAAACGTCAAAGACGGTCCCGGCCCGATCGTGGCACGAACCCCCGGGGGCAGTGTTACCGCGGACCAGATTGTCCTTGCCTCCGGACCAACCCTCGCTGGACGCGGGTCCCCGGTCCGGCAAAACGTCACCGTCGCGTCCAGCCACATGGTCATCACCGAGCCGGTCCCCGACATAATCGACGAGATCGGCTGGACCGGGGGAGAAGCAATCAGCGATTGTCGCTCCCTGCTGAGCTACTTCCGCACCACCCCAGATGGCCGAATCGCTTTCGGCTGGGGTGGCGGACGAATCGTCGCCGGCGGCCGCCGACACGGGCGGGCCGAGGTGGACGCCGAAATCATCGGCCAGGTGGCCGAAGGGCTACGCAACTACTTCCCCCAGCTCGTCGACCGTCGCCTCGAATACGCGTGGGGCGGTCCAATCGACGCGTCCGCATCCCATCTCCCGCATGTGGTTGAGCTGCCGTCGGGCCGGGCCTACGCGGCATTCGGTTACACCGGTAACGGGGTCGGCCCTTCCCAGATGGTCGGTCGCATCCTCGCCTCGCGAATTCTGGGCCTTCAGGACTCGTACGCATCACTGGCGATGGTTGAGCCCGCCAAAGCTCTCACCGCGGTCCCTCCTGAACCGCTGCGCTGGATCGGTGGCACCCTGATCAGGGAAGCGATCGGCCGCAAGGAAGAAGCTGAATCAGCTGAACGAACCCCCGATCCGGTCAGTTCCGCAGTTGCGGCAATCCCGGGGCTGATCGGATTTCACATCGGCAGATAATCGGGTAAGTAAGGTCCGGTCAAACCCGAACCCCGGAGGCTCCAATGGCAGTATCGATACCGGATGAAGCAATCCATCTCCTCGAAGGAAAACACCTGGCCCACGTTGCAACGCTGAAAGCTGACGGCGCGCCCCAGGTGACCCCCGTCTGGATCGGACATGAAGGTGGCTTGATCACTTTCAATACGGCCAAAGGTCGCCTCAAGGAAAAGAACCTCAAGCGCGATCCCCGGATCGCCCTCTCAATCGTCGACGCCGAGGTTCCCTACCTGCCACTGATCGTCCAGGGCAAAGTGGTGGAAATGACCGAAGAAGGCGCGGATGACGACATCAACGCCCTCGCCAAGCGGTACATCGATGAAGACGTCTACCCATTCCGGCAGCCGGGAGAGGAACGCCTGATCGTGAAGGTCGAACCAGAGAAGGTCGCTTACCGGATCGAATGAGTTGCTTTCAATGCACGAAAAACGGCCACCCGGGTCGGGTGGCCGTCTTTCGTTCCGGGGCGGTCTGCCCCGTCAGGTAATTCCGTCTACTCGGTGAAACCCGCCTCCTGCAGGTAGTCGCTGGCGACCGCTGCCGGCGTCTGCTTGTCGAGGTCCACACGGGCGTCCAGTTCCTGCATCACCTCTTCGGTGAGTCCGCTCTGGACCGCTTCGATCGTCGACTTGTAGTCCGGACCGGCGGCTTCAACGGTCGTCTTTTCGGTCAGGAACACCACGTTGCCGGCGGGCAGCACGCCCTTGTCATCCTCGAGGATCGTGTACTCGTCGGACGCACCAAGCTGGGCATCTGTCGTGAACACGATCGAGAGGTCGGCCTGCCCCTTGTCGAGCACTTCGTAGCGCAGGCCAATATCGACCGGTGTGAACGAATTGAATTCGAGGCCGTAGTTCTCGTTCAGGCCAACCAGGCAATCGATGCGCTGGCGGCACTCGGGTGATCCGTACAGATTGAGGTCCTGGCTCTTGCCTTCGAGATCGGAGATCGTGGTGACCCCGAGTTCCTCAGCCTTCTCGGTAGTGAGTCCGACCGCATTGGCGCTGGCGAACGGGGTCGGCGCAAACACTTCGATGCCGTCCTTGTCCGCTTCTGATGCGACAGCGTCAGCTGCGCCCTGAGGATCGTTTGGCACATCTTCCGGTGCCGTGTTGTAGAACGAAGTGAGGGCGGTGCTGGCGTATTCGGGGTAGCCGGAAATCTCACCCTGCTTGAGCGATGCCAAAGCGAGAGTTTCCGATCCGAGGTTGAGGTCGGTCTTGACTTTGTAACCGGCTGCCTCGAGTCCCTGGGCGTAAATCTCGCCGAGGACTATCTGCTCGGTGAAGTTCTTCGAGCCGATAGTGAGGTTCGTCGAAGCATTGTCGGGATTCGACTGGATCAGGTCGCCACTCGCACTGGTGTCGCTACTGCTCGAGCTGTCGTCACTGTCGTCACTGCCACAGGCAGCCAGGCCGAACGCAGCCAGGCCGCAGATGCTGAGAACCAGCAGGTATCTAAGTTTCTTCAATGTCATCGTTTTCTCCTCATTCATGTGTTGATTGGACTGGACGAACTTTCGGGAAACCGGGCTCACGCCCGTTGGAGTTTGAGTCCCTTCGGGGTAAGGGCCCACTGAACTCCGGCAAGTAAACCTTCGATCGAGATCGCCATCAAAGCGACCAGAACCGCCCCGGCAAGGACCCCGGCATCACCGTAAACGTTGCGCGCAATTATGAAATCGCCAAGGGTCAGGATGCCGGCCAGCGGGGCGATCGTTGCGGTGGCGATGATGTTGATCGAAGCTGTCCGGACCCCGCCCATTATCGTCGGGATGGCCAGCGGCAACTCAACTTTGGTGATGATCTCGCGGTTGGTCATTCCCATGCCCTTGGCCGACTCGACCGAAGAACGGTCAACCTGCCGGATGCCGACGAAAGTGTTGGTCAGGATCGGCGGGATGCCGAGAATGGCCAGGGCGACAACCAGATTGAAAAGACCAACTCCGACCGCGGCTGCCATCAGGGCGATCAGGGCAAGTTCCGGCACAGCACGACCGGCATTCCCGGCCGATACCGCGATGAACTCGCCCCGTCCGAAATGGCCGAGCAGCAACCCGACCGGTAGCGCCAGCAGGACCGCCACACCCAGCGCAAGAACCGTCACCTCAAGCTGTTTGGTTGCGAGTTCAAGTACCTGACTGGGGCCGCCAACCATCACGCCGCCACCCTGCGCTTCCTGTGGGTGAAGCACGAAATTGACGGCATCACCGAACAGGTCGAGCGAGAAGGCAAAAGGAGGAACGGTCAAATCGCCGCCCTCGTCCATGGGGTCAGCAGCTTGCCGGTCAGAAGGATTACCGCATCGAAGAGGATCGCCATGATCACGGCAAGTCCGCCAGCGACAATGATTCCGGTCTTGAAGGTTATGTTCGAACCGGTGATGATCTCACCGCCCAGACCGCCGCCATTGGCGAAAACGGCGAGGGTGGCGAGAGCAACGGTGCTGACCGTCGCGATCCTCAGGCCGGCGATGATTTCCGGCATGGCCAACGGCAACTCAACCTGCCAGAGAACCTGTTTCGGGGTGAGCCCTACCCCGCGTGCGGCCTCCGTGACGTTCGGTGGCACGTTACGCAGGCCGGTAGTGACGTTGCGGAAAATGATCTGCAGGGTGAAGGCCGTCAGGGCGATGATCGCGGTGAGGGCCCCGCGGCCGGTGATTGGCAGCAGCAGAAAGAAGAAAGAGATCGAAGGGATCGTGTAAAGGATCCCGGTGCCAGCCAGGAACGGCGAAGAAAGCCAGCGATGCCGGTGGGCGAGGATCGCCAGCAGGAAAGCGATCAGGAAACCGCCGACGACCGAACTCAGAACGAGGACTATGTGTTCGAGTGTCGGGTCGACATAACGGTTGTAGTTGTCAGCGACCCAGCCCGGGCAGAAAAGTCTGTTCTCCTGGATGCAGCCACCGTCAGAACGGTCCCTGATCTCAACGGCAGCCAGGAGCAGAGAATCATTCATGGGGCCGGTCCACCGCCGGGATGTCGGACTCAACAGCGTCTCTGGATGAGAGAAAGTCGGAAACGATCTCGACTGAAAGTACGCCGGTCAGGCGTCCACGTCCGTCAACAACGGGTGCGTAAAGAGAACCGCTCTGAAGCAAAGCGGCGAGGCCGTCGCGCAGGGTCTGGTCGGCGTCGATCTGGAGGTCCGCGATCGAATCAGGGACTTCGGGAACCCGTTCTGCGCGAAGGTCACGATCTGACAGCCAGCCGATCGGTCGGTTTTCGCCATCGACCAGAAGCGGATGCGGGACCTCGGCGTCTGCCAGTTCGGCTTTGACCGGTTCGGTCGGCCCGCCGGCCCGCGTCACCGGCGCTTTCCAGAGATTGACGTCTTTGACCCGCATCAGGGCAAGTCGCTTGAGCGCGCGGTCCGAGCCGACGAAATCTTCAACGAATTCGTCAGCCGGTTCCATCAGCAGTTCGGTCGGTGTCGCGAACTGCGCGACTTCACCACCCTTGCGCAGGATCGCGATCCGGTCGCCCATCTTGATCGCCTCATCGACGTCGTGGGTCACGAAAAGGATCGTCTTGCGCAGGTCCGACTGAAGCCGCAGGAATTCGTTCTGCAAACGGGCCCGGTTGATTGGGTCGATTGCCCCGAATGGTTCGTCCATCAGCATCACCGGAGGGTCGACCGCCAGCGCCCGGGCGACGCCGACCCGCTGCTGCTGCCCGCCTGATAGCTGCCCCGGGTAACGATCGGTGAGTTCCGGATCGAGGCCGATCAGCTCCATCAACGTGGCCACCCGCTCAGCAATCCGTCCTTTCTCCCAATCGAGCAGGTTCGGGACGGTGGCGATGTTCTGGCCGATCGTGCGGTGGGGGAACAGTCCGATCTGCTGGATCACATAGCCGATCTCCCGACGCAGCTTCGCGGCATCCCCGTCCTTGACTGAGCGATCGCCAATCAGGATGTCACCTTCAGTCATCTCGACCGTGCGATTGACCATGCGCATTGCGGTGGTTTTGCCACAGCCGGAGGGGCCGACCAGCACGCATATTTCGCCTGCCGGAACCTCGAGGTTCAGGTTGTGGACCGCGTCGGAATCGGCACCGGGGTACCGTTTGGACACGCCTGAGTAGCGGACCGTGGACGCTGTGGCACCATTAGGGCTTGAGCTCTCCGCAACTCGGGAGACGTCGGACACTGCCCTAACCATATGCGGTCCGCCCGACGGGCAAGAGAAGCTTGAGCAAGGTCGCGTGCAGAAAGTTGGCCACCGACACCTTTTATGTGCATGTGCTTACACTTCTAGGGAGTGCGTTCCTTGAATCCCCTCATCGCCGGGCCCGCCCGGTCGCGAATCCTTGTCATGTTTGCCGTCGTCCTGATGGTCGTCTTTGCGTGGACCCAGCGGCCCGCATCGGCATCGGTTGAAGACCGGCTCGACCAGACCAAGTCGAAGATCGACAAGGCAAACGACAAAAAAGGCGTGCTCTCTGAAGAGATCGCCGGGCTCAGCACCCAGATCAATGCCTACGAAACCCAGGTCGCGGCACTGCGGGCCGAAGAACGCGATGCCGAGATCAGGCTCGAACAGAAGCAGGACGAACTCGACGCGGCAGAAGCCGAAGTCAAAAAGGCATACGGAGAACTCAGAATCCTTGCCGCCCGTCTGCAACGCTCCCTGAAAGTCCTGAAGGAGCGTCTCGTCGCGATCTACCAGTCAGGCAGCACCGACATGACCGAACTGATCCTCAGCTCGAACGATTACGGCGACCTGATCCAGCGTTCCGAATACCTTGAACAGATCCAGGACCACGACGACGTAATCGTCAACCGGGTCCGTGGCTTGCGTGACGAACAGCAGGCAATCGTCCTTCGCCTCAAGAACGCCAAGGACACGATCGAGAGCAGCCGCGATCAGATCGCCTCCGAAGAAGCGAACCTCGCGACCGCCCGCGCCGCAGTCGAATCGCAGCAGAACCAGCTTGTTACCGCCCGCGGGAAACGCCGCTCCGTCGTCGCCAACATCGACAGCCACGTCGGACACCTCGAAGAGATCGAGTCTGATCTTCAGGCGAAGATCCAGGAACAGATCGCGGCCGCATCCGGGCTGCCCACGATCCCCGCCGGACCACTCTCATCGCCGAGCGCCGCCGGTTTGATCTGGCCGGTGAGCGGCACCGTCAGCTCCGGTTTCGGCGGCCGTACGTCACCGGGCGGTGTTGGCAGCACTTACCACGAAGGCATCGACCTTGCGGTCGGCGAAGGAACCCCGCTTCGTGCCGCGGCATCCGGCACCGTGATCCTCGCTTCGTACAACGGTGGATACGGCAACTACACCTGCCTTGACCACGGCAGCGGCCTTTCAACCTGTTACGCGCACCAGTCCCAGTTCGGCGTCACGACCGGGCAGAGCGTGGACCAAGGCCAGGTAATCGGATATTCCGGCAACACCGGGGCGTCCACCGGCCCGCACCTCCACTTCGAAGTCCGGATCAACGGTGTGGCCGTAGATCCACTCGGTTACCTGTAGGCGGGTTACCTGTCGGCGGGTTGATGTTGCCTCGGCGCTGGATCGCTCCGGATCGCGGGGTTCCGGGTCGGTTTTTGCCCCGCTGTGGGGTCTTTCCCGACCCAGAACGGTGGGGCTAGGCGGCTGAATTCGTTCTGGCTCGTTTATTCGCGCTATTCCCGAAATATCCGTTCCAGAACGGTTTTTGCTTGAGCTTCAGCCGAGTCCGAGGCGCTTGGCCCGCTCGCGGGCCTTTGCGATGACTTCGCCCGAACCCTCGACCAGCCGGTCCTTCATCAACACGTTGCCATCAACCACGGTTGATTTGACGACGGAACCGGTGGCTGTGTACACCAGGGCGGAGGTCAGGTTGCCCAGGGCCAGTTCGTGGGCGTCCTGGTCGAGCAGAAGGAAATCCGCCCGTTTGCCGACCGTCAGCGGGGCCGGGTCCCCGATCAGCGGGGAACGCTGGCCGGTGGCGATCGCCCACGCTTCTTCTATCGGGATCGCTTCAGCGTTGACATCCGAATGGCGCTGGAGCAAAGCGAAAGTCTTGAGATCCGCCAGCAGGTCCAGGGAATTGTTCGAACCGGCACCATCGGTGCCCAGGGCAATGTTCACGCCGGCCGCAGAAGCCGCCGGATAAGGGAAAGCGCCTCCGACCGCAAGTTTCATGTTGGCCACCGGGTTCGTGGTCACCGTCGCACCGCGTTCAGCGACGAGTTCCAGTTCGGCCTGGTCCAGGAAAACGCCGTGGGCCAGCGTGGTGCCAGGGGTCAG
>JBAUOE010000088.1:0-4565 GCA_049579585.1 Solirubrobacterales bacterium | reverse complement strand
CAAAACTGCAGCGCGCATCAGACGTCCTTCCAGGCATAGAAAGCTTTCGGGTTATCGACCACCATCTTGCGGGTGGCTTCTTCCGGCACACCGACCTGGTGGAGCCAGGGGATGAAACGCCACAGGAAGTAGCTGTATCCCGGTCCTCCGCCATAAGCAGTCATGAAGCTGCGGCGGGCGATGTCACCGGAAAGCATGATCTGGTCTTCGTGGCCCTCTTCGACGAGGCGCTTCACGAACTCGATCCGTTGCGCTTCCGGCTGGTAATGCTCCTTCGAGATGCAGTCGTAGCCAAGGCGAAAGCCCTGCTTTGCGAGTTCCAGATGGTCATCCCAGTCGAGACGACGGTCGAGGTGGCCGATCATCGTGTGCTCCGGATCGGCTCCGGCATCGTTGAAGATGCGGGCCTGTTCCAGCGGGATCGTGCCGGCGGTGGTGTGGGTCTGGATCGGGGCGCCGGTGTTCTTTTGCGCTTCGACTCCGGCCCGGATCATTTTGTCTTCCTCCGGACGGACTTCATCAAGCGAGCTGCCGAGCTTGATCACTCCGGCCCGGATCTCTTCGGTGCCGGGGATCGAGTCGGTCAAATCGACCATCATTTCGTCGATCAGGGACTCGGAATCGCGGCCGATTATGTCTTCAACGCCGCGCCAGTAACCCTCCATGATGTGCCCGGTCGAACAGATGATGTTGACCCCGGTCTGCTTCTGCAGGTCAGCCAGGTCCTGGGCGTTGCGGCCGTACTCGGTGGTGGTGCAGTCAACTACCGCCTGGCCGCCGGCCGCCTTGAAGATCTCGAGTTCCTCGGCCGATTTGGCCATGTCCTCGAGGATGATGTCGGTGTCTCCCATCTTGTCCAGCAGGTGCTGGGCAGGCATGGTGGAGAGATGCTCATGGCAATACGTGACCCCGAGGTCGTCGGGCTCGATCTCTCCAAGGACTGTGTGGACTTTTCCCATCAGGCGGAACCTTCCTGCTGCCGGGTCCGTCCGAGGGTGAGCAGGAAGTCCTCATGAGCTTCGAACCAGATCGTGTGGTAGCTGTCAACGGCCGGACTGACCATGTAACGCGGGTCTTCTTCGACCATTTCGAGGGCCGTGCCGAGGCGGTCGCCATAACGGCCGAAACGGTCGATGATGCCACCGGCGTTGCTGAGGGTCTCGGCGGCGTCGGGATGGACCTCGTGCATCTCTTCCATCAGTTCGAAGCGTTCGGCGTCATCGCTGACCGCCTGCCACTTCGATGAGATCTCCTTGACCGTTGCGTTCAGGGCGAGGAAACCTTCATAGATTTCAGCGAGGTTCTCGCGGTCCTCATCACTCACGCCTTCGGCGAGCAGCTCTTCATGTTTCGCACGGCCGGTCGGGCTGAGCATCCAGCCGGGACGGCGACCGCCGGTCCTTTCGATGACCAGTTCCTGTTCAGAAAGCGAGGCCAGGGTTTCGGACAGCTCTTCGGAGCTGCCGCCAACCACGGTCAGGATTTCCTCTTCACCGGCACGACCCTTGATCTTCAGGGTGTGCAGGGTCACGAGGTCTCGATCGATTTCGGTCATGGTCATCTCACGCCTCCACTGTCTTTTTGTTCTCTGCGCCGAGGCCGAGTTCCGACCACGGTTTCTCACCGGCATCACGCCGGATCTTCTCGATGTCCGCTCGCACCAGCCCGGAACCCTGGCCTTCGATCAGGCGGGACCCTTCCTGGGTGTAGCGGTAGAGCGCCTGGACATCAGGATCATCCGAATGCCATTTCACTGTCTGCTCATCGATGTATCGCCACGGTGCTTCGAGCAGCGGCGAGTTGAACTCCTGTGATGCCTTGTTCATCTCGTCCTCGGTCAGCTTGCCGCAGGCAAAGGTGTACTTGGTGCTCTTGGCCGGCAGGCGGGATGTCCCCGTTGAATCGCTCAGCCCGTTCGGGTTCACTCGCAGCGGATAGTCATGATCGTTGAGCACGTGTGCCGGGATCAGGTTGGCGTTACGTCCGGGGGCTGGCAGAGCGCCTTCGCCACCCGTGTTCTTCCAGACCTTGTACGAAACGGGGTGGAGGTAGTAGTCGTTCTGCGCAGCGAGTTTGCCGTCCATCGCGGCGAAGTGGCTCACGTACTCGTCGAGCGAGAACTCCTCGTTGTGGATGCCCCAGAAACGCGCGGTGCGATCATCGATGTATTCCCATTCGGACTGCTCGTAGGTGCCGGCCATGTGGGCGATGTCGGCCGAGCACTGGAAGTAGACGTAGATCCCGGCTTCGATCATCTGGTCCATCGACATCTCGGAGAAGCGCCGGTACAGCTTCTTCGTCGCCTCTTTCATCTGTTCGGTCATTTCGTTCAGCGTGTTGATCAGGTCATCACGTGAATCCATGCCCACCGGGATGTAACGGTCGGTCAGGAAATCGGAGGTATATAGGCCGACTCCGAGGATGTGGTCCTGGTAGTTGTCGGGGGTTGAGTAAGGGGTGCCCCAGTCGCTGATCTCGATCGAGACGTCATCGGTGATCACGCTCATCGTCAGGTTGTTGTGGGTGACCCCGTCGGCAACACCGTCGAGCCAGGAGAAGTCGCATTCGGCGAGGTTCGTGAAGTCACGGGTGTGCATCAGGCGACGGTCACCCATCGCGTACGGACCGGATGACTGCAGGCTGCAGCGGCTTTCGCAATTCACGAGGAAGCTGTACTGGGTGCCGATCGCGATGAACTTCGAGGCCGCATCTTTCAGCTCGGTGTTGGCTTCGAAGGCGTCTGCTTCGAAGACCTGCAGGACCCGTTCGTCGTGCTCCTGCGCGATGTCCCAGGAATCGAGCGTGTAGTGATGGGCCGAGTTCCGGTGGTAGGAAGCACTGAAACGCTTGTGCCAGTCAACCATCGTCCAGAGGTCCTCGAGGTTGTCTTCGGCACGCAGCAGGCCTGCTTTGATCAGGTTGGTCCGGCCGTTGAGATAGAAGTTGAGCGTGCCCCATGAAGTGAGCTTGCTCATGTTCGTGGTCGCGCCACGGGCCCGGTGGCCCATCTCCTCGGGGGAGACCTTCTCTGACGCCTTGCGGATCTGGTCAGGCATCCGGTAGTAGGAGTCGTAGAAACACATCTGCAGGTAAGGCATGATCGGAAACAGCTTCGATTCCTGGGCCGTACGGGTGAGGCAGTTGTGGATCAGGACGTCATCGGTGCGCTTGAGATAGGTGTTGATGTCGAGCAGCTGCTGCTCGTCGAGCTGGAAGTCGGACATCAGACACCCGCTTCCGGCCGGATCACGGCACGTTCACGGAGGTCCTCACCGAAATAGGCCTCAACGTTCTGGGCTTCGATCGAGTAATTGACAGTGACTGTCTCGCCGTCGTTCAGGTGACGGGCCAGGCGCACGTTCATCAGGGTGGGAACGCCGAATTCGCGGGCGATGATCGCGAGGTGGCTGCGGACGGTTCCGGCGAGGCAGATCACCGCTTCGAAGTCGGGCAGGATCGGCGCGGTCATGGTGCCGCCGGCATCGTCGATCACTCCGATGACGCCTTCCGGGACGCCTTCGGTGATCAGGCGGTCAACTTCGGATACTTCGCGGACGATCATGATCTTGCCGGTGACGTCTTCGGCCTGGAAGGCATTGTCACCGTCGCCAACCACTCCTTCGGGGAAGTCGTCGGGGGAGAGGATCGTCGCTTCTTCGGATCGGGAAACGTAAAGGTCGGGGTGCTCGATCACTGCGATCTCGCAGCCGGCGTAGAACGGACGGCCTTCCTCTTCCTTGAAGCGTTTGAAGATGTCGGCGGCGATCTGGTCACCGTCTTCTTTGCTGAACAGTTCCTGCCAGCGGGCAGATACGACTTCGGCCCATTTTTCGTCGCCGAGTGCCGCGGCGTTCTCTTCGATGCGAGCGAAAACTGCCTCGCGGGTCATCCGGGCAAGCGGGGTTCCCTCGGGAAGTGTCCACTTGGGGTTGGCGGTGGGGTGGTTCATTGACTCTCCTCTCTCGTTTGGCGCCGGGCCGGTCCCATCGGTTCCGGTAGGGCACTGACAAGAGAGTGTCACCCTCCACAGTTAAGGGGGTGAAAACCCGGTGCGGAATTGGCGACTTCTACAGCCGAACCGCAGCAAACCAGGCAAACAAACAGGACTGGCAATGAATCGCATACCTATATGCGTAAATTCATTGCCAGTCTTCGTCACCCGGGAGCTTCTGGATCTTCGAGACTCGTGAGCTTTCGGGGACCTTTGGCCCTGGCGATCCTGCGGATGCGGTACTTCAGGCGGATGCCCGGTGACGCTCGGCGGCCCAGGGGCGCAGGTCGCGCTTGAGGATTTTGCCTGAGGGGTTCCTTGGCAATGGTTCTGCCCGCAGGTAGATCGCCCGTGGGCACTTGAAGGTCGCCAGGTGTTCACGGCAAAGGGTGTCGATCTCGACGATGTCGACTTCGCCGTTGGCGGGCACGATCACCGCGATTGCGATCTCGCCCCACTTTTCGTCCTGCACCCCGACCACCGCGACCTCACGCACCGAATCGACGCGGTGGATCACGTCCTCGATCTCCCGCGGGTACACATTCAAACCGCCGGAAATGATCATGTCTTTCTT
>JBAUOE010000087.1:0-2944 GCA_049579585.1 Solirubrobacterales bacterium | reverse complement strand
CCTCCGGGCTGACTCCAAGCGCGATGCCCGCCGCGAGGGCAGCCAGCGCATTAGCTACGTTGAACCGGCCAGGCAGGGCGGTTCGCACGATCAGGTCGCCGTGTTCGGTTTCGACCAGGAAGTTCGCCGCAGAGGCGTCGAACTGGACTTCGGAAGCGGTGTAATCGGCAGCGTTGCCTTCCGCCGAATAGGTGATTACGTCGAACTCGGTTGCGAGGCGCTGTCCGTAAGGATCATCGATGTTTACTACCGATGCCCCTGGTCCGGTAGCGAAAAGCAGCCTCTTGGCTGCGAAATAGTCCTCCATGTCTTCGTGGAAGTCGAGGTGATCCTGGGTGAGGTTGGTGAATACGGCCACGTCGAAGTCGATCGCGTCGGCCCGGTGCATCACCATCGCGTGAGAAGAGACTTCCATCACGCAGGCTTCGTCCCCGGCCATCTCCATCCGCCGGAATGTGGCCTGAAGGTCGATTGCTTCAGGAGTAGTCCGCTCGACGTCCTCCTCTTCACCGCCGACCAGTTGCTTGACGGTCCCCATCAGTCCGGAGTGCACACCGGCCGATTCCAGGATTGCGTGGAGCAGGAACGCAGTCGTCGTTTTGCCGTTGGTTCCGGTGACCCCGGCGACTTTGAGGTCCGTGGTCGGAAAGTCATTGAAAGCTGCCGCTGCCGGAGCCATCGCTGCACGTGAGTCGGCAACCACTATTTCCGGCACACCGAGGCCCATCGGCCGTTCGCAGACCAGGGCCACAGCCCCGGCCTCGACGGCCAGCGCGGCGTAGTCGTGACCGTCGGAGTCAAGGCCTTTCACACAGAAAAAGAGTGCGCCTGGCTGCACTTTCCGGTTATCGAAAGCGAGGGAACTGATTTCGGTGCCGGAATCACCATCAAGCTGGCCTGTGGTGAGTGCCCGGAGGATTTGGTCCAACCGCATGACCATGATTGTAGGTATCTACTCGGTGGGAACGCCGAGGTATGGAAGCACGAACGATGCCAGTTCACCGAATGCGGGGGCGGCGATCTCGCCACCGGTGTGGGCGCCCTGCGGTTCGTTCACCATCACCGACACCGCGATCCGCGGATTGTCGGCCGGGGCGATGCCCATGAAGGAAGCCACGTAGCGGGTGTCGGAGTAACCACCGTCGATTGCAACCTGGGCTGTTCCGGTCTTTCCCGCAAGGGTGTAACCGGGCACATCGACCTCGGAGGCGGTGCCTCCAGGGGCAAGGACACCTTTCAGCATGTCGGTGACTTCGTTGGCGACGTCGGGTGAAACCACGCGGCGACCCGGATCGTCCGGCGTTTCTACCCCGCCGATCGATTTGATCAGTTTGGGCTGCTTGAGAACACCGTCGTTGGCGAGGGCACTGTAAGCAGCAGCCATCTGAATCGGTGTGACCGCGAGGCCCTGTCCGATCGGCAGGTTGGCCATCGTCACCCCGGAGTAATCCTCGTATGCGGGAACTATGCCCTGCTCCTCGCCGGGGTATTCGATGCCAGTCGGACTGCCGAATCCGAACCTGTCGATCCAGTTGCTGAATTTCTGGCCACCCATTTCGAGACCGATCGTGACCGCACCTACGTTTGAGGACTGGGCCAGGATGTTGCCGACGTCCAGGGTCACCGTGCCGCGGGGATGGCCCTCTTCGATCAGACGGTCGTAAACCTGGATCGAGGGAGCCAGCGTGAAGGTGCTTTCCGGGGTCACCGTTTTCGACTGGAGGGCGGCGGCGATGGTGAACGCCTTGAAGGTAGAGCCCGGCTCGTAGTTGTATGAGGTGCCGATGTTGAGCAGCGAATCGGCATCGGCATCACCGAGGTTGTCGAGGTCCACGGGCGGCCAGTTGGCCATTGCCAGCACCTGGGATGTCCTGGTATCCATCACGATCGCCGACGCGTTCACCGGGTCGCTGTTGGTTCCGACTTCGGCCAGCACTCTTTCTGCCTCGGCCTGGATCGCAGCGTCGATGGTCAGTTGAATCGACTGGCCGTCGCTGGCATCGCTCAGGGTGTCGAGCCGGATCGGGTCCCCGAGTGCGTCCTTGACCAGTCGTTTTTCACCGTTCTCGCCGTGCAGGATCGTTTCTTCAGCCGATTCAAGCCCGGTCAGGCCTTCACCTTCGTCACTTACCGCGCCGATCACCTGCGAAGCAAGGTCGCCCTGCGGCCTGGTGCGCAGGGTGTCGGGCAACTGGCCAATTCCTTCAAGCCCGAGCTTCTCGACCTTCTGGGCATGTGCCAGACCGACTTTCTTCTGCACGTAAGAGAAACCGCCCGGCTGGGTTATCGCTTCGAGTACGTCATCCTGGTCAGCCCCGAGCGCTTTGGCCACTGCTTCAGATTCTGCCTGGGCATCCTTGATCTGGTACGGGGTTGCGTAGATCGCGGCACCCGGTTCAGAGCCCGCGAGTTCCTGGCCGTTGCGGTCCAGTATGGCCCCGCGCAAGCCGGGAATCTCGACGATGTCCTGCTGCTGGCTGGCCGCCTGTGAAGCGAAAGAAGAACCCTGTACCCCCTGGAGCCAGAAGGCCCTGCCGAAAATACCGGCCAGCAGGAAGATGCAGATCAGCGAAAGTATCCCGACTCGTCGTTCAAGACGGGGCATTGCCGTGCTCAGCCCCCTTCGGCGGCGAGCCGTTGGGCCGCCGCGGCGATGTCGCCGGGCTGGAAGCTTCGATAACGGACGTCGGTGGTTTCGGGCACGACCATTCCGGCTGCGGTAGCCGCATTCCTGACCCGTGGCATCGAAAGCGCGTTGGTTTCGGTGGACTTGAGGATCGCGTTGCGGTTGTTAAGTGTGTCGATGTCGGCTTCGATGTTGCTGGCCATCGATCCGTAGCTGACCGTGAGCACGTTGATCGCGACGATGCCGATCAGCAGAAGGCCGATCACGGCAATCCATACTCTCGATCGTGAAATTCCGACAACTGCGCTGGATTCGGGC
>JBAUOE010000086.1:0-11714 GCA_049579585.1 Solirubrobacterales bacterium | reverse complement strand
TGGTCGGTCCGTTCGGTCCGCTGTCGAAGCTGACCACCGGGGCGACCGTATCGACCGTCCAGCTCTTGCTCTTGATCGCTCCAACCGTGCTCAGGGTGTTGGTTCCCCGGGCCTGGAATTCGAATCCGCCATCAGCCAGGTCCGTGTAGGACTTGGTTGCGCCACAGGAATCCCAGGCGACGGTTCCGGCTGTCTGGCCGGGACCGATCAGTCGGCATTCCATGGTCGAATCACCGGGCACGACGGAGAGTCCGAAGTTGACCGAGTCCTGGTTGGTGACTGCGCCGGGCAGATCGTCGGTGAGGGTGACGACCGGCAGGGTCGAATCGACCGTCCAGTTGTAGTCAGCAGCGGGTGTCTCGACGTTGCCCGCATTGTCAGACGCACGGACCTCGAAGGTGTGGCTGGCGTCTGACAGTCCGGAGTAGCTCTTCGGGCTGGTGCAGGCGCTGAAGCCACCGCCATCAAGCTGGCATTCGTAGCCAGCGATGCCGGACGGAGTCGGGGCAGCAGCGAACTCGAAGGTCGCGCTGTCTTCAGCTGTCGGGTTGTCGGGTCCCGCGGTCACCATGGTGCTGGGGATTGCCCGGCTGATGGTGAATGAGTAACGGAGACCGTTGCCGGCAACCTGACGGTTGTTCCAGACGTCGATTCCCTTGACGTCGAGCTTGTGCTGACCCTTGGTCAGGGTTGTGCCAACCCATTCACCATTCTGCGGATCAATCATCGTGTCGCAGTTGGCCCATGTGTCCGGGTCCTCGCTGCCGGGGTTACCGTCGAGACGGCACTTGAATCCGTCGACCGGCTTCACTGCTTCATCGGAGCTGAAGGTGACGTGCAGGTCGTTGCTGTTGGTCACGACCGGGTTCGACGAAGTGAAGCTCAGCGTCGGTGCGGTGGTGTCCTGGGTCCAGGTGTAGGTGTCAGGCGTGTCGGAGACGTTGCCTGCCGGTCCTACTGCCCACACGGTGAGGGTGTTTTCACCTTCAACCGTTGCCTGGCCGAGTGAATCCGGGCCAGCTTCGGCGATGACAACCTTGCCTGGGCTGCCATCGGCACCACAGGGGCTGATTGCGCCTTCACCGTTCAGGTCACAGGCGAAGTTCGCTCCAGCGAACGGCTTGCTTGAAGTCATCCTGAACTGCGGCTCGGTGACCGTGGTGGTCGGAGCCGGACGGTCACTGTTTGCGGTCGAGAAGCCACCGGTGTTGGTGGTTCCGTCCCAGCCAGCGACGTCGGGGCCAATGGCCACGGTCGGCAGGGTTGATTCGATCGTCCATTCGGTCGTAGCTACCGCTCCGGTGTTGCCAACGGATGAGGTGCTGCGTACCTGGAACCGCATGGTGGTTCCGTCATTCATCTCGTCCCAGCTCACCGACTGCGGTGAGGTGCAGGGATCCCACGGACCGGGCGCGATCGAGGCGTCGTAGTAACGGCACTCGAAGGTGACTGGTCCGTTCGGGTTGGAAGCAGAGAACTCGATGTCGGCTGAGTTCTGATCCAGACCGGTGAATGCGGGCGGAGCGCTGTCGAACGTGACAGCCGGACCGGTCGCATCAACGATCCAGGTGAAGTTGGTCGGGAAGCCGCCGTCGCGCACCTGGAACAGGTGGCTGCCGTCGCTCAGACCGGGGTAGCTCTTCGGGCTGGTGCAGGCGCTCCAGCCGGTGTCGTTGGAGTTGTTGGCCGTCGTCGGATCGAGGCGGCACTCGAACGGTCCGGCACCGGAGAACTCAAAGGTGCCTGTGGCCGTCGGGCTGATCGCCACCGGGGTCGAGGTCAGGGTGACGCCGGGCTGACCGACGTTCCAGTTCCTGACTGCGGGATCGTTCGAAACGTTGCCGGCGGCGTCAGTCGCACGCACCCTGAGGGTGTGGCTGCTGTCGCTCAGTCCGGTGAACTCTGCGGGGTTGTCGCAGGAGCTCCAGCTTCCGGCGCCATCAAGGCGGCAGGAGTAGGTGACGTCTTCTTCAGACGAAGCGAACCCGAAGGTGGCGCTGTCTGTGTTCTGGAATGAACCTTCTTCCGGACCGGAAGCAACGGACACGGTCGGAGGCGTGTTGTCAACCATCCAGCTGACGCTGGCGACGTTCGAGCCCTTGGACTCGGCGCCGATGGCGTTGACGCCACGGATCTCCAGGTTGTGGGCACCTTCGCTGAGGCCAGCGAGGTCAGCCTTGCCGAGGCGCGGGTTCAGAACACCCGGGGTGCAGGAAGCCCACGGTCCGCCAACTTCGGTGTCGCGACATTCGAAGTCGGTGACATCCTGGTTGTTGGACTGGAAGACCACGGAGGCCGTGTTTGAAGTGGTGCTGCCTGAAGGTCCGCTGATGATGCTGATCTCGGGCTGCTCACCGATGAATTCGTAACTGGCGGTTGCGCCAGCGGGATCACGGTTACCGATGTCATCAACGGCCCACACGGTGAAGGTGTTGGTTCCTTCAACCGGGTCACCGAGGCGATCCTGGCTGCCCTGGTCACCGGTACCGGCCTGAACTCCGCTTTCACACGGGCGTTCGCCGCCACCGTTGAATTCACAGATGAAGCTGCTGCCCGGCTCGTTCGCGCTGAAGGTGAAGGCGGCACGGGGGTCATCGGAGAATCCATTCGGGCTGACCGGTGATGAATCGATGGTGGTCGTCGGTGCAGTTACATCGACTGTCCATTCGGCATCAACGACGTCACTGGCGTTGCCGAGGTCATCGACTGCCTTGACTTCGAACTTGTGATCGCCATCTGCGGCTGCCCAGGTGAGTTCCTTGGGCGAGATGCAGGGCTCGAACGGGTCGCTTCCGCTTCCGTCGTAACGGCAGCTGAAGTCAACTGTCGGGTCGTCGGCCGAGAACTCAACCGTTCCTTCGGTTACGCCGGTGCCGATCAGGGCGTCAGGGGCCGAGTCGATTGAAACGACCGGCTTGGCGGTATCAATCGTGAACGGTGTTGCCGAAGCGACAACGCCGACCGAAGCGAAATGGCTGGCCCGTACTTCAAAGGTGTGGGCGCCATCAGGCAGGTTGTTCAGGGTCCTGGGGCTGGTGCAGGAGCTCCAGGATCCGCCATCGACGCGGCATTCGTAGGTCGCCGGCGGTGTGTCCGAGCTGAACTCGAAAGTCGGGCTCTTTTCGTTGCTCAGGGCCGCGGCTTCCTGGGTGAAGGTGGTGATCGCTCCAGCGACGACGATTTCGTCTCCCTGGTAGGTATCGGTGTCCGAGTTCGCCCGGGTCACGGTCAGTTCGGGCTGGTAAGTGCCGAATGCCGTGTAGGCGTGAACGATCGTCGGGTCAACCGTGTCGGCTACGGGGCTTCCGTCACCGAAGTCCCAGCTGTAGTTGACGATGCGCGACTTGGATGTGCTGGCATCGAACGAAACTGCGAGCGGAGCGCTTCCGCTGGTCTTGTCAGTGGTGTAAGCAGCGTCGATCTCGCCGACCGGGGCCGAGGTGATCTCGTAGTCGAACTTGGCGTTGCTGGCTTCGGCTGCTGCCGGAAGTCCGGCTTCGCTGTTGATTGCGGGATCGACCGGAATGACGCCGCCGATCTTGTCGCAACCGGAAACCGCGGCAATGGTGAAGTTGTTGTCAACGATCTTGCCGGTGCCGTCGTCCTGATTGAACGGTGTGCCCGAAATCGGGTTCGCCGCCGCGGTGTCACCGGAGGTCAGTGAGAGTGCGATCGGGCTCAGGTCGGTGCCGATCGTGCAGTTCGGACCGAAGTCCGGGCTGCCGCCTGAACCTTCGACCAGAATCTTGACCGGCAGGCTGAGCGCGAGGCTGCCTGCGTCGGGGTCGATCGTGCCGGCGGCGTCACCGGCGGGCTCGATCGAAAGGTCGACGTCCACCGGGTTGCCACTGACCTGGATGGTCGTCGCGTATTTGCTGGGGAAGTCAACGCCTGCGGATGGAACCGCGACAACACCAGCCGAGTCAACGGTGCCGGAAAGCGTGGGTGCGCCGAAGTCGAGGATGTCGTTTTCCGGGAGGCTGCCGATCTGGAGCGATCCTCCGGTGATCGACATGTCAAAAGAGCCGGGATTGGATACCTGGTCTGCTGAAGCTGCGGCTGCTGGCAGTACCAGCAGTGCAAGCATGGTGGCGAGCACCAAACGGATCGCGCCGAAACGCCCAATCTTTCTTCCGGACTCCATTTTTGCTGCTACCTCCCTTGACTTGCCGCTTTTGGCGGCCGTGTTGACAATCGACATCGTGCTGTCTCCCCTGCTCTTCATCTTGCTTTCTCTCGGCCCTGGGCTCGCTTGCGCGATTCCCTAGCCCCTGGCCTTGGCTGAATTTGCCTTGCGATAACGGACCTTGTGCTTCTTGCCGGCCTTGATCTTCTGGCGAATTACGACTTTTCCTGACTTGAGCTTGTTCTGCTTCAGCTTCACCTGCTTCTTCTGACCGGACTTGAGGCGCACTGTCTTCTTCTTCGAGACGGGCTTGCCGGTCTTGCTGGTGAATGCCCTGACGGTCACGGTGCAGCTGGCATCGAGACCTCCGGGGCAGACCGCTGCTGTCCTGAGCACTCCGCTTCCGCGGACGGCAGGTGCGACGGCGTTGATGGTCCAGTTGACCGCTGCGTCGGCGCCTGTGTTGCCGGCGGCGTCAGTGGCGTGAACCAGCAGGGTGTGGGCTCCAATGCTCAGGTTCTCGAGCAACCAGGGCGAGGAGCACGGAGCGGCCGAACCTGAATCGAGCTTGCAGGTGTAGCTGACTCCGCTCTCGCTGGCGTTGAACTTGACCAGTTCCGCAACCTTGGTGGTGCTGGCGGCGGGTGTCTGGGTGAAGCTCACTGTCGGAGCGGCTGTGTCGACGTTCCAGTCGAACTGTTCAACCGCAGCGTTGGTGACCGAGTCGGTTGCCCGGATGCTGAAGCTGTGATTGCCGTTCGAAAGGCCGGTGAGCTGCTTGGGCGAGGTGCATGGTGCCCAGGCGTTTCCGTCCAGTTTGCAGTCGTAGGTGACGTTCGGATCCTCATCGCTTGAGAAAGCGAAGTCGGCCACTGCGGAGTTGCTGTGGGCGTCCGGCGTCGAATCGAAGCCGAGTCCGGGGATCTTGGCCTTGACGTTCCAACCGTAGGACTCGGTGGTCTGCGTGCCAGCAGCATCGGTGGCGGTCACGTCAATGGTGTGAGCACCATCGGCCAGGCCGGTGAGGATGGTCGGGCTGGAGCAGGCGCTGTCGCCTCCACCATCTACCGAACAAACGGTCTGGACACCGGGGTCGGCCGAAACCACCGTGTAGGTGAACGGCGCGGTGGTCATCTTGGTGTTGGCCGCCGGTGTGCTGTTGAACGTGATCTGCGGGGCCTGGCTCACTACCAGCCATGAGTACTCGTCGATCGCGCTCTTGTTGTCGGAAGCGTCGGTACCGCGCGCTTCGAAGGTGTGGAAGCCGTCCGCGAGTCCGGTGTAGGACTGAGCGGAGTTGGAATCACACGGAGCCCAGCCACTTCCATCGAGCTGGCATTCGGCGTCGCCGTTGGCGGTTGTCAGCACGAAGCTGGCGTTACCGTCAAGGGCCGCGGCGGCCGGAACGCTGCCCGGATCGATGCTGATCAGCGGCTGGATCGTCTTGACGTTCCACATGAAGACCTGGGTCGTCGTGTTGGCGGCGATGTCTTCGACCGTTACCGAGAAGGTGTGCGCACCTTCAGCGAGGAAGTCGTAGGAGATCTTGCCTTTCAGCGTGCCCGGGTCACCGGGGCCGAAGTTGCTGGTGCAGGGATCCTGTACCGGCTGGGCGTCGATCTGACAGGTGGCGGTTGTGCCGGCTTCATATACGTACTCGAAGACAGCGACGCTGCGCTTGGCGTTTACGGCCGGGGCGCGGGTGATCTCGAGATTCGGGTTGACCGTCTCGATCTGCCAGCTGTAGGTAGCTACCGGGCTGAAGTTGCCCGCGATGTCAATCGTGCGCACCTTGAAGTGGTAGTTGCCGTCCTGGAGGTTGTGGACCTGGCTGGTGGTCAGGCCGTCACAGGGGCCCCAGGCGCCGTTACCGATGCCGCGGTCGAGGCGGCACTGGGCGCTTGAAATCGGCTCGTTGTTGGTCCAGCCGAATGACGGTGAGGTATTCGAGGACGGATCGGTCGGGGTGCTGGAGAAGGTGACCTGTGGTGCTTCGAGGTCGACCGTCCACTGGTACTCAGCGCCGCCGGGGTTGCCGTCGCCACCGATGTTGCCGAGTGAGTCCGTCGCCCGCACCTTGAAGGTGTGGAGCGTGGCCGGATCTGAAGCGAGGCCGCTGTAGGCCTGTGAACCGACCGAGTTGGTTCCACATGCGTCCCAGGTGCCGCTATCAATCTGGCACTCGAGTGAGGAGCCGGGCTTGTCAGCGGTGAGCTGGAAGTCAGCCGAGGTGTCCTGGGTCGGATCGGCCGGCAGCGAGCCGGGAGCGATCGTGACCCGGGGCAGTACCCGGTCGATGGTCCAGTTGTAAGTGTCAATCGGGCCGATGACTCCACCCGGGGTGATGCCACGGACCCTGAAGTTGTGCGATCCGGTTGTGTCCAGCGCCTGAACGGCGTTGAAGGTGTCGCCGGAGTCACAGGCGGCGAAGGTCGCGCCGTCAAGTGAGCACAGGAAGGTGGCGCTGTACGGGTTACTCGGGATCGAGAAGGTGAAGACCGAAGCCAGTTCCTTCGTGGTCGCCGGTCCGGAGTCGACCTGAGCCAGTGGCAGCGACTGAACTGTCACTGAAGCCGTGGTCGGGTCGGAAGCCTTGCCGTTCACGTCGTAGATGGTGACGGCCGAGGTGGCCGTTCCCGCCGTGGCGTAAGTGGTCGTGGTGGTCGGGGTGTTGGTCACGGCGTCGATGCTGCCGTTGTTGTCGAAGTCCCAGCGGTAACCACAGTCCGGCTCGGCCGGTGAAGGTACGGCACAGGCCTGGACACCGTCGTCAACTGCCGAAGCGGAAGCGTCGAGGGTGGCGGTCTGTCCGACGCCAACCGGTTCCGGTGAGATCGAAAGCTCTGCGCGCACAGGCCAGGGCTTGACCGGCACGCCGGAACCGTTCTTGATGGTCATCGAAATGTATGCGTGTGTATCGGTGCTGGGCAGCCCAACACTCGGGTAGCTGTTGGTGCGGTCACAGTAGCTTGAACCGCTGCCACCGTTGGCTCCGCCCGGGGCCGGAGAATTGAACCCTGAATCCGTTACTCGAGCGGTACCGGTAGCGAAGTTGTACGGGGTGCCGCCGCTGTTCGAGGTTGAAGGATTGATCGAGATCGGTGACGCGTTGCTGCCGACGTAGCAGTCATTGATCGACGAGCCGGAGTTCGACTGCATGCGGACTCGCATCGGCATCGCCAGGTTAATGACTCCCGAAGTCGGGTTGATCGAGCCTGTCCAAGAGCCGTTGTTGCCGGCTTCCGGCGAAGACTTGACTCCGCTTGGAGCGCCGATGCAGAGGAAAGCGCCAGTGAGGCAGGAGGTGTAAATGGAAACGCCGCTCTGGAAGCTCGGGTAGGTGATCGGGGTGATGTTGCCGTTGGCATCAACGTTGACCTGGTAGCCACCGCCGTTCTGCCCACTGATCGGAAAATTGCCCTCGTTCAGGTCGTTGGGTGCCCAGCGGAAACCGTCGCTGCCAGCGCTGCCCCAGGTGACCGTGAAAGTGCCGGGGTTTCCGACTGCCGGTACGGCCTTGGCCTGGTCGGCTGTGGCGATTGCGAACAGTGCCGCGAAGGCAACTGCCAGAACGCTGATCTGGACCATGAGGCGCCGCGTGGCGGATCCTCCGGTCGAATGGACGAGTGATGTCATTTGCTTGGCTCCCATTGTTTCTCCCTGATTCCTGGTTTCGATGAGTTCGTTGATCCTCAACCTGCTCACCTAACCCTTTGCCCTGACTTTGTAGGTCGGGAACACTCGCTTGCTGGCCTTCTTGCCCTTCTTCTTGTACTTGACGTCAACCCGGACCGTGAGGGTCTTCTGGTTGATCGCCGTCATCGCTTCGACGTCATCCCTGTACTGGGACTTGATCTTCAAGGTGACGAGCTTCCACTTGCCGGCCTTGATCTTGGTCTTGACCGCCGAGCTCATCTTCTTGCCCTTTTTGCTCATGTCGGTCATTGCTATGGCCTTCATGGAGTTGCAGGTGGGCTTGAAGCGGCTTCCGCACTTGAGGCGGATGCTGAGTATCTTGCCGTCGAAGGTGCCGGCCGCGTTGGTCGGCTTCTTGATCGGTGACAGGGGCGTCTTGCAGTCCGGCGGCGTGCCGATCTGGCCGTCTTCACATTCACTCGCGGGAATCTCCACACAGTTCGGCGGTGTTCCCGTGGTGCCGTCGGGGCAAGGATCCGTTACCGGATCGGTCACACAGTTCGGCGGGGTTCCGGTGGTGCCATCGGGGCAAGGCTCGACGATCGGCTCGTCGGAGATGATCTTCCATCCCTTTGACTTCTCGAGGCCACGCTGTCCGGCCTGGTTGATCGCCCTGACCGAGAAGACGTGGTCGCCTTCGCTCAGGTCGGTGTAGCTGGCCGGTGAGGTGCAGGCACCCCAGGCTCCGGCGTCGAGCTTGCATTCGAAGTTGGCGTTCTCGTTGTTCGAGACGAACTCGATGCTCGAGCTTGTGTCCTTGGTCTGGACCAGCTGGGTCGAGATGGCCACGTCGGTCTGCGACGGGACGCGGTACCAGTCGTATCCGCTGGTGGTCACGTTTCCGGCGACGTCAGTTACCTGAACCTCGAAACGGTGGTTACCGGCGAGGAACGGTCCGGGGTAATGCTTGTATCCGGATGAGTCGACTGAGCATGGGGTCCTGCTGCCACCGTCGATCTGACAGGTGACTGACTGGACGCCCGAGCCGGTGTCCGACTGGGTGAACTTGAACGATGCGGTGAGGGCATCGGTCGGGTTGGCCGGGCCTTCGCTGATGTTCAGGGCAGGCGCGGTGGTGTCGCTGCGCCAGTTGTGGGTGCGCACCACCGTGTTGCCGGCCGCATCTCTCACGGTAAGGGTGAAGGTGTGGAGGCCATCGGCCAGGCCGCTGTAGCTCTGGTTACCGAGCGAAGCACAGGCAACCGAGGAACCGCTGTCGAGCTTGCAGCTTGCGGTTTCACCGCTGCGGTCATCGTTCACGTTGAAGGTGAACGGTGCGCTTGAGTTCTTGTCGTTCGACAATGGCGCCGAGGTGATCAGAGCCGTCGGTGAAACGGTGTCGGTGATCCAGTTGGCGGTACGGACGGGTGACTGAAGTCCAGCGCCGTCGATCGCCTTCATGCGCATTACGTGCGGGCCGTCGGCGACAGTCACTTCGTGGCTCGAGACCGAGTCGCAAGGTGCCCATGCTGCCGTGTCGAGTTTGCACTCAACACTTACCGGCGAGCCGGTTCCGTCGGCGCTGAATTCGAACACTGCCTGGCTGATGTTGCTGCTCGCAGCCGGGGCGATGTCAACGGTCAGGGTCGGGTCGTCATTGTCAATCGACCAGACGTACGGGGTCCGCTGACCGGCGACCAGTGAAGGTCCGGTCGGCTTGACTTCGAACTTGTGCTCTCCGGAAACCAGTTCCGGATGGTCGTTGACGTCGAAGTCGATCGGCGAGGTGCAGGCACCAAGCGAAACTTCGTCGAGCCAGCATTCGAAGGTTGACAGGGGTGTGTCCGAGGTGAACTGGAAGGTGCCACCGTGGGTGGTGGTTCCTCCGGAGTTGTTCTGGAATCCACCGGCGGGACCGTCAAGCTGGTCGATCGACGGTTCGTTCGAGTTGGTTTCCCACTGGTAGGCGGCGATGTCACTGACGTTGCCAGCGTTATCGGTGACCCTGACTTCGAACTTCCAGAAGCCGTTCGCCCTGATCTGGATGTCAGGCGAGGAGCAGGCGGTCCAGTTCTGGACCACAACCGGGGTTGTATCCGGGTTTTCCGTGACGCGGCAGGTGGCTGCCGGGTTCGGGGTCTGGTTGTCGGCCTTGGTGAAGTTGAAAGTGACCTGCTGGGTCGGTGAAACCGGCGGCGGACCGGAATCGATGGTCACGGTCGGCTTGGTTGCGTCGACCGTCCAGTTCTTGGTGGTCGTTCCTTCGTTGCCTACGTCGTCAGTTCCGAAGACCCTGAAGCTGTGCGGTCCGTCGGACAGGTTGGTCAGGGCGCGTGGACTGCTGCAGGGGGTGATGACTGGTTCGGCATCGAGCTGGCAGCTGACCGGGCTGACCGGCTTGTTGGACGAGAAGCTGATGTTGGCGTTCTTCTGGTTGGTCAGTCCGAGCGGGGCTCCGTTGACCGTGAAGATCGGCAGCACCGTGTCGATGGTCCAGGTGTATGTCTGGGTGCCGGCCGGGTTGCCGCTGGCCAGGGCACGAACGTCGAAGGTGTGGCTGCCGTCGCTGAGACCGGTGTAGCTGGCGGTCTTGGAGTTGCAGGGTGTCCAGGCTCCACCGTCCAGTTTGCAGTCGTAGTCAAGTCCGCTGGCAACGTTTGAGCTGAAAGCGAAGTTGGCGTTGGTCTGGTTGGTCAGGAGTGACGGCTTGGTGTCAATCGTGATCGTCGCGGTCGAGATCGGAGCCGGGCTGACGGTCAGGCCGAACTCACCGGCGTTTGCTCCGGACGGGGAGGGCAGTCCGAGCTGGTCGTCGATCATGCTGGCGGCGAGACCTGAACAACCGGTCTGTGCCGGGGCAGCGAAGTCCTTGTTGGCTACGCGTGCGGTTCCGGTGCCCGGGTCGTACGGGATTCCGCCGAGGCTGAGTCCCGGTGTGTCGGTGACCGTGGCGGTCGTGCTGGTGCTCATGTTGAGCACGATCGGGTTGGCGATTGTGCCGACGTAACAGTTACTACCGACGTCAGCAAGGCTGCTGCCGGCGATCTTGGTGGCCTTGATCCTGATGTTGATCAGGACGTTCATTTCACCGGTGATCGGGTCGATGCTGCCGGTGATCGGCGTGGTCGGCACGATGTCGATGCCGAAAGTGACGTCACCGACGATGGCGACGTCTTCAAGTTCAAAAACAAGCTGTCCGAAGACGAAGCCTTCAGGCGGGGCGGTGAACACTCCGGCGCTGTCGACGGCGCCGTGGATTACCGGCTCTTCCGGGAGCTCATCGATTGACTGTTCAATGACGGAGCCGAGTTTGATGAATCCGGAGTTGATCGTCAGATCAGTTGGCCCGGGATTAGTGACGCTGGCGGCGGAAGCGTTGTTAGCCGGCAGCACGACGAAAAGCATCATCGCCATAACTGCAACCACAAAACCGATCAAGCTCAGATGACGAGCTTTCGATGATTCTCCCTGCCTGGGTCCCAACAGCGCAGCGTTCACGTTCTTACTTCCTCCCTTTGGACTTTCGTCCGTTTCAATTGCGCGGCTCAAGGCCACTTCAAGACTCCCTACGAGCCTGCCTTGCCTTTTCCCTAAAAAGGTCGACTCCCTGAACTAGAAAGCTTCTCCGCTTTTTACTTCTTCTTAGGGACGGACTTTTATCACACAACGGGCCCTGCGTGTGATCGGGATACCTCGGAGTTCTTCCGGAAACACGCTGGAGGTTCAATCACCGACCGTTGATGCCGGACCGACCGGACTTTATTTTCCCTTAACCATGGGAATCCACCCGGTATGGCCGCTGCAAACAGGACGGGCGGCCCTCATGGCCGCCCGTCCTGGTCCCTCCCCTTGTGATGCTGTGTTAGCGCTTCAGAGCCGTACGGACGCTCCTGACCGTCTTGAGTCCGTTGCTGGACCTGACGGTCACAACTGCGGTGACAGTGCCTGACTT